>PAJK01000009.1 GCA_002706025.1 Oceanospirillaceae bacterium
TGTGTGGTAACAACAGAATAACACTTGGAACCAGGCTTTTTCATTTGCTGCCCCAAACTGTGGGACAGCAGTGGCCTGACAGGGGCTGCTTTTTCCGGCAGGCTGAAGCTCAGCCTGCGGCTTTCTTTTTCATCTCTGAACTTTCACCATTAGCCAGATAGGCTTCCAGCGAATCATCCAGAGCTTCCAGCCATGGTGTGTGATGCGGAGGTGACATGGTTCCTGTCATCAGGGAAGCGTAAGAGTTATTACGGAAGCCCATGATGTCTTCTTTTTTATGATGCTTCCATTCCAGGAAGGTCTGGTTAACACCATCAATATCGAATGTCGGGTAATCCGTCTGTTCAATTAAGTGCAGAATATATGAACCCTGATATTCGTACATTTCTTTGGCGGTTTCGAGCTTAAGCTCTTCGATGCGCCACTGGGCACTGTCGGCGCGCATCTCATCCTGGGATGGCAATGGAATACGACCCATAATCACATCGCGGGTATACCATGCCTGAGCATCAAACATGTTGAAGCTGTACCACTGATCCTGCATACCAATATAGAAAAGTTTCGGGTTATCTTCCCACACCACGCCTTTATACAGATTCAGTGGCCACAGACGGTTATCCGTAACCAGACGCAGATCGTCATTCAGGAAGGGGAAGTGGTGGATGTAACCGGTACACAGAATAATGGCATCAATATGCTTGCTGGTACCATCGACAAAATAGGCGACATTTTCATCAACATGGGTCAATGCCGGCTTTTCTTCCCAGTTTTCCGGCCACTTGTAGCCCATGGGGGCTGAACGGTAGCTGGAAGTAATGGAACGCGCACCGTATTTATAGCATTGAGAACCGATGTCTTCAGCAGAGTAGCTGGAACCGACGACCAGAATGTCTTTGTCTTTGAACTCCAGTGCGTCACGGAAATCGTGGGCATGCAGTACGCGGCCACCAAAGTTGGCAAAACCAGGATATTCGGGAACGTTCGGTGTTGAGAAGTGACCACTGCAGACCACGACATAATCAAAAACTTCGCTGTAGATTTTGTCGTCATTGTGATCGTGAACGGTGACGGTGAAGTTATCATTTTCTTCACTGTATTCGATATGACGTACGGCGGAATTAAAACGGATGTATTTGCGTACGCCGGCTTTTTCTACGCGGCCTTTAATATAGTCCCATAATACTTCGCGGGGAGGGTAGGAGGCGATGGCGCGGCCAAAATGTTCTTCAAACGTGTAATCGGCGAATTCAAGGCATTCTTTCGGGCCATTTGACCAAAGATAGCGATACATGCTGGTGTGTACCGGTTCACCGTTCTCATCCATGCCTGTGCGCCAGGTGTAATTCCATTGGCCACCCCAGTCGCTTTGTTTTTCGAAACAAACCATATCCGGAATTTCAGCACCTTTTTCCTGCGCTGACTGGAAAGCCCGGAGTTGAGCCATGCCACTGGGTCCTGCACCAATAATTGCAACACGCTGAGTCATCTTGATCTCCTTTTTAGTTGATAAGACCAAGATAAAAAGATTTAAGGTTTTTACCTACTCCCCCGTGTGGGTAACCAAAAGGGTGTAAAAACAGTTATTTTTTAATATTCAGGCTGAATTTTATCAGTGATTAATGACTGCTTTCGAAAACAACGCCCTGAACACCAAGAACCTGTCCGCTGGCGGAATAAATTCCACGACCTTTTTCCCGCACTGTTCGACGTTTACCATCAGCATCACAGATATGATAAATCAATTCATACGGACGTTTATGGCGCAGAGCATCCTGCACTTCACTCCACACATAGCCGGCATCCTGTGCGTCAATCATAGAGCCGTAAGAAAGCTGCGATTCGTTAATCAGCTGTTCCGGGTGGTAGCCGGTTACTTCCAGGCAACCGTCGCTGACGTATTCCATGGTCCAGCTCAGATTATTGCGCGAGCGGAACAGCATGGCAGGTACATTCTGTACCAGGCCGTTCAGACTGCGGTGGCTGGCATTACGGATCTCATCTTCCCGCACCTGAGGGGTGATATCACAAAGGGTTGCACTGATGGGGTAGAGTGTGCCCGGATTCATCGACTGCAGGCGCATTTCACACCAGCGCACGTCATCATCCGGACCACTGATGCGTATCCAGATCATCTGACTCTGGCGGGTTGCTGTAACTTCCTGCACAGCCATACGCCAGTTGTGTATATCTTCCGGGTGTAAGAAGGCTGTCAGTGGACGGCCACTGCTGTCTTTTTTACTCACGCCAGTGAGCGTTTCCCAGCAACGGTTCACATATTGCAGACAGTCACCCTGCGTCACGGTAAGTACAACGTCTTCCAGAGAATCCAGCAGCTGTTCCATGGAATAGTCCAGCTGTGGTGACGATTCAGTGCGGAATAAATTAAGCAATGCCATTAATCCTGTTCCGTTTTTTCTGCTGTATCCTGTACTGTGCCTGTCGCTCCATGATTGTATGCCCAGGCTGCCAATTCCAGACGCGAATGCAGATTCAGTTTGCGCAGCATATTTTTTACGTACACTTTTACAGTGCCATCACTGATGCCCAGTTCACGGGCAATCAATTTATTACTCATGCCCTGGCTGATCAGCTGCAGGGTCTGTTGTTCACGCTGGGTGAGTTCATTGGTATCGGCGTAATCCGCTGGGATGGTATTTTTTTCGGTGGCGGTTTCGTGGCGGCTTTCATTACTCTGTTCATTGCTTTGCAGAGTATTCTGGCCATTAAACTGACCATTGCGCAGACCGCGGGCAAGAATATTGACGGCAACAGAATTGAGGGCAACTTCGCCCTGCATGGCTTTACGCAACTGGCTGGTCATTTCATCCGGGGCGGTGTCTTTCAGCAGGTAGCCATCGGCCCCGGCGCTCAGAGCTTCAATTAAATGCTCACTGTCATCCGAGGCGGTTACCATCACAATGCGCATACTGCCGCCTTTGGCACGGATCTGTTTCAACGCTTCGAGGCCGGAAATATCCGGCATCTGCAGATCCAGCAGTAATAATTCAGCGTCGTACTGATCCAGTTGGGCGATATAGTCATGGGCATTATCAAAATCCGCTAACACACGGAACCCTGGTGTTTCTTTCAGCAGCTGCACCAAACCACGCCGGAACAGTGGGTGGTCATCCACCACCACGGCATGGATGGTCGGCTCGGCACTGGCGACTGTGGTGGTGTGGATGTCCGGTGACGCGTTCATAGCGATTATTCCCTGAAACTGTTTTCTCTGAGTGTATTTTTCAGCGATGTTTTTATCGCAGGTTTTTCTCTGAGCTTATTTGTCTTTAACAGGAAAGCTGATTTCGACCACGGTGCCACCGCTTTTCCTTGCCTTTATGACACAGCGTGCGCCGATGGTGGCAGCCCGTTCCTGCATGATCATCAGTCCGTAGCTGTCGCTGCGCGCCTGATTTCCGGCAATACCGCGACCATTGTCTTCAATGCTTATCTGCAGTTTGCCATGGCGTAACAGCGCGCGGATCCGGGCATGAGAGGCATGGGAGTGCCGCACAATATTGGCCAGAGATTCACGCACAATATGGCTTAACTGGGTTAACTGGCGCTCGTTCAATGAGATATCTGTACAGCGGTTATCGAGCTGAAAGACGATGGCGCTGTGTTGTGCAAATTCATCAATGGCATGGCTGAAAATCTGCTCCAGCGATTGTTCGCGCAATGTCAGGCGTGAGGCCGAAATCAGTTCCCGTGCCTGGCGGTAGGCCATCAGTGTCTGGCCGGCTATCTCATCACTGATCTCGCGGATGGCATTCTGTTGCTGGCAGAAATTTTCGCTGTCAGCGGCAAATGTCTGTAGCCGCGCGGTGCGGATGCGCAGGTAGCCTAATACCTGTGCCAGAGAGTCATGCAGTTCGGCCGCCTGTGCGCTGCGTTCCTGCTTCAGTGCCACAGCGACAGCCTGCTGACGTTGGCAATAAATGGTTAATCCCTGGGAAAAGGCGGGACGCAGTGTCTGGGTAAGGGAATAAAGAGATTCTTTGTCGTAATCGCTGAGCGATGAAAGTACAGCCAGCCAGCCCGGGTTATTGTCCGCGCCAAGGTCCAGCTGACACAGGGTAATGTCTTCATTGTGGGATAACGCAATGGTGCGCTGATGATCCCGGCCACCGGGCACAAGATCCGCCGACGTCAGCTGCAGCGTCAGAGTCTGCAGCCAGTAACTGTCTGCAGCACTGTCGCCAATATCACTGCCAATGCCACCGGCATGAAACAGGGTTTGGCCGCCACTGGCTGCGGGTAATACCACTGCCAGTTGCAGTGAATGATCATGCAGCAGATAGCGCAGACGCTGCTGACTGCGCTGAATGATCTGACTCATGCTGCTGTCGTCCGCAGCGGCCAGCTCCAGCGTCAGCGCCTGATAGTCCGCAGGCATTCTGGCCGCCGCCATGGGCCGGGCTTTACTGAACCATGACTGCATCCAGTGAAAAAAGCGGGATGGTTTCTGATCAGTAACGGCTGACATATTCCCCTCCTGTGTTTTCGCGTATTGAGTACGTCTTTCCTCTGGGCACCGGTCTTTCGCCGGCAGCTCCTTTTGTTTTCTGCCCGCTTGTATGAGCAGAAGTTGTGCCATTCCCACGGCTTTTTTCCCTGCTACTACCAAGTGGGTACTCCCAGCGGAGGATTGAGAGAAAAATCCTGCTGGTAAACATTATTAACCAGTGAGAAACACCAGTTCCGGGGTCGTTTAAGCAGTATCAGAGTCCGGCCGCCCTGGTTTTTTACCTGGAAGCGCTCTCTTGTGTGACCCGCAAAACGCACAGCAGTGGCGCAAACCAGAACTGAAATGGGCGATCCCGGTGCTGTGTGTTCTCCGTCAACACCTGTACAGCGACAGCTCAGGTAACAGGCGAAACGACGACAATTTCAGACAATTTGATAGTCAGGCAGGAGAAGGTCATGGANTCAGCGCAGTCAGGNNGTATCGACAGAGTGTCGCCTCCTTCCCGTGTCTGGCGTGCAGAAGGGCAGCAGGCGCTGCGCATTCAGGCCCGTGCCGGAGATTATCTGCAGATCACCTCAGCCTGCGGCTTTCAGCCCTGTGAAATATTGGTACTTAACGGCCAGCACAGTGCTTTTGCCGGTTTGCAGACTGCAGAGGCCAGCCTCACCAAAGCTCAGCTGAGTGAAGGCAGTCAGGCAGCNCGNNGCCTGCANCAGAAGTTTGATCAGTGGGGCGTNAGCGCTGCACTGCTGGATCAGGCGCTGGTCTTTNCGGCCGATGCGTTACCGNGCATGACNCTGAGCACAGATGCGGAGCTGNTTATTATTGCTCCAGGTAAATCTTTGCTGCTGACTACAGACGATGCAGATAGCGACGCAGANAACTACTCAGAAAACTACGCAGCAGGCGCTGTGCAGATGGCACCCACTGAACTGACNNTACAACTGTGGGGCGCTCTGGATGCTCCACAGCCCTATGACGATCTGCCGGAGCCTCTGGCAGAACCTGTGGCGGAATATCGCATNAAAAACAGCACAGCCGATGTGTATGAAGTAAAAGCCGGGCAGTGGATTCAGATTATTGATGTCGCCGGCAAGCAGTGCTCGGATTTAATNGCCTTTGATCTGGCGGCAATACNGGAAGGCCGGGAAGTCATGCTGGATGCAACGGCGACACGTACGATTCAGGGTTTGAATCTGCCACAGCCGGGTCTGCATGCGAAATTNCTCGATGCNGATATGCAGGGCATGCTGGAAGTTGTGCAGGATACNGTGGGCCGCCACGACAGTTTTTTATTCGCCTGCACCAATAAATTTTATGAAGACGCCGGCTATTTTGGTCATGTCAGCTGCAGCGATAATTTTAATAAGGCACTGAAGCCGTATGGCATAGCGCCACGCGCCGGCTGGCCGGCAATTAATTTATTTTTTAATACCAGTGTCGGCGACTGCGGCACNATTTTTTCAGACGAGCCATTTTCCCGNGCCGGGGATTACGTATTGNTGCGTGCCCANCGCGATCTGTTGATCGGCAGCTCTGCCTGTCCCGATGACATTGATCCGGCCAATGGCTGGACACCGACCGATATTCATGTGCGCGTCTACAGCGCAGAAGAAGAATTTCCCCGTGCCATCGCTTACCGCACTCTGCCAGAGGAATTACCGCGTATGACCAAACAGACCGCTTTTCATCCGCGTACAGCGGCGATGTCGAGTCATTTTACCGAGTACCGCGGCTACTGGGTGGCCGGTGAGTACGATGGCTACGGTGCCCGTGCAGAATATCTGGCCTGCCGCGAAAGAGTAGCGCTGCTGGATTTAACCCCACTGCGCAAATTTGAAGTAGTCGGCCCGGATGCGGAAGAGCTGCTGCAGTTTGCTTTAACCCGCAATGTACGGCGTCTGGCCATTGGTGAAATTGTTTATACCGCTGTCTGTTGTGAAACCGGCGGCATGATAGATGACGGTACCTTGTTCCGCTTAGGTGAACAGAATTTCCGTTTCGTTGCCGGTGATCCTTATATGGAAACCTGGCTGCGCGAACTGGCGGAGAAAAAAGGCTATCGCGTACGGGTGCAGAATTCTTCAGAGCAGATTCATAACCTGTCTCTGCAGGGGCCGCAAAGCCGTGCCTTGTTGAGCGAAATTATCTGGACACCTGCCCATCAGCCGGATGTAAAAGATTTACGCTGGTTTCACTTCACTATTGGCCGCTTAGGTGGTCCGCAGGGGATGCCGGTGATGGTATCCCGTACCGGTTATACCGGTGAGCTGGGTTTTGAAATCTGGTGTCATCCGGATCACGGCACTGAATTGTGGGACGCGATCTGGGAAGCCGGTCAGCAATACGGTATTGCCCCCATGGGATTTGATGCACTGGATATGCTGCGNATCGAGGCCGGGCTGATTTTTGCCGAGCATGAATTNTGTCCGCAGACCAACCCTTATGAAGCCGGCATTGGTTTTACCGTACCGATGAAAACTAAAGAAGATGATTTTGTCGGACGTTCAGCCATGGCGGCACAGAATCCGGAAAGCCGGAAAAAGCTGGTCGGCTTATTTATTGAAGACACTGAAACCGTTTCCCATGGCGATGAGGTTTACAGCGGCCGCTATCCGGTGGGCGTGATCACCAGTGCTACCCGCTCACCTTTACTCAACAAACAGATTGCCATGTGCCGTGTTGCGCCCGAATTTTCTGCGCCAGGCACGGAGCTTGAGGTTGGTCAGCTTGATGGCCATAAAAAACGCTTAAAAGCCACAGTAACAACCACACCATTTTACGATCCCGAGCGTACACGGGTACGTTCATAATTTTAAAAACGCAGTAAAACGAGGTAACGATTATGCCAGCAATGAAATTTTTCCCGGAAGCGATCAAAGCAGAACAGCCGGATATGGAACGCCCGGGGGTTAACGCCTGGTTGGGTGATACGGCGGTATCTACCGATGAAGACAAAACCATCGCCGCCGGCTTCTTTCATCTGAAAAAATCCGAAGCGCCACTGGTGTATGACTACACCTATCACGAAATGAAATGCATCGTTGAAGGTGAATTTAAAATCACCGATCAGGACGGCAATGTTGCCCATGCCAAAGCCGGTGATGTGTTCTATTTCCCGGCGGGCAGCACCATTACGTTTGAAACCGACAGCTACGGCATTGGCTTCTTCTGTGGTCAGCGTCGCGAAGGCGAGGGCTGAGGCCCGGGTAATCGGGTAACGTTTCTGCTGTATATCAGGTCCCGCGACTTCCTCCTCCAGTTGGTGAACTGATATGCAGCAGTCCTGAACCGGATTTGTGCAGCTTTATTCCGACAATACCCTTCTGAAAATCAAAAACCTTTTAATAAACAATGGTTTAGATAGAAACTCAGGGGGTGGTCTGGATTTTGCCTTTCCTGACAGGAATAAAAATATCCTGATATGCAGAGATATGCATTCTGCTGGCCCGAAAGCCGGTGGAAATCTCAGGTGCCAGGTTTTCTCCCGCTGTGAGTGATTATCCGGCGGTGAATGGTTTTAATCTCCCGGAGTTTGGTATGCAAGCGAGTGCAGAAAAGCCAGAACTGACCAAGTCAGAATTAACCAGATCAGATTTAGAACTGGTGCCCGGCGTAAAAAGCCGGCCACAGTATCCGCCAGTGAGTCTCAACAGTGCGACTCAGCATCAGATTTTTATCACTCAGCAGGATGTTGAGCGGGATAAGGCTGACGCTCTGCTGGCGCCATTGATCGCTGCCTGTAACAGCGGTGACAGCAGTTTCGACGTGTTAACCATTGGTTTGTCTGCAGCCAATGGCATTGAAGAGTTATCCACCACTCTGGCGGGTTTACCACTGTCATCCAGCTTTTATGTGGCGGGTACAGAGGCCTTTATCTGGGACGTGGCCAAACTGATTCAGGATGCCGGTTTTATTATGGAGCAGATTCATCTGCTGCCGCCGGTGAATAATCAGCGCCGGCTGTTCTGTACCCACTGTTACGAAATTACCGAGCCAGTAACACAGTCACCTGCAGTATGCAGCGGCTGTGGTCGTAATCTGCTGGTGCGTGATCACTTCTCTAAAATTCACCGCGCTTACGTCGGTGTACAGATTGATGCAGAAGATCCGGCGGACCTGCCGGAAAAAGCGGAGGAATTAAGCTGATGAGTAATCAGATGATCGCAGTCCGTGTGACCGCCGTAAATGATGTAGCGCCGAAAATCCGTGAATTCTGTCTGGCCGCGGTTGATGAATCTCTGCCACCTTTTTCTGCCGGTTCTCATGTCATGGTGGAAATGGCCGGAGAAAATAAAACCTATCGCAATGCCTATTCGCTGATGAGTGATCCGGCTGATACCTCGGCCTATCACATTGCCGTGCGCCTGCAGGATGAATCCCGTGGTGGCTCGGTGTTTATGCACACTCAGGTGAAAGAAGGTGATGTACTTAAGATTACACCGCCAGCCAATTTATTTGCCCCGCACTGGGCAGCCCAAAAACATATTCTGATCGCTGGTGGTGTTGGCATTACGCCGTTTATGTCGTATCTGCCGGAGCTGCAGCGTCGTAACGCGGATTTTGAACTGCATTACCTGTACCGCAGCAATCAGACCGGCGCTTATCGTCAGAAACTGGCAGATGATTTGGGTGAGCGTTTTTTCAGCTATGACTCGGATAATGGTCAGCTGTGCGTCGTGCAGCAGTTGTTAAGTACGCTTACACCGGGTACCCACGTCTATATCTGTGGTCCGGATACGCTGATCGATGCCGTCAAAAATGAAGCCGCAGCGTTGGGTATTCCTGCCGGTATTATTCATTATGAAGAATTTGCTGCGCCCAAACCGGGCAAGCCATTTCTGGTTAATCTGGCCAAAACCGATAAGCAGGTAGTGGTCGACAGTGAATCCAGCATGCTGGAAGCACTGGAAGCCGCCGGCGTTGAAGTCGCCAATATGTGTCGCGGTGGTGTGTGTGGCCAGTGCGTTACCAAAGTGACCGATGGTATTCCGGAACATCGCGATGATTTTTTATCTGCCGATGAAAAGAACAGCAATCAATGCGTGATGCCCTGTGTATCCCGCGCCGTCAGCGACAGTCTGACACTGGATTTGTGAGGAAGGATTATGCGTTTAGCACCAACTAAGCTGGAAACATTCCGCGACGATTTTACTTACACTAACAGTGAAGAAGCGATTGAGCGCTTTCCGTTTCCTTTTCCGGAAGACGAATATTCTTATTCCGTTAATATCGAGCCGCATACATTGCCAGGCCCGGTTGGTTCCGTAAACGAATTTCTGTTTGATATTGACGAGCATTACCTGTCGGAAATGGCCGAGCGTGACCTGGTTCTGAAAGAAAACCCAAAACGCTGTCTGGCCATGCCACATATGGAACAGGCCTGCTGGGACTTTATCGAACGTGCGATGACCAGCATGGCTAAAGATTACCCGGACTATTTCCGCCTTGAACGAAATGGCGATAAATGGCATTGGCAGAATCGGCTGCTGAAACTCGACGACGTTTTTACCTTCGGTGACAGCAGCACGCTGCCGTGCCCACCACTGGAATACATGGGCCGTCAGGTACAGGGCGATATCGCTTTGCTGGATCAGCGTGATGGCGATTTATTTCTCGACGCGGGCATTGTCACCTGTCCGGCAGACTGGTCACTGGCCTTTGATGCCGGCATGAGTTTTAAGGAATGGCACGGCCCGGTTCCGATGGCGCATGAAATGGGTGTTTTTGATCGTGCACTGAAATATCTCACAGCGATTCCGGTTGACCGCCCGGTGCGCAGACTGAACTGGACCTTAACCGTGAATGCACGCATGGATACGTCACCGGAAACCTACCCAATGTGGGGTGTTGAAAACCGCTCAGTAACGCCGGAAAACGTTGGTGAAAAGGTCTATCTGCGGGTAGAACTGCAGGTTCTCGACCGTATGGCCCGTTCCAATGCGCTGATGTTCAGTATCCGTACTTATCTGATCAGTATGGACGATCTGGTCACGAATAAAGATTGGGCACGGCGTATGCATCGTGTTATGAAGAACTTACCGGAGCCGTTAATCGAATATAAAGGCCTGACGCATTATCATCAGATTCTGATCGACTGGCTGTCAAAATACGATCCGGTTAACTGATTTTCTGTATTGCCTGACGGCAATCTGATGTCTTTAAAGCCATACTCCCGCCTCTGTGCGGGAGTTGCACTTTATTGGAATTGTTATGACAGTTACGGAAAAAGAACCTTTTGAATTACTGACCCCTCAGCAGCAGCTGGATCATCTGCTGGCTGTCGCCAAACGCGCCTTACCGGCCTGGGGCATAAATGCCGGGGCCGGGATTAAATTACTCAGCCTGTCTGAGAATGCGACCTATCTGATCAGTGCTGATGATTCACCGGTAAAAGATCAAAGCGGCGCGCCGCAGCCGGTGATTATGCGCGTGCATCGCACCGGCTATCACAGCAAAGATGCTATCCGTACTGAGCTGGCGTGGATGAAAGCGCTGCAGGCAGAAGCACAGTTGGCGACTCCTCAGGCCATTCCCGCATTAAATAATGAAATTATTCAGACTGTCGAAACTGCGGAATTAAATGAAAGCCGTTTTGTCGTGCTGTTCGAACTGATTCCCGGCGAAGCACCGGACGAGTCGCAGCTGATCGAACCCTTTAAGCGTCTGGGTGCCGTGACAGCACGGATGCATCAGCATGCCCGTGGCTGGACGCGGCCAGAGTATTTTGAGCGTCTGGTGTGGGATTTTGACGGCTGTATGGGCGCAGTGAAATTGTGGGGCGACTGGCGCGAAGCGCCGGGGCTGTGTGCCGATATGAACGTGGTGCTGGAAAATACCCAGGTCAAACTGGAACAGCGTCTGCGCGCTTACGGTGCTGGTGATGATAAGTTTGGTTTGATTCACGCCGATCTGCGGCTGGCCAATCTGCTTGAGTCCAACGGTGAAACCCGGGTGATTGATTTCGATGATGCCGGCCTTGGCTGGTTTATGTACGATCTCGCCAGTGCCGTCAGTTTTATCGAAACCCGTGACGATCTGCCGCAACTGATTTCCGCCTGGCTCGAAGGTTATCAGACTCAGGGTCAGTTGGGCGCAGATGATATTGCAGAAATTCCAACCTTTATTATGTTGCGCCGCATGACCTTGCTGGCCTGGATTGGTTCGCATTCAGAAACCGAACTGGCACAGCAGCAGGGCGAAGAGTTTACCCGCGGTACGGCCATGCTGGCCGCGCGCTATCTGCAGGATGAGCTGCTCAATGATGTGGTTAATGGGTCGTTGGCAAAGCTCAGTACACAGGAGCCGGCGTAATGACCCGGCAGCCGGAAAATACATCAAAGGCGGGGAAAAATAGGGCGGTTAAGAAAATTCTTGATCAGAATGCCTGTGATTTTTCTGCCAGCGGTAACGAACATATCGATGGTCTGGTGCAGGAACGGCTGCACACCATGGGGCCGACTTCCGTACTGTTTTATCGCAAACCACTGGAGTTTACTCATGGTGACGGTGCCTGGCTTTTTGATGGCGATGGCAATCGTTTTCTCGATGTATACAACAATGTCGCCGTGCTGGGGCACGCGCATCCGGCAGTGCAGCTGGCGGTCAGCGAACAACTGAAAAAGCTGAATACCCACAGCCGTTATCTGAATAAAGCCAGCCANGATTATGCNCAGCAGCTGTTNTCGACAGTCCCCGATACCCGCAGNGANTATCTGAANGATCCACGCCTGCTGATGACCTGCACCGGCAGTGAAGCCAATGATGTGGCATTGCGCCTGGCTTTTCTTGCCAGTGGTGCACAGGGCGTGATTGTCTCTGAAGCGGCCTATCACGGTAATACGTATCTGGTGAATCAGGTGTCGCCGTCGTCCTGCAAAAAAGTCCCTGATTGGGTGGCAACCTTTTCGCTGGATGCGTTGCAGCAGGAGGACCTGACGCCAGAGCAGGCGCAGGCGGCGATCACGCTGGAAATAAACCGCGCCATTAATACCCTCAGTAATCATGGCTATGGTGTGGCCGCTCTGCTGGTTGACAGTATTTTCTCCAGCGATGGTGTGTATTCCCATCCCCCGGGATTTTTAACCACAGCTGTGGATATTGTGCGCGAAGCCGGAGGCCTTTTTATTGCGGATGAAGTGCAACCAGGCTTTGCCCGCACGGGCGAGCAATTCTGGGGGTACTTACGTCACAGTACAGAACAGAAGCCACTGGTGCCGGATATCATCACCTTTGGTAAGCCCATGGGGAACGGCTACCCGGTAGCCGGACTGATCACAGGTAATGCATTACTGCAGACGTTTGCCGATGAGGAAGGCTACTTCAATACCTTTGCCGGCACCCATGCGGCTATTGCCGCTGCGCAGGCAGTATTAAGCGCCATTCAGACCGAACATCTGCAGGATAACGCCCGTGAGACCGGTGCGCTGTTCAAGCGTGAACTGAACGCCCTGATGGACGAATTTACCTGCATTAAAGCCGTGCGGGGCGCTGGCCTGTTTCTCGGTGTGGACCTGGTCAATGCTGCCGGCAACGCCGACGCGCAACTGACCAGTCAGGTTATAAATGCCATGCGCGATCTGGGTATTCTGATTGGTGCTGCAGGCAAATCGGGCAGTACGTTAAAAATCCGTCCGCCATTATGTTTCAGTGCAGAAAACGTCGCGCTGTTTATCGGGCGTTTACGCACGGTACTGACATCTCTGAATAACGACTGACAGGTTTTATTTTTATACACAGGAGCTGAATATGAGCACACAGAAAGTNCTGGTCACCGGTGGTACCAAAGGTATCGGTAAAGGCATCGCTATGGTTTTTGCCAGTCACGGTTGCGATGTGGCTGTTCTTGGCCGCGATCAGGCGGCAGCCGATGCGGTTGCTGCAGAACTGGCGGAAACCAGCAGCGGTAAAATCATCGGGGTTGCCGGAGAAGTCAGCAATAAAGCCTCTATGATTGCCGCGACGGAAAAAGTGGTCAGTGAATTCGGTGGGCTGGATGTACTGTGTGCCAATGCCGGTATTTTTCCGGATGCGGCGCTGGAAACCATGACAGAAGAAGACTGGGATCTGGTGATGGATACTAATCTGAAAGGTACGTTTATTACCGTTCAGGCAGCAATTCCTGCGCTGAAAGAAAGCAGTGCCGGACGTATTGTTGTAACGTCCTCCATTACCGGACCGGTAACCGGTTTTCCCGGCTGGTCACATTACGGTGCCAGTAAAGCCGGCCAGCTTGGTTTTATCCGTACGGCTTCCATCGAGCTGGCGAAATATCAGATTACCGTCAATGCCGTGATGCCAGGCAATATTATCACCGAAGGTTTGCAGGGCATGGGTGAGGATTACCTGCAACAGATGGCTAATTCCATTCCGCTGAAGCGTCTGGGTAAAGTGGAAGATATTGGCCATGCTGCCTATTACTTTGCATCCGAAGGCGCAGGCTATGTGACCGGCCAGACCATTGTGGTGGATGGTGGGCAGATTCTGCCGGAGTCGCTTGAAGCGGTTGGTTAAGCGTTATTTAGTTTGAACAGAAAAAACCGGTCACAAAGACCGGTTTTTTTATGGCTGCGATCAGCTTCGCCCGGGTGTCAGCCCCGCCAGAATACCGGTGTCAGCAACACCATGACGGTCAGCAGTTCCAGTCGCCCGAGCACCATGGCAAAACATAAGATCCATTTGGCAGTATCGGTCAGCGTGGCAAAGTTACCGGCAGGACCAATAATATCGCCAAGGCCGGGGCCGACGTTCGTCAGTGCTGTGGCCGCACCGGTCAGGCTGGAGACAAAGTCGAGTCCGGTTAACGACAGAATCAGTGTGGTAATGACCAGAGTTATAAAAAACAGGAAAGAAAATGCCACGGCAGAAGACATAATGTCGTCGGATACGACCTTGCCGTTGTAGCGCACGCGGTTGATGCCATGGGGATGAACCAGACGGCTCATCTGATCTTTNAGAAACAGCCAGGACAACTGAAAGCGGAATATTTTCATGCCGCCACTGGTGGAGCCTGAGCAGCCGCCNATAAANGTGACGAAGAAAAACAGGGTAATACTGAATACGCCCCACTGGGTGTAATCGCCGGAAGCAAAGCCCGTGGTNGTAATCACAGAAACGATATTGAAAGCGACNTGGGTCAGGGTATCGAAAGGCGTCATGCCACTNTTNCCACCATCACTGGTGAGCAGTTGCTCCANTGTCAGCAGGACAATCAGGCCGATGACAATAACCACAAAGCCTTTGGTCTGTTCATCTTTTAAGGATTCCAGCCGGCGCTCGTTCATAAAGCGGATAAACAACATAAAGGGCATACCGCCAAGCAGCATAAACAGCGTGGCNATCCACAGAATGCCGTTATCAAAGCGNCCCATGGAGCTGTCATCAGTGGCGTAGCCGCCGGTNGAGACTGTGGTCATGGCGTGGTTGACCGCATCAAAGGCNGTCATACCGGCGAGGAAATAACTCAGNGCGCAGAAAAAGGTCAGGCTGAAATACAGCACCATCAGCGCCCGGGCAAGGTCGCGGAAACGNGGCAGGGACTTATCTGACCAGTCGGATGATTCGGTCTGGAACAGACGCATACCACCCACCCGCAGGAAAGGCAGTACCGAGACCGCCATACCGATCACGCCAAAACCGCCGACCCATTGCAGCATGGAGCGCCACAGCANCAGTGAACCGGGTAATTCATGCAGNCCATGCATGACCGTCGAGCCTGTTGTGGTAATGCCGGATACAGCTTCGAAGACGGCGTCGGTGAGCGTGAGTGGATGATGGGTAAAGGTCAGCGGCAGGGCACTGAAAAACGACAGCAGCAGCCAGCTCAGGGAGGTCAGCAGATACAGTTGCCGTGCGGTCAGCGAAAACGGATGTTCGTAACCCGGCGCCATCATAAACATACCGGCCAGCGCAGTCAGTGCNGAGCCGATCAGGAAGGCCTGATACTCGTGATCATCGGTCAGGTAGGCATAGCATGCCGGCACCAGCATCAGCGCAGCCATAATAAAGGCGAGAATGCCGCACACGTAAAACACCGGACGGATAAGTCTGAACACCAGGGAGGCTTTGCTCATAAAATTGGGGCCGNGNTNTGAGAATGAGCCGCAGTCTAGCCCACAGCAGGAATAAAAAATAATGTTTAAGGCGGACATCTTNCCGCATCAAACGGAACCCATTGTTGCATCTGTGTCAAAAAAGCTGNCAGCCAGNCTGCGTCATANCGGTANCCTGCAGGGTACACTATGCTGTAGTAANGGAATCGTCTGACTGTCAGCGGNCGTCAGACGGGCGCAGAACAGAGAGTGGGTGCTAAATAACCCGGCAGTTATGTAATAATGACGCCTACGCAAGTTGTGGATAATCCTATGTTGACTGAAATTCTGCTCGGAGCGGGNGTTGGCGCTGCTCTTGGGCTCACCGGCAGCGGTGGTGTGCTGGCGGTACCGGCACTGATTATTGGTCTTGGTATGACNTTACCGGAAGCGGTGCCNGTGTCTCTGATTGCCATTGGTATGGCATCGGCCATCGGTACCCTCGAAGGGCTGCGCAAAAAGCTGGTGCGCTATCGTGCCGCCATCGTTATGGCCATTGCCGGTACCATACTGTCGCCACTGGGGATCTGGNTATCACATGAGTTACCCCATGATGTGATGATGATCCTGTTCTGCTTTCTGCTGTTTTATATTGCCCTGCGTATGGCGCGGCAGGCCCGTGGCTCCGGTGCGGCAGATGAAATGGATCAGGTGATCGGNGCCAANTGTATGCTGCGNCCGGATACCGGCCGCTTTCAATGGAATCCGCGCTGCTTCGCTACGTTAACNTCNATTGGCGGCATGTCCGGACTGTTCAGCGGTATGCTCGGCGTGGGNGGCGGCTTTCTGATCGTGCCGGGNGTNCGTCAGTTTTCCAATCTTGGCATGCACGGCATTGTCNCTACCTCACTGGCGGTGATTACCCTGATTTCTGCCGGTACGGTAACCGGTACTCTGTTGCGCGGGGCNACCATAGCACCGTCGAGCTGGTGGTTTATNGGTGCCACCGTGGTAGGNCTTATTGTCGCACGCCGTTTTGCACCGCGTATTCCGGCCAACGCTTTACAGTGGGGCTTTGCAATACTTGCCAGTCTGGTGTCTGTGATGCTGNTGGTTAAAACCCTGCTGGCCATGGCTGTATAATTCAGCGCCTGAGCCCTTCTGATTCCAATCCGCTGACNNCCTNCTGTGGTCAGNCTGCAAAAGGTAAAAGCATGTTTCTGATGTCGTTTATCCCTGCATTGCACGCGCTGGCCGCGGTTCTGTGGGTGGGTGGTATGTTTCTGATGTTTATGGTGCTGCGNCCGTCAGCAGAAGCTGTGCTGCAGCCTGCTGAGCGTGTGGCTCTGATGCGCGCGGTATTTGATCGCTTCTTTCGCTGGGTATGGCTGTTTATCGCCGTTATTCTGATCACAGGATATGGTGAGATATTNATGCTCGGCAGCATGAAAAAAGCNCCGGCCTANATTCATCTGATGCAGGCGGTCGGGCTGTTTATGATTCTGGCGTTTGCCTGGCTGTANTTTATGCCTTACAAACTGTTGTGTAAGGCCGTGGACAACGGACAGACNGAAGTCGCGGGTAAAGTGATTAAAACCAATATGAAGCCGGTGATCGCGATGAATCTGATTCTCGGGATGTGTGAAATTATTATTGGTGTCGCCGGGCGCTATTGGGGATAANAGGCTNTTCAGCAGCTGTNGCTTATAATCTGAAAGCANAANCGCAGACCCCGTGTATGACACAGTGGGTCTGCNTTGCCACTTNTGTTTAGCGCCCAGCTTTGTGGCTATTAGCTTTNTGGCTATTAGCTTTGTGTCTGTNAGCTTTGTGTCTGTTAGCTTTGTGTCTGTTAGCTTTGAGGCTATTTGAGGCTATTAGCTTTGAGGCCAGTCGGGCACAATATTTTTTGCCATGGTTTCNGTATTTTTATTGTAGATCAGTACGGTGTTGGCACTGATCATCTGTGANTCTGCCAGNGCCAGACCGTATTTGCCGACCAGGGTACCGTCACCGTGAATGGTGTTGGCTGGCGTATAAAGCGCATAGCCGTAAGGGATCTGATACGCAGTAAAATCAAAAGTGTCGTCACCGTTGTTCTTGCCAATGACGATATAACCACCACAGCTTTCTTCCATGGGAATATGGATATGCGGGAAATTGTGGTACTCAACAAATACACCNCCACCACCGTGTTCTTTCATCAGAAATTCTTCACGGTAAATACTGGTGTAGTCATATTCCAGCATCAACAGATCCACTTCCGGTGATTCTACNGCCAGNACGTCGCCATTTTTGATCAGCTGCAGATTGTAGTGTTTGATGTTTTCCTGGTCGGCAACCACGGCCGGAATTTTAAAGTCATCCGGTACCAGCAGTGCGCCCATGCTGCCAAAGACATTACCGTCACTGCCCGCGACTACTTTGACATTTTCTTTCAGTGCTTCGGTNGCNCTCAGCCACTNNGCNTTAACCGTCACTTTATGNGGGAATTCTGCGCCTGACTGCAGGCCGGTTTTATTGGTGCTGTCGACTACCCAGTTGGTAACGCCCTGGCGNATAAATACCATNCCGGCATCTGTGGTCATCGCCGGTTTGGATTTATCTGGCTGNCCATCCACGATGGCGTAGCGGGTCAGGCTCAGGTTTTCGGTCATGGCATCGGTAAGCAGGTTCTGCTCATAATAGATCGGAAAATCAAACGTATTGTCGGTCATGGTCATCCTTTGNTGAACAGGTAAATAAATACAGGTTCTGCAGGATAAACTCTTTATTGGTCTGAGCAGAAGAGCAAATAATACCTGTNCGCTGCTTTCTGTTGGCGGATCGGCGGCATGAATGATAGTTCGNGAGTGATCGTGATTGTTTAAGGGGCGTGTTCAGNCGTTGTGGGAGCTATGAATAGCTGGCGCGTATTAATGGGTGTCAGTGAGTTAATGGGGGCAGTGAATTTTGTCCNGAATGTAAACGGGAAGGGAAGTGAGCCAGTGACGCTGAGCCATGACAGCGGCTAATAACAACAGCCAGTAACAATGGCCAATAACAATGGCCAATAACAATGGAAGT
Source organism: Oceanospirillaceae bacterium (assembly GCA_002706025.1). Taxonomy (GTDB): domain Bacteria; phylum Pseudomonadota; class Gammaproteobacteria; order Pseudomonadales; family Oceanobacteraceae; genus Venatoribacter. The sequence goes on from PAJK01000009.1 coordinate 18,565, forward strand.
AACAACGGCAGGAATTACCGGGCCGGTAATGGTGCAAAAGAGATTCTGCANCGCGTTACCAGCCANGGNATCAATCAGAGCAGGCTGCGNACACCAGTAATGCGTGGGCGGCCTTTAACNGGTTCGTTAACCACGACAAGTACATCCCAGCTGGTGGTGCCCTGAGAATTGGTTGCAGCACACAGAAAGCGATAACTCATATCGTTNTCTGTGGATACGCGGTGGGGTTCGTAGCTAATGCCGCTGACTCTGCGAATGACTTCGTTGAAAACACGGATGCTTTCACGGGTAAGAGGACCAAAATCGGACCAGCTATCAAATGCAACTTCCTGAGCGAATGACATCGACTTTCTCCATTGTTTGCCAACATAAAACAGGCATAAAAGGAACCATGGTCCCACTNAAATGGGGGGCCGGATCAGTGGNCCATGGCGTAANAGAGCTGTCTGCGCAGANAGCTTTCGTTAACTGAGGCCAATAATATCTTTAATAATTTTTTTGTTGAATCTAATATTAGCAAATGGTNCGTTAGGTAAAACCGAACAATGAATATTCACTATCTCCGTCACATGGTGGTCTTNTCCCANATNGTTGAAGGGGGAAGCGTCAGCCGCGCCGCAGAAATACTCGGTATCTCAAAGTCTGTGGTCAGTGAGCAGCTGAAAGCTCTGGAAAAGGAGTTAGGGGTAACTCTGCTGAACCGCAATACCCGTTCTCAGGCNGTTACCGCCGCCGGACAGGCCTTCTATCAGCACTGTAAATCGCTGAANCTGATCGTCTCTCAGGCCTGGGGTGAGGTCCGCAGCAGTCAGGGNCAGGCCAAAGGCAGNATCCGTATCAGTGCCCCCAANGCCNTGATNGAACCTATTGTNGCACCGGCGCTGGGTCGTCTGGTTGAACAGCATGANGGNATTACACCAACCCTGCTGGGCAGCGACGTACAGGTCAANCTNATCCGTGATGAGATCAATCTGGCGATCCGCGTGGGCAGAATGCCGGACAGCGACTACAAACAGCGCAAAATNGGTGAATTCCGTGATGTGTTGTGCGCCAGTCCGGAATTCTTCGCCCGTAATGGCATCAGCCAGAATTCTCTGCNTGAGCAGTCCGGTAAGAAGCTGAAGATGAATTATGTTGCCAANTCCTGGCAGGGGACCCACATCACCCACAGGTTGTCGGAGAAAGGCTCGGGCCGTCAGGTAGAATTGTCGTTCGGNGCNAACCGCATGTGTAATTCATTACCTGCGGTGGTGGAGATGGTACGTGCCGGCTGTGGCTTTGCTTANATTCCGGATTTTGTCTTCAGGAAATATCAACAGACCGGTGAGCTGACTGAAGCCATGCCGGACTTTCTGTGTGAGGCGGCCCCGGTGTACGCGGTACATGCTTANTCAGGGGATATGCCGATACTGGTAAGAATGGCGATTGAAGCCATCAGCAGCCGGTTACAGAGCGTATTGCCATAACCGGCCGCCGACTGGTCCGNCTGGCTTAAAAGCCGATCAGCTGTTTGAGCAACATAATGATGGCGGGCTGATCGCGCACCGCCATATGGCCGGCGTTCAGTACTTTGGTCCAGCTCAGCTGGCCGCCGTTCTGAGTAAAGCCGAGCACGGCGCCATCTGGCTGCAGCTTCCATTGTTCAGTCTCTGCCTGGTGAAAGTCCTTCGCGGCCTTACAGCTGAGTTTATTCAGCCACGCCTGAGTGCCGAGGAAGTTACAGTCCTTGGCGTCATTCAGACCTGAGATCACCATAATCTGCAGTTTCTGCTCCAGCAGTTTTTCCACCGCCGGCAGATACGAGTCATTCACGCCAGACTGATAATTCGTACTGACCTGCTGCGACCAGTTGACGGTCAGCGGCTGTGTGGACGGAATATGCAGGGCCGCGCGTACATCGGCACGGTTCAGATAGTCATAAATCGGTGAAAAATCCGGATCAGCAAGCTGGGCGATGTTGGTCATATACAGGCCGCATTTCTCCTGAATCGCAGCATTGATGGCGGGCAGATTGTGCTGATATTTTTCATCCAGCTGTTGTTTTTCCTGCGCTGAGATCATGCCGTGCATCAGCGCATAGTTTGTGTTCTGCGCCATCTGTGTATACGGGTCGACCCATGCATCCAGCAGAACAGTGGCTTTAAGTTGCAGTGTACGGTTGCCTTCCTTCTGGTTGCCATCGAGGATTGCCTGAGACAGCAGCGGCAGGTAGGTTCCTGCATAGGATTCACCAGCCAGAATAATCGGGTTGGCGGCGATCTCCGGATGCATATCCATAAAGTTAATCAGCGCCTGATAATATTGCTGAATTCCTTCACCGACATTGGCCGGAATATCTTCGTCGTCGGCAGCGAAGGAGAGCATGACGCTCAGCGGGTGTTCAAAAATCAGGTAGTTTGCGTAGTTGTTCCAGGCTTCTTTTCTGGGTGCTAACGCCGGCTTTTCTGCACTGACGATTTCATACGGCCCATTCTCCAGAAAAAATCCCCAGAAGCTGCTGCTGCCCGGTCCGCCATTGGTCCAGATAATGGTGGGTTTATTGGCGTAATCTTCACAGCCGACGAACCAGTAAAACAAAGACTCTTCTTTGCCTGACGACGTTTTCTCAACGATGTTGCCGGTTATGGCGGCGTAACCGGCAAACTGTGTCTGCGTTGGTTCGCCAATGCCGGGAAGTGAGGTAACCAGATCTGTTGTTGCGGACTTCCTGTTCATGACTGTTACTCGGGCTGATTAATAAATGGGTTATACCTGTTAATAAATGGGTTACACCGGGCTATTATTTCTTCTTACGTGGCCGGCGGCGGTCCGGACGGTTTCCTGCGGATTTAGTGCCGCCTTCTTCGCTGTGGTCGAACATTCGCAGGCCGCTGCCGGAACGGCTGTTGGCAGGTTTGCGCGCAGCGTTCGCCATGCTGTTACCTGATCCCGGAATCAGTTTCTTTTTCTCTTTTTTCGGCTTTTTAACAATGATGCCACCCAGCGCGGTCTCCGGTACTTTATGCGTTGCTTCAAAGTCGGGCTGCGGGCGGCGTTCGATTAATTGGCCAAGCATATTCTCGATGGTGGCAAGTTGCTGTACTTCGTCGGCACAGACCAGAGAAATGGCCTCACCGGTATTGCCTTTTCGGCCGCTGCGGCCAATGCGATGGATATAATCCTCAGCATTGACCGGTAATTCCAGATTGATCACCAGTGGCAGTTCTTCGACGTCCAGGCCACGGGCAGCCACATCCGTGGCGATCAGCAACTGCACTTCGCTGCTTTTAAATGACTGCATGGCATTCATCCGCGCTGCCTGAGATTTTTCGCCATGGATACCGGCGACAGATAATCCATCGGCAATAAACAGGTTTTCCAGTTCATCAACACTTTTACGGGTTTTGACAAAAATCAGAATCTGCTTGCCGGCATTGCGGCTCACCAGCTGCTGCAGACATTCGGTTTTGCGTTTTTTATCCAGTGGAATCAGCCACTGTTGCAGGGTATCTGCTGCGCTGTTGGGTGCTGATACTTCGACGCTGAGCGGATCGCGCAACATCATGGCTGCCATGTCTTTTACCCGCTGAGAAAACGTGGCGGAAAACAGCAGGGTCTGACGTTTGCGTGGAATCGCACAGAAAATTTCATCCAGTTCACCGGCAAAACCCAGATCGAGCATACGGTCCGCTTCGTCCAGTACCAGATATTGCAGTTCGCTGAATTTCACCGCGTTATTGCGATAAAGATCGAGCAGCCGCCCCGGCGTGGCCACCAGAATATCCATACCTTTACGCATCGCCATCATCTGCGGATTGATACTGACGCCACCATACACGGCGTAACTGCGCAGCGGTAATTCGCCGGTATATTTCTGTACCGCCTGCATGACCTGCTCAGCTAATTCCCGTGTTGGCACCAGAATCAAAGCCCGCACCGCATTGCTGCCGGCTTTGCCACCAATGCTGAGTTTTTCCAGCAAGGGCAGAGTAAAGGCAGCTGTTTTACCTGTGCCGGTCTGCGCTGCGGCCATCAGGTCACGGCCTTTCAATACCAGTGGAATGGCTTTCGCCTGAATGGCGGTGGCTTCCTGATAACCCAGGCTATCAAGGGTGGACTGAAGTTGCGGCGCGAGGCCAAGCTCAGAGAATCGGGTCATAAAGGTTTCCGGCGTTACGGCTGTGCGGTATGGATTACCGCCGTGATTGAACAGGTCTGGCAGTATATCTTATGCACAGCCTGTTACAGAGCACAGGACGATTGGATTTTTACCGGGCCAGCTTTTATTCTCCGGGTGTTATGCAAGGTTAATCCATCCTCAACAGAGAAGCGTTGTCCTTATGAACGATGGTAAGAATATTGGCAGAAAATTGCCGGTTAATCACAGCTGGTACAGCACCCAAAAAGTCGATCACGACATTACCCTGATCTCGGAAATGGCCATCGATCCGTTTTATCGCTGCAATATCTGGCATATCCGTGGCCGCGACAGCGATCTGCTGGTGGATTCCGGCAGCGGTCTGTACAGCCTGCGCCAAAGCGTGGCTGTTCTGGCAGAGCGTTCAGTAACGGCCGTGGCATCCCATGCGCATTTTGATCATATTGGCTGTCATCACGAATTTGATCACTGCCTGGCACACCCGGCGGAGCTGGCGGTATTAACAGCACCGGATGGTCGGGAAACCCTGGCGGATCAATACGCCACGGCTGAGATGTTCAGCGGCGCCGTGCCGGAAATATTTGATTCCCGCGGTTATCGGGTGGAGCCTGTGGACGAAAATAAGGTGAAACCATTGGTGGAAGGCACCCGGCTGGACACCGGCGACCGCAGTTTTGAAGTTCTGCATTTGCCGGGTCATTCCCCGGGCTCGGTGGCTCTTTGGGACGAACGCCATGGTGTGCTGTTCAGCGGCGACGCCATTTATGATGGTCCGTTACTGGCGGACAATCATCATTCGGACATGGGGGATTATATTGCCACGATGAAACGCCTGCTGGAGCTGCCAGTGAATCAGGTGCATGGCGGACATTTTCCCAGCTTTGGCCGTAAAACCTGTCAGCAGCTGATTCGCGCTTTCCTTGATACCTACGACCAATAGTCGTGAAGCCCGAAGTTTTTTTAAAACCGCAGCATGATCACAGTGTCAGCAATACCAGCGACAGGGTGGCTACCGATCCCATGGTTGACCAGAGAATCGTGCGTGACACCACTGAGGCTTCCTGACCATAAAGCTCGGCCAGCATATAAGGGCCGGTTCCGGTGGGCAGAGCTGCCAGCAGTACCGCAGCGCTGGCCCACAATGGCGGCAAGTGAAAGACGTGATAAGCCAGCAGCCAGGTCAGAGCCGGATGAACAATCAGTTTGATCAGCACCAGAGGCACTGCGCCCTGACTGGAGCCCGGCTGTTTATGCGCCAGAAACGCGCCCAGTGAAACCAGTGCGCAGGGCACCGTGGCGTCGCCGATTAATTGCAGAAACGTTGATGCCAGATCCGGCAGAGGCAACTGCGCCAGATTCCAGATGACTCCGAGGAAAGGGGAGACGACTAGCGGGTTCTTAAGCAGCGCAACGCTGACTTTGCGCAGCGCAGCGCCGGCTCCCTGACCTTTCTGCAGACTGATTTCGACACAGATCACCGCGATGGCAAATAACACGCTGACGACGATTAATGAAGAAATCAGCGCTGGCGCCAGACCGGCATCGCCCAGTACGAACAAACAGATCGGAATGCCAACATAACCGGTATTGGCGTAAGAGGCGCTGAGCGCATCAAGACCGGCGACGGCCAGACCATGGTGTTTTATGCGCCACAACAGAGTGGCAGTGAATACCGCCATAGTAGACAGGGTGAAGGCGGCGACAAAGCCGGGATTCCAGATCTCACTGATGGGGCTGGTGGCCATGGCATAAAACAACAGCGCCGGCAGACACAGCCACACCACAAAGCGGTTCAGCTCAGTAGCTGCGTATTCGCCAAGGCGCTTCTGACGGCGTAAAAACCAGCCAAGAAAAATCAGCCCGAATACCGGTGTCAGAGTGGTGAGGATGTAGACCATAAGGCGTATCAGTGCGCAGCTGTGGGTAACCGGGCCAGATTAACCTTGCTCATCAATACCGTCTAATGCTATTTAAATCGGTAATTGATGCAGTTATGGTATTGATGTGAACATAAAACATCTGCGCAGTTTTGTCGTACTGGCCGAGACCCTGCATTTTGGTCAGGCGGCGAAACGCTTACATATGACGCAGCCGCCGCTGAGCCGCCAGATCAGTGCGCTTGAGGATGCGCTGGGAGTGACGCTGTTTGAGCGTCATTCGCGTTCTGTGGTGCTGACCGCCGCCGGGGAAAACTTCCGCCATAATGCCCGCCGACTGCTTGAGGATTATGAGTTTGCCGTGCGTTCGGCTCAGTCCACTGCCCGCGGCGAAATGGGCGAACTGCGCATCGCCTTTACTATGTGTGCTGCCTGGAGCGTGTTGCCGGACCTGCTGGCGCGCTTCCGTGAGCACTGTCCCGATGTATCGCTGAAGCTTAAGGAGACGCTGCCAAAAGATCTGCACGCAGATCTGCTCAGTGGGGAAGTGGATGTGGGGATCAGCTTTCCGGCTGCGGCTGCCGACAGGCTGTCTTATCAGGAGGTGCTGCGCGAATCCCTCTGCGCCGTGTTACCGGCGCAGCACCCTCTTGCGGCGCGGGCGGCTATCAGCGCCGGCGAGCTGGCGGAAGAAGCCTTTGTGACTTTTCCCGGCAGTACCGCTCCCGAGTTGCACGAAGCGGTCAGCGACTGTTGCCTGCATTACCAGTTTGAACCGGATATCCGCCTGGAAACCAATCTGCAGCAGACCATTGTCAATCTGGTGGCTAAGGGGCTGGGGGTATCTCTGGTGCCGGAATCCATGAGCCGTATGCAACTCGAAGGCGCTGTCTTTGTGCCGCTGGAATATTCACGCCCGGTAGCACAGGGAGTTTACTGGCAGCCACAGAATATGAATCCAAGCCTGCAGCGCTTTCTCAGTATTATTCCGCCGTGTGTGACTGACTGTTAAACAGGCCTGTCATCACCATGCGCAGGCCATTGTTGATCACGCCGTCGAGGTCGCCATCTGTCATGGTCTCACCGTCGGTGCGCCACTGCAGACTCAGCAGACCATTGGCGGCCGCCCACAGTGCGGTTGCAGCCTTGGCCGGATCGATCCCGGCGTTAATCACACCCTCAGCAATACCATCACGGATAACCTGTTCCAGCTGGCCGTTGTGCTTCCTGACCAGTTCGGTAATTGGCGCCAGCGCTTTGGGATCTTCCGGTGGATTGGCCATCAGTCGAAAGGCGTGGGGCTTTTCGCGGGCGAACTTCAGATAGCCTGCAGTCACCGCCAGTAACCGCTGTTGGGGAGTGCCGGGCTGGTTATAGGACTCGTTCATATAGGCACGGTTTTCTTCCAGCGCTTTTTCGGCAACCGCGATCAGAATTGCTGAACGTCCTCCCACCCGGTTGTAGATGGTCTGTACGGTCACGCCACAGACGGCCGCCAGGGCATCCAGCGTCAGTGCGGCGCTGCCATGCTCGTTCACCAGTGCTTCAGCACTGTCTATGATGGTACTGCGGGTACTGGAAGATTTGGTGTTGTTACGCCTGCCCGGGCGCTGTTCAGTGTTTTTTGCATTCATGGCGGAATTCTAACACGCAGAATTAAAATTTGAATGTATTAAAAATTTGAGTATATTCAAATTTAAGAATGGTAAAACAACAACAAAAACCATGAATGCGGGGTGATTATGCCTACACCTACAACTACACGTACCGATCTCACATTCCGCTCGGCGGATACCCCTTGTGCCGCCTGGCTTTACTCTCCTGCGCCAGATACTGTCTCTGGCCGTCTGCCGCCAGTGATTGTTATGGCCCATGGCCTTGGTGCCGTAAAAGACATGCGCCTGGATGCTTTCGCCACACGCTTCTGTACCGCCGGATATGCCTGTCTGGTATTTGATTACCGCCATTTTGGCGAAAGTGGCGGTGAGCCACGGCAATTGCTGGATATTGATAAGCAGCTGGATGACTGGCGCGCAGCCATAGGTTTTGCCCGTACTCTCGACAGTGTTGATGGCCGCCAGCTGATTCTGTGGGGCAGTTCTTTCAGTGGCGGCCATGTCCTTACCCTGAGTGCGGAAGACAGTGGCGTCAGGGCGGTGATGAGTCAGTGTCCGTTCACCGATGGACTGGCCTCGGTGTTGGCAGTGAATCCGGTATCGTCGCTGCAGGTGACCCTGCTCAGTCTGCTGGATATTGCCGGCAGCTGGTTTGGCGCGCAGCCGCTATTGCTGAACACGGCTTCCAGTCCCTTTACTGCCGGTCTGATGACCGCGGCAGATGCTATGCCAGGTTATCTGGCGCTGGTACCTGAGCAGTCGTCGTTTGTTAATAAAGTGGCGGCCCGTATCGGTCTGAATATTCTGCGTTATTACCCCGGGCGAAAAGTAAAAGATATTCATGTGCCGGTGCTGTTCTGCATCTGTCAAAAAGACTCCGTGGCACCGGCCCGGCAAACCCGGCGTTATGCTCAGCAGGCGCGGCTGGGAGAAATTCTGGAACTGGATCTTGGACATTTTGATATTTACGGCGGCCCGGCATTTGAACAGGTCGTTGAGCGCCAGCTGGCATTTTTGAGCAGCCACATTCCACTTCACAATAACTGCTGAATAACAATAAAAGGAAAGCGTATGCAAAGTCTGAAAGATAAAGTCATCGTTATAACCGGCTCGACCGGAGGCCTTGGCAATGGTGTTGCTGAAGCCTGTCTGGCGGAAGGCGCGAAGCTGGCATTAATGGATGTGAATGAAGAGACGCTGGCGCAACAGATGTCTGTGCTGGGTAATATTCATAATGTGCGCAGCTGGGTAGTGGATGTGCGTAATATGGAAAATCTGCAACAGGCCATGGATGAAGCCGCCGCCTATTTTGGTGGCATTGATATTGTGTTCGCCAATGCAGGTATTACTGCGTTTGCGCCCATGGAAACGATGCAGCCGGATGTTTTTGAACGGGTAATTGATATTAATTTAACCGGTGTCTGGCGCACGTTTCATGCTGCAGCGCCGCATGTTAAAAAGAGCAGAGGATACCTGTTGGCGACGGCATCTATGGCGTCATTTTTTCATTCGCCATTGCAGGCACATTATACTTCGAGCAAAGCGGCGGTCTGGGCGATGTGCAACAGTATTCGTTTAGAAATGCGCTCATACGGTGTGCGTGTTGGCACTATTCACCCGACATTTTTCCGCACTGCCATGATGGAAAATACTCTGCAGGATTCTGCTGGCAGTAAACTCTGGGGTGGTAACCGCGGTGGGTTATGGAAAATGATTTCCTGTGAGGATGTGGTCCGGGTGGCTGTGCGGATGATGAAAAAGCGTCAATCGTTCAGGGTCGTTCCTTTGCAGATGACGGTATCGGCGAAAATAGCCGATTTACTGCGGCCGGTATTGGCCATGTTGTTTAAAGATAAAAGCATTCGGGAATCCATCGATTCAGCTTCAGTCACAGGCTGGAACAAACGTTGAATAAATGGAGGCGATGTTCAGCTGCGTAACGCCTCCAGTACTACCCGGAATGCTGCCGTCTGTTGGCGGCGGTTGGCATAATACAGGTGGTAGCCAGGGAATGGCTCTGACCATCTGGCCAGTACCTCCACCAGTTCCCCCTGTTGAATATGATCCCGTACAAGTCCGTCTGGTACCTGCGCCAGACCGGCTCCTGCCAGAGTGGCATCAAGAATCTGAATGACGCTGTTCATAATTAACGGACCATTTACTTTTACCTGAAATTCCCGGCCGTTATCACTGAACTCCCACGCGTAAAGCCCGCCATGAGTTGGCAGACGCAGATTAATACAGCGATGATCGGTAAGCTGCTGTGGTGTTTCCGGTGCACCATATTTTTGCAGATATCCG
>PAJK01000010.1 GCA_002706025.1 Oceanospirillaceae bacterium
CCAGTCAGCCGGCAGTTTGAAAGTTGCTTCAATGGTGTAATCCTGCAGTGCGCCCCCCCAACCGTTGGTACGGCTTTCCTGTGCAATATCAGCACCGGCACGGGTTGTCAGGAAGTAACCATCAGCGTTATTACCATTAAAACGAACAGAGCCCTGAGCAAAACCGAACGGTGGTTTGTCATCGGTAATCTGCAGGTAATCGCTCTGGTCGCCACTGCCCATGCGGCCAACGGTCAAGGCATTACCGGAACCACTCAGATCAGGAACTTCTGAAATACTGGCACCAACAATGTGTTCAGCATCCAGAATCCAGTAAGCTTTGCTGCCTTCGACGGAACCCTGCTCATCAATAACATCAGAGCCGTCTTCATTGGTTGCATTCAGGTTGGCAAAACGGCTGGAGAAATCCATTGGAATGCTGAAAGACCAGCGGCTGACTTCCTGATCCGCTTCACGTTCAGCTTCCGGAATAGCATCCACATAAGGTGAGTAAGAACGGAAGTTCATGGTGTTATTGGTTTTATCGAATTCAACCAACTGCATCATGCCATCACCACCCCAGTAACCGGACTGGTAATCCACTACTTCCATAACCACTTTATGGCCGTATTTGTTATTCGCTTCCATCACGGCTTCACCATGATGGTGACCGTTAATGGTCAGGAAGATCTGATCATAATCACGGATCAGGTGGTTCCACATCAAAGTACCTTTATCGGTAAAAATAGCGGTTTCACCATCTTCTGCGATATTCAGCAGCTGGTGTGTGGTCAGGATGGTTGGGGTATCCGGATGCTCATCAAGAACACGTTTCACCCACTCCAGTGTCAGGAAAGAAAGGCTCGGATCATTAATACAGTCGCCCCAGGCCGGGTCACAGTAGCTTGGGTTCCAGTCAATGGCCAGTACCAGATATTCCTGACCATCATCATCGCTGAAGGTGTAGTAAGTATTGTACGGGGCGTTGCGGCCGTCAGCATTTGTGCCCTGCTGGTAGCCACCGAAATTATCCGGGAAAATTCCGCTCTGACGCTCCGGACCGAAGTAGTTCAGATAAAGTTCATCAGAGTTAGAACGGGAATCGTCGTATTGCCCGGAATCGCGTACGTCGTGGTTACCGGCCAGAACGCTATACGGCGTAGCCTGACTTTCTTCCAGGTAACCCATGGCTACACGGGCAACATCCCACTCCGCCAGAGAATCCGGAATATCGACGATATCCCCCAGATGAGCGGTAAATTTAATATTTTCCTGCTCATAGTTTTCAGCAATCCACTGGGTCTGTGCGTAGAAACGCTCCGGTGAATAACGAGAATATTTCTGAGTATCCGGTAGCACTGCCAGAGTAAAGGTGTTAGCAGCTTCCAGCTGCGGTTCCTGACCACTTCCCTGCTCACCATTATCAGCTCCTGGTGCAGGCTCCTGCGGTAATGGATCATTCTGAACATTATTCTGAGATGACCCTGAAGAAGAATCTGAACCACAGCCTGCTAAGGTCAGCGCAGACGCCGCCATCATGCAGGACACCAACAGCTTTTTATTCATGGCAAACATTAATATCGCCCCCAAAGTGAATTGAGTGCGCGAAATTAAAGACTCTTTATGACAGTTTGTGTCACTTCTTATTACAGAAAAAAACAGATATTTACGGAAAGATATTATTTTTTGGAATTACAACCAATGGCGTACGTTTTTCCACCAGTATTTTATGACATCTGTTTGTCATAAATCGCTGCAGCCTTGATAAATCCTGAACCATCATCAGATAATCATAAAGGAATTATCAGAAAAAATATCTATTAACCCTTCGTATGGCACAATCCGTTCCAGTGAAATTCAATACAAATGCAACAATTAGCTGCCTTTATAAACGACCGATTTTTCAGCAAAACCTGCCAGGCAAACCCGATGCATATCCGTAAGAGAACAAGTACAAAAATCGCAGCAGCTAAGATATTACTGCTTTCATCTGCTGTGTTTTTTACCGGCTGCGACAGTAATAATACGCAGACATTGACAGATGTCCCTCATTTGACCGTCACCATGCCATTTGATTCCAATAAGGAATGTCCGCAGGGAGGCGTGAAAAGCCGCTCTGTTCCCGATCTCAATGCCGACGGAATGATCAGTAAAGATGAGTCTGATGGCATTGAATGGACATACCGCTGCAAAGGCTGAGAACGGATCTCCGCTGTCTGTTTTTTACAGCAGCGATCAGCAGAAATAAAAAGCCCGGACAGTGAGACTGTCCGGGCTTTTTATTTGCAAGACCTGATAGATAACCAACTGCAGGAGCCGAAGCTCCTGATCAATCAGGCTTTTACTTTTGGCAGACGTTCCAGCGCCGCATCAATTTCTGACTGCGGGTAGTCATAGTCTTCCAGTTTATTGGTGAAGTATTTGTCGTAAGACACCATATCAAAGTGACCATGTCCGGACAGGTTGAAGAACAGCGTCTTCTCTTCACCGGATTCTTTGCAGCGCAGTGCTTCATCAATACAGGCACGGATAGCGTGATTTGATTCCGGTGCCGGAATAATGCCTTCCGCACGGGCAAACTGCACACCGGCTTCAAACGTTGCTACCTGAGGTACGGAAACCGCTTCAATCAGTTTCTCATGGTACATCTGAGACACCAGTGATGAAGCACCGTGATAACGCAGACCGCCAGCGTGGATACCCGGTGGCATGAAATCATGACCCAGCGTGTATTGCAGCATCATCGGCGTAAAACCTTCGGTATCACCAAAGTCATAAGCATAGTGCCCCTTGGTCAGACTTGGACAGGAACTCGGCTCAACCGCGACCAGACGCACTTTTTTACCACCAGCGGCTTCATCCGCGTAAAACGGGAATGCGGCACCACCGAAGTTAGAGCCACCACCACATGGAGCGAAAATCATATCCGGGTAATCACCGACCATAGCAAACTGCTTTTTCGCTTCCAGACCGATAACGGTCTGATGCAGCAGTACGTGATTCAGCACGGAACCCAGAGAATATTTAGTGTCTTCCCGGCTGACGGCTTCCTCAACCGCTTCAGAGATCGCGATACCCAGTGAACCCTGATTATCCGGATCGGCGGCCAGAATTTTACGCCCGGATTCGGTCATATTACTCGGGCTGGCAATCACTTCCCCACCCCAGGTCTGCATCATGGAACGGCGGAATGGTTTCTGCTCATAGCTGACCTTAACCATGTACACGCGCACATCGATGCCAAACATCTGACCGGCCAGCGACAGAGAGGAGCCCCACTGACCAGCACCGGTTTCTGTGGTCAGGCGTTTAATGCCAGCCTGTTTGTTGTAATAGGCCTGCGCAATGGCCGAATTCAGTTTGTGCGAACCCGCAGCACTGACACCTTCGTATTTGTAATAAATTTTGCACGGCGTACCCAGCGCTTCTTCCAGACGGTGAGCACGGAACATCGGGCTTGGACGCCACTGTTGGTAGATTTCACGCACCGGCTCCGGAATATCAATCCAGCGCTGGGCAGAGACTTCCTGCTCAATGATGTTATCGGCAAAAATCGGTGACATGGCCGCCGGGTTCATCGGCGTTCCATCCGGTCCCATCGGCGGTGCCGGTGGCGTCGGTAAATCCGCCACCACGTTGTACCATTGTTTTGGAATTTCCGTTTCAGGAAGCAGAATTTTTGTTTGTTTCATAAACCTACCGTAAGTTGTCTTTCCTAAAGGCTCAGTGTAACGCCCTTTTATCTCTGACTGTAGCCGTTCAGATCAATGCCGCTGCCTGAAGCTGCATCAGCAGAAAGCCACCCCCCAGGATAAGAAGTAACCACAGAAGTCCGGCCAACAGGATTGGTCTGAAGCCCGCACGACGCACAAAAGCCCAGTGAATATTCAGCCCCAGCGCAGTCATGGCCAATGCCAGAAACAATCCTGAAGCGCCGTGGCAAAGATCGCGTAGTTGCGCCAGTAACGTTGCCGGCAGATAAAGCTGCAACAGAGTGTTCAGTAAAACGGCCGCCAAAAATAACAATACAAAACCCGGAACCCGTATTTTATGCTGCATTTTTGCGCCCTGATTGCTGCTGCTTTGGCTTCCATTATCTCTGCCGCCACGCTGCAGCAGCAGTGCAAGCACAATCAACACCGGTGCCAGTAACATCACCCGCAACAGTTTTACGATAACCGCATTGTGCTGGGTTGCACTGCCCAGAGCATCACTGGCGGCCACGGCCTGGGCCACCTCGTGAATGGTACTGCCAATATAAATTCCGCTGACGTAATCGTTTAAGCCGAACATGATCCGCAGTTGCGGATAAAGGATGACACTGAGCGTNCCGAATACGGCGACCATGGCCACCGCCAGNCCGATGGCCTGGGTCTGCTGCTGTTCATTCTCACCATCATGCAGNTAGCGTCCCAGCACNGGCGCTGCCGCCAGAATGGCAGCNGCTCCACAGACCGCNCTGCCCACAGACACAAACACCACCAGCGCCATCGGTAATTTCAGCAGGCGACNGCCAATCAGCATTCCGGCACNAAGANTCACAACAATGGTCAGGCTATCCATCANCAATCCCGGCCAGCCTACCGCTGTCAGATCNGTNANNCTTAAGCGAAANCCGAACAGGACAATGCCNGCCTGCAGCAGATACTTCTGTACCCANCNCTGNANTCTTTGTGCNCCTGNGTCCATTCGTAAACGGCCGACCGCNGGTATNGCCACCAATGCCATCCCCAGCACAATACTGATGGGCAGAGCACCCAGCCCCCACTGACTCAACCAGCGGACGCCGGCCAGCTCTGCCGCCACGCTACTCACAGTCGCTATCAACAGCAGCATCAGCACAGCGCCTGTTAAGCNTGTANCTGATCTTTTAAAGCCTGAACTTTTAAAACCTGAATCAGCAAAACCTGAATCAGCAAAACCTGAACCCGCAAAACCAGAAGCAGCGGTGTGTTCCGTAAGGCGGTTTTCCATATCGCCAGCGCTGCCAGCGGCTCGGGTTATAGTGCCAGTATCCATCGGTATTGCTCCCGTCTGTGAGTCTCATCGGTTTCTCATGCACCAGGCAAGGTCNGGGCTGATAGCGCCTGCTGCCTGACCAGACGAACTATATGCAANANCAGTTATATTTNATAACCGAACGTTTTTATATCTCTTTCCNGTAAAACCGAATAAGAATNCTGGGCCATCTCAGCCTCCAGCTCCCCTTCCAGCACAACAGAGCAGAACAGGAGAAATGTCAGTAACGCTTGAAACCNGCAAAAAGNCCCCCCACATATTGCTCAGAGANTCCAAGAGGTAGACATCTGATGGACGACAAACAGGAATTTATTGGTAAAGAAGAGCACGACGGCAAACTGGCCCTGCCAGACGACATTCTGCCGGANCATCTGTTAGTGCTGCCGGTCAANGGCCGGCCATTTTTTCCCGCTCAGGTTCAGCCAATTATCATCAGTGCTGANGTCTGGGGCGANACNCTGAAGCGNGTNGCNAAAACCGAACACAAGCTGCTGGGCATTGCTTTTGTGGACGATAAACAGGCTGACGAAGTCCCTCATCTGGACGATATNCCCCTGATNGGCTGTGTGGTGCGTGTTCATAAAGTGCAGGTCGAGGACGGTCAGGTGCAGTTTATTGCACAGGGNATCCGCCGNTTCCGCGTACTGGAGTGGGTGCACAAAAAAGCACCATTTTCTGCCCNCGTTCATTACCCGCAGAAAGGCGGCGAATTTACCGATGAAACCAAGGCCTATGCCCTGGCGATAATTAATGCCATTAAAGAACTGGTAGCGATTAACCCGCTGTACTCNGAAGANCTGAAACATTACCTCAATCGNTTCAGTCCNAATGATCCATCGCCGCTGACGGATTTTGCTGCCGCCATCACTACCGCAGAAGGCCCGGTATTACAGGGTGTACTGGAAACCCTGCCGCTGCAGAAGCGCATGGAAAAAGTATTGATGCTGCTGAAGAAAGAAATCGAAGTNGCACGTCTGCAGGTGGAAATTAACCAGTCAGTAAATGACAGCATCAGTAAACATCAGCGTGAGTTTTTCTTAAAAGAACAGCTGAAGACCATCCAGAAAGAACTGGGGCTGTCGAAAGACGACAAAACCGCNGAAATCGAAGAATTCGAGCAACGCCTCGAAGGTAAANCCGTGCCCGCCGATGCGCGTAAACGCATCGACGAAGAATTACATAAACTGCAGATGCTGGAAGTCGGCTCACCGGAGTACGGTGTCACCCGCAATTATCTGGACTGGGCCACCAATGTGCCCTGGGGTGTTTACTCTGAAGACTCGTTCGATCTGCAACATGCCAGAGAAACCCTGGACGCTCACCACAGCGGTCTGGATGACGTAAAACAACGGATTCTGGAATTTCTGGCGGTCGGCTCTTACAAAAAAGAAATTTCCGGTTCGATTATGCTGCTGGCCGGTCCTCCGGGGGTTGGTAAAACCTCCATCGGACGCTCAGTCGCCGATGCTCTTGGGCGTAAATTCTATCGCTTCAGCGTCGGTGGTATGCGCGACGAAGCGGAAATTAAAGGTCACCGCCGTACCTATATCGGTGCGTTACCCGGCAAACTGATTCAGGCCTTAAAAGATGTCG
Source organism: Oceanospirillaceae bacterium (assembly GCA_002706025.1). Classification (GTDB taxonomy): domain Bacteria; phylum Pseudomonadota; class Gammaproteobacteria; order Pseudomonadales; family Oceanobacteraceae; genus Venatoribacter. Next base: position 6,592 of record PAJK01000010.1, read on the forward strand.
AAGTCGCCAACCCGGTCATTATGCTGGATGAAATCGATAAACTCGGTTCCTCCTATCAGGGTGACCCGGCATCGGCGCTGTTGGAAGTACTTGATCCTGAACAGAACAAGGAATTTCTCGATCACTATCTGGATCTGCGCGTGGATTTATCCAAGGTGCTGTTTATCTGTACCGCCAACCAGCTGGATACCATCCCTGGNCCGCTGTTAGACCGGATGGATATGATCCGCCTGTCGGGTTACATCACNGAAGAAAANCTGGCCATCGCCAAAAATCACCTGTGGCCACGGGTACTGGAGCGTACCGGCCTGAAAAAGACGCAGGTAAAAATCAGCGATGCCACNCTGAAAGCCATTATTGAGGGCTACGCGCGGGAGTCCGGCGTNCGTAATCTGGAAAAACTACTGCAGCAGATTGCCCGTAAATGCGTTGTTCGTTTACTGGAAGATCCNAAGCAGAAAATATCGGTTACCCAGAAAGACCTGATGGAATTTATNGGCTCGCCGGTATTCCGTGCAGAACGNATTCTNAGCGGCACNGGTGTGGTCACAGGCCTTGCCTGGACNGCCATGGGNGGNGCNACANTNCCCATTGAAGCAGCCGTTGTGCACCANCAGAACCGCGGCTTTAAACTGACCGGTAAACTCGGTGAGGTAATGAANGAATCNGCGGAAATTGCCTACAGCTTTGCNACCGGCCACGCCAGCAGCTTTGGTGGGGATGAAGCTTTCTTCGANAANCGNTTTATCCACCTGCANGTNCCCGAAGGTGCAACACCGAAAGATGGCCCAAGNGCTGGTGTCACCATGACCACAGCNCTGATGTCGCTGNTGCTGAACAAACGCATNAAACGACCACTGGCCATGACCGGCGAACTGACCCTCACCGGTCAGGTGTTACCGGTTGGTGGTATCCGNGAAAAAGTGATCGCNGCNCGNCGCTCGAAGATATACGAAGTGATTCTTCCGCAAGCCAACCGCAGTGATTACGAGGAACTGCCGGAACACATCCGCCAGGGTATGACGGCGCATTTTGCCGAAAANTATCAGGATGTGTTTGACGTNGTNTTTAACTGANCCNCATATCTGAGNGATGAAAGCCCGCNCAGGCGGGCTTTCCCGGATCCCTGGCGTTACAGCTGCAATTANTTAAGCACGTTAATTAACNGCTTAAACTGCTCACCTTCAGCCACTTTCTGTAACTCAAACAAGGCCATTTCGGTCGATGTTAACTGTGCTCCCATCGCGGCCATTTTATTGATTGCCAGATCACGGTTTGCCTGAGTTCGGGAACTGACTGCATCCGTCACCAGATGGACTTCAGCGTGCTGCTGTAACAGATCACAGACGCTCTGATAAACGCAGACATGGGCTTCAAGCCCGGCCACCAGCCAGTTNGCCATATTCAGTTCTTTGACCNTTGCTGCAATCGCGTCATTCTGCAGACCGCTGAAGGTNTTTTTTACATANGGCTCGCCGTCGAGTAAATCACGTATCTCCGCACGCGTNGGGCCAAGTTTATCCGGCAGCTGCTCCATCCAGATAACAGGCAGCTGCAATACTTTTGCACCGCTGATAAGAATTCGTAATTGCCGGAAGAGCGATTCAGAATCATGCATCAGCGTCGATAAACGCCCCTGCACGTCAACAATCATTAACCCTGTATTGCCGCTGTTCAGCATATGACCACCATTTTTAAGANCAACATTTTTATAATTATGAATGATTTTTTCATTGTGACTGCCCTGACCATACGCTATCGGTAACACCTGGTCGAAGGCTGAGCGTGCCATTCTTCAGGGCTTCAGGGCTTCAGGGCTTCAGGGCTTCATTACAGNAACACAATCACAACGNTATGCAGCTACATGTAGCGCCNGATAATCTCTTTCAGGTGTGCCTGATTTTCCGGGTCTGCAANTTCCTGATTAAGNAACCCGATAATATCTTTTGTCCATTTNTTCTGCGGATTAAAGGCAACGTAAAATGGCTCTTCTGCAATACAGCCAGCGGAATGGNTATCNGCCTGAGAACCTGATGACGTCANTCGCCANGCTTCCACATGNCGGTCNGCCAGGTAAGCATCAATACGGTGCCCGTAGAGCATCATTGGCAGCCGNTCCTTACCATTCTGNCCGGATATCTGAGTNACNATATCCTCGCGCTGNGCATGCTCTNCCAGATAGGGATCNATTTCCNGTCCATATCCGTAGCCNGCGATNGCACCCAGGTGCATTCCCGCTAANGAATCTGTTCCCTGATATTGCCAGCGNTTTGTGTTCAGAACATAGAAGCAGCTTTGATAAGACATGGTTGGCACATCGGTCAGAGACAGTGTCTCAACCTCCTCATGCACCGCGGTCAGCAAACCNTCCAGTAANCCGCCCTCNGCTTCAGANACNGCCCGAGACCAGGGCAGAATTTCAACGTTCACTGCAACCCCGTACTTCGCCAGAATATAACGCAGATATTCGGTGACGATGCCGGGCTTATGNGGTGGGTTCAGTGTGGTATCCACATCGCCACAACTGTAAGGGCACCATTCCGTTGCGCCCAGAAAGATTTCCTTTGGCAGCTCCCCAGNCTGCGCAACAGAATAACTTGCCGGCAAAGCAGAAAGCGCCACNATNATGGCNGTACCNATATGTTTTATTATATTCATTGACTACCAGAGAGACCTGATCAAAAGCTGTTAATTATTAAGTAAAGACGGTAATNACGCATCGACAGNCAGCTAAAGCANTTTATCNGCTGCNCATTGTTTAGTTTGTTCACTCTACCTGAATGAATATCGGCCATACAGTGTACTTCTGTAGAAGGATGCTGAAAATGGNATACTACCGGGACGACCCGGCTGAAAGGTCATACCATTTCAGAATCACACTGGACGGCCAGTCAATTCCTGATCCTCTATGGAGCTGACTTATGTCGTTACAAAATTTCACATCCATTCCTNTGGTCGATATTTCCGGCCTCTATTCTGCCTCTCCTGAAGAGCGTATGGCCGTCGCTGAAGAACTGCGCCGCTGCGCCAGTGAGGTCGGCTTTCTGTACATTAAAGGTCACGGCATCAGTAGTGAACTGATCGACGGCCTGAAAGCATCTGCAAAAGGCTTTTTCGCACAGAATACTGAAGAGAAAATGCGCCACTACATTGGCAATTCCGAAAACCATTCCGGTTATGTGCCGGAAGGCGAGGAAGAATTCTACGGCGGTTCTGTCGATCATAAAGAAGCCTTCGATTTAAGCTATGATCTGCCGCAACTGAAAGAAAAGCGCCCTATGCTGGGAGCAAATCAGTGGCCAGATTTTCCNGGCTTTAAAGAAAACGTCAGCGCCTACTATCAGGCTGCTTTTGAACTGGGTAATACCCTGTTCCGGGGCTTTGCTCTGGCGCTGGGACTGGAAGAAAATTACTTTGAAAAGCTGATCAGCACCCCACCCAGTCAGCTGCGCATGGTGCATTATCCGTTTAATGCCGACGCCCATGATCGTCAGGGCATTGGCGCCCACACCGANTANGAATGCTTTACCCTGCTGCTGCCTACCGCCGACGGTCTGGAAGTGCTCAACGGCNACAACGAATGGATCGATGCACCGGTCATCGACGGCTGCTTCGTGGTNAATATCGGTGACATGCTGGAAGTGCTCAGCAACGGGCGCTTTATTGCCACCAGCCACCGGGTGCGTAAGGTGAAAGAAGAGCGCTACTCCTTCCCGCTGTTCTGCAGCTGCGATTACGATGTTGTGATCAATCCGGTATTGCCACCATTGCCCGGCAACCCTGAGGATAAATACGCACCGATTCCCTGCGGTGATCACCTGTACGCCCAGACACTGCACACCTTCCGCTATCTGAAAGACCGTCTGGCCAAAGGTGAAGTTGAATTCCCCGATACCAGTAAAGCCATTGCTACCTTCGGTAAATTACGCACCGTGGAGGAGAATGCCTGATGCACCTGCTGGATTGTTCACCCGAATTATTAACCCAAACGACCTCAGTCCCGGCCTGGATGCAGGGCGCCTTTCAACGCCGCTGCATCAGCTTTGCCGATGGTCTGTCCGATAGCGAAACCCGCGTGTTCTGGCTGCAGTCTGATAATCTCACCATCGACCTGCGCCTGCCGCTGCTGACCGAACAGCTGCAGACAGTGCCAGCGAATTACGCCATTCCCCGCACTCTCCTGCCCCAGGCGGATTACGAAGGCTGGTATGCCCATGCTCAATGGGCGGACGAACAGCTCAGCTGGCTCGATGGCTGTGCCAATCAACTGCATAACCGCTGGCCGGAACCCGCCCTGCTGCAACGCATTGGCAATTGTATGGTGGAGTTTGCCCCCAGTGGCGCTTATGTCGAAGACTGGCGCCTGCTGAACAGCGGCAATGGCCCATTAATTGGTCTTGAGCTGGAAAGTGAAACCGATCTGCAAAGCGGCGAACAATATCCGCGACGCGGTGCCCTGATTATCTGCAGTGATTACGCCGGACTGGTTATCGACCGCAAAGATCCGTCTGTCGCCGTGCAGTATGCCGACGCAGCCGAACACAGTGGCAGCATGCTGCGTGACGTTATTGCCGACCCATCCCTGAGTGCAGAACAGCGCCAGCTGCTGCTGGATTTTGAAACGTCCGTAGGCTTTGGTAACGGCAAAGATGGCTACCGTGTTGTGCATGCGCTGAACACTGCCCGTTACGGTGAATCGCTGATCGATCTGCACAGCTTCAGCGTCAGTCATGAAGCCGGTATTGTGCTGCAGCAGGTCGAGGTTGCGGGCCGGCTTATTGAGCGTCGCTTCCGTATCGACAGCTGGTATCCGCAGTTTGACTTCAGCGCCGCTACTCCGTGCAGCACAGAGGCTGTCGAATGGATGCGTAAAGAAGATCAGACGCTGGGCCGCTATAAAAAGCATCTGCTGTAATAGACACTCCGACGTAAAAAAGCCCGCAGGCTGAGTTACCGGCCTGCGGGCTTTTTACTGATCATTCCTGTCAGAACATGCCCAACAGCTGCCACCAGAAATAATCCAGCGGAATTAATACCAGCCAGGAGATCAGCGTCAGCGGCAGCAGAATGCGCAGCAGATGACTGACTTTTTCTTCCGCCAGCTGCATACCGACCAGTAACGGACCGGACTGATACGGAAACAGAATGGTGGAAAAACCAATCACCTGAGTCATCAGCACCGCCGTCACCGACATACCGGTAACCGTCGATAATTCACCGGCCATAGGGGTCAGCACCGCAGGCACACCCGGCAGTGTGGTTAACATGCCGGTGGAAAATGCCATGGCCACCAGTGAGAAGAAGTTACTGGCATCGTTGCCTTTTTCCAGCGGCAGCCAGGATTCCAGCGCTCCGGCCAGCATCTGCCCCAGTCCACTCTGATTTACCACAGTACCCACGCCCAGCACACCGGCAATAAACAGCAGCAGGGAGACATTAATCTGCTGGTTAAAGGCTTTGTGCTCCACCATGCCGACTTTTGGCAACAGCAGAAAAACCGCCGCACCAAGGCCGATCCAGGCCGGGCTGATGCCATGCAGGGAGTCCGTCAGCCACAACGCCAGCGACACCAATAACACGCCGATCAGACGCTTCTGTTCGCTCTTTTGTCTGGCGCTGTGCGCATCCGGATTTTTCACTGTCTGACCTTCTGCATTAACAGCAACCGCCGCTGGCTGCGGCTTATCGCGGAACAGCATAATGATCAGCGCGGCGATGATGCCTGCCTTCACCATGCCAAGCAGCGGAAAATGNAGCAGCNGNNAATGNAGCAGCAAATAATTAAAATAACTGAANTGTTCGCCGTAGATATTTTCCGCCGCACCGATCAACACCATGTTCGGAATATTGGCGGGCAGAATGGTAAAGGTCGGAATATGGCAGCCCATGGCCACCGCCAGAGCGATACCNATGCGCCCCTGAGAACCCGGCTNAAAACCACAGCGATCGGCCAGNGCCATACCAATCGGCACCATCATCACCAGACGTCCCATGGACGACGGCATAATAAATCCCAGCAGTGTGCACACCAGCATTAAGCCGCCAATTAAATGCACATAACTGCGGTCCAGATGACGCCCGAGAAAGCCCGCGATTCGCTGCCCAAGGCCGGTGGAGCGAATCGCCATGCCGATNACCATACCGGANAAAATCAGCCAGAACGCCGCCGAGGCAAAGCCNGCAAAAATATCAGCGGGTTCGGCAATGTGCAGTAANAGTGCCGCCAAAAAGAACAACAGACCGGTNAGATANTCGGGCAAGGTACCCGTCGCCCACANCGCCAGTGTCACCATCACAATGGCAGCGGTACGGCTTTGCATCAGCGTCAGACCTGCCGGCTGAAGCAGCAACACAGCAGCCGCGGCAAACAACACCAGAACAACAAATAAACGACCCGGATGACGGAGTAATACCACCTGACAGGCTCCGTGAAAGAATGAGATGTCTATTTTCCATAAACAGCGGGCTGCAGAAAGGCTACAATCTGACAATGGATATCGCAAAAACGACATATGAGGAGCCGGTNAAGGCCGGCTACATCCTCGACCCTGAGCGCCCGGTGCTGTGTTATGCCAATCATCAGCCCCGCGGCTANCGCGTGCGCAGCCACCGCCATCCCCGTGCNCAGGTGGTGTGGGCNGTGAACGGCGCCATCCGCGTGGTNATGGATAATGCCAGCTGGATCGTACCGCCNACCCACGCCGTGTGGATTCCNTCCAATCAGCGCCATCAGGTATCGACCCTCACCGACGCCGANGCCGGCTATCTGTATATCGACCCCAGCGCCTGCGAATCACTGGCGCAGGATGCTCAGGTACTGGAAGTCACGCCACTGATGCGTGAGCTGACCTTGCGTGTGCTTAACCATGAACANAGCCTGAAAGAGCAAACGCCGATGGCGACCGCTGAGGCGCTGAATCTGGAACTGACGATCCGCCTGCTGCTGAATGAACTGGCNCANCTNAAGCCCGCCCCGCTGTTCCTGCCCAGTGCCAAAGACCGTCGTNTGCACAAAGTCATGCACACCCTGGTANGGGAACCCGGCAATCAACAGAAGCTGGANGAACTGGCCGATGGCAGTGGCGCCAGCATCCGNACGCTGGAGCGTTTATTCAAGAAGGAAACCGGTATGAGTTTTCAGCAATGGCGCACNCGGCGTAAATTACTGGAATCCATTAACCGNCTGGTGGAAGGTGAAAGCAGCGCAGCGATTGCCCACTCGCTTGGTTATCGCAGCAGCAGTGCCTTTGTGGCNGCGTTCCGCCGCCATTTTGGTGTACCNCCACAGAGTTTTATCCGCTCTGCTGGCTGAGCCTCAGGTNTCTTTCGGCGGCANNGGATGAATCGGTGGAATAATGTAAGAATTCAATAACAGACGACCGTAAACGACACCACGCTGGGTGATCATTTTATCGGCGATCATATTCAGTTTATTGGCTGGTCCCTGNACCAGAATAATGGACAGAATACTGGTATTGGTCAGGTTTACGTTCAGGCTGGAAATCACTTCATCAAGATATTCGTACTGAATATCCTGCAGGCGTTTACTCAGTCCNGGTGTGGAATGGTTATAAACAATATTGACCGTGCCGGTCATAACATCACTGCCAAGCTGCGCACGATATTCATTGATCTGCAGATTGATCATGTCGCAGATGGCTTGCGAACGGCTTTCAAAACCGCGGTTATTCACCATCTCGTCNAGTCCNTCCAGCAGACTTTCCGGCATCGAAATACTGATGCGGCTGATTTTATCTTTATTNCTCATGCCTGTTTCCATCCTCTGCGGACATTTTATGCAACATTCTTAGCACCACTTTATGCAACACTTTTTGCACGCCTGTCCAGTCAGTCAGAACCCGGGCGGCCTTATCGTTCAGNCCGCCCGGATTCCATCACCTTATATCAGAACAGGTGACTGTAACGCTCGGTTTCCCACGCGCTGACAGCGGTGTGGTACTCGTTCCACTCTGCCTGCTTGTAACGGATAAATTCGTTACGCAGTTCAGTACCCAGAACTTCTTCCACAAACGGATCTTCNGCAAATGCTTCGATCGCTTCAAACAGNGTACGCGGCAGGAAGTTAATGCCTTTTTCTGCACGCTCTTCTTCGCTCAGTTCGTACAGGTTNTTCTCCTGCGGTTTGCCCGGATCAATGCCCTCACGGATACCTTCCAGACCAGCNGCCAGCACCAGTGCTGCCGCCAGATACGGGTTAACCGCACCATCCGCATTACGGGATTCACAGCGACCGCCGCCCATAGGNACACGTACNGAGTTGGTACGGTTATTGGAACCAAAAGAGTTAAACACCGGNGCCCAGGTGAAGTAAGGCATATCGCCCTGACGNACCAGACGCTTGTAGGAGTTAACNGTTGGCGCAAACACGGCACACAGCGCNCGNCCGTGCTTGAGAATACCGCCGATAAACTGNTAACCCAGTTTGGTCAGNCCGAGACCGTGCGGATCGTCTTCCGGTTTGCACTGGAACAGGTTTTCACCNGTCTCCAGATCGTACAGNGACATATTAAAGTGCGCGCCGTTACCGGTACGGTTAGAGAATGGCTTCGGCATAAAGGTGGCCAGCAGATCTTCCTGCTTAGCATATTCTTTTGCCATCATTTTCAGGAAGGTAAAGCGGTCACAGGTCGTTACTACGTCGGCGTANTTAAAGTCGAATTCAAACTGACCGTTGGCATCTTCATGGTCGAAAGAATAAACATCCCAGCCCAGATCATTCATGCTGGTGACCATTTTATCCACCCATTTGAAGTTGCTCAGGAAAGCACGGGTGTCGTAACACGGTTTTTTCAGTTTGTCGTCCGGATCCGGAATTTCCAGCGTACCGTCTTCATTTTTCTTCAGCAGATACACTTCTGCTTCAATACCCAGGTTCATGCCGAAGCCCATTTCGTTGGCGTCTTCCAGTACTTTTTTCAGCAGTACACGGGTGTTGAGCATGTAGGGTTCGCCGTACAGCGTATTGTCTGCCGGCATCCAGGCAATTTCCGGCTGCCATGGCAGCTGGATGATATGATCCAGATCGGGAACAGAGGCAATTTCGTCATCGTTTGGTGCCTGACCCAGGCCATCCAGTGCGTAACCAGTGTAAAGTTCTGAACCGTGTGCCATATGGTGCAGGTGAGCGATCGGTACGATTTTGCCTTTGGGTACACCATGGATATCCACGTAAGTACCCATGCAATATTTTACGCCACGATCCTGCAGAGCCTGCTGAATTGCACTGATTTCTGCATCGGTTTTGGTCTCAATCATTTCTTTTACCTTTTAAGATGATATTGACCCGACTGAGCCGTTAGGGCGGCTAGCCTGAGATTTTCGCCGGGGTTATTTTCATAGCCCAGATGGGCGGCTCAGCTACTTAACTGAAACCACACCACCCGGGCTGGTTTAAACTCTGACAGAAACATTCCATCAGAGCGGGTAATCCAAGGGGTTACAAACGTTAAAAAGGGTTAATTAAAAACAGAGTCCGCCAGAATACTGTGGTGGTAACTCTGATCCAGTGGTGGCTCTTCACTGATGGCTTTGTTTAACAGCGCCGTCAGGTCATCACACATCCACGTAAATAATTGTTCTCCATCTGCAGCAGTTGCTGCCGACGGTTTACCGGTCACACCGTTTTTACTGGTACGGTTAACCGGATGGCTGAACACGCAGCCGTCGGTGCGGTCGGGATCGTCTGCTTCCTGCAGTTTATCCTCACGCACAATGCCAGGGTGCAGTGCCATCATCAGAGCTGTTTCGGCATGATTAGCGTGCCAGTCTTCAGCATCGTCATGATGAGCTTTTTTTACCCGCTCAGAAATCTGCGCGGTATGAACTAATGCGATCATTAAATCGTCGTAGCGGGCACGCAACATTTCCAGCGCACAACGCAGTGGCGCGGCATTGGTGACGTGACCGTTGACTAACACCAGACGACGGATACCGGATGACTGAACCCAGTTTCCCAGGTCAGTAATAACATCAATCAGGGTTTTCGGGTTCAGTGCCATGGTGCCCGGCCAGCGTTTGGAATGGCCCACAGAACAGCCATACGGCAACGTTGGCAGCAGAATAACCTCGGCTTTTTCTGCCACGGTTTTGCATAAAGTATCGGCAATGGCACTGTCCATACCACAGACCATATGCGGGCCGTGCTGTTCAGTAGCGCCGATAGGAAGCACCGCAGTCTGTATGCCCTGCTTTACTGCCGCAGCGACTTCTTCCCAGGTCATGTTAGCTAATTCGTACATCAGAACACGCTCCCTACATCGTCATTCACCGGCACCATACGCACCAGATTCAGATGATCGTCGTCGCCTTCTTCTGACGGCGGATGAATCAGATCTTCAATGTGTTTTTTGGTCGCCAGGAATTCCGGCGATAAAAACTGCTCAGGGCTGCGCGGCTGTGGTACAGGCACTTCCACCAATTCCTGTACTTCACCGGGATTGGCTTTCAGCACCAGAATGCGGTCCGCCAGATACACAGCTTCGTCGAGATCGTGGGTAATAAAGAACACAGTCACATCAATGTTCTTCCAGATCTCCATCAGATACGCCTGCATTTTTGCGCGGGTCTGAGCATCCAGTGCGCCAAATGGCTCATCCATCAGCAGTATTTGCGGACGGTTTGCCAGTGCACGGGCAATCGCCACGCGCTGCTTCATACCGCCAGACAGCTGATGCGGATAGCTGTTTTCAAACTTGCCAAGACCGATGAGTTCAATCCATTCCCGGGCTTCGGCTTCCGCGTGGTTTTTGTTCATACCGGATTCAATCAGGCCGAACATAATATTGCGTTTAACCGTCAGCCACGGAAACAGGGTATAACCCTGAAACACCATGCCACGTTCCGGACCCGGTTTGGTCACGGCCTTGCCGTCGAGTAATACCTGCCCTTCTGTTGCCTGTTCAAGGCCTGCCAGAATACGGATCAGTGTGGATTTACCACAACCGGAAGGACCAATCACACAGACGAATTCGCGCTTGTGAATTTTCAGGTCGATGTTTTTCAGGGCCGTCACTTCGCCGTGATGGCTGTTGAATTTTTTTGTCAGCCCTTTGACTTCCATGGTTACCGGGCGTTTTTTCAGTCGCTCAAAACGGTCACGGACTTCCGGGCTCTGCTGTTTGTAATCGGGTAAATTTAAATCAGTCATCATATTCTCCAATTACTTATTTAGTACCTTTCTGGTAAGGGAACAGACGACGTCCGATCCATGCCAGCAGCAGGTCAATGGTGAGGCCGAGAATACCGATCATCATGATGGCAGCGAATACGTTATCGAAGTTCTTGTAACGGGCCTGCTGAGTAATAAACCAGGTAATACCTGAACTGGTACCGATCAGCTCGGCAACAATCAGATAGGTCCACGCCCAGCCCAGCAGAATACGGATATCACGGTACAGATCCGGCAGAATGCCTGGCACAACAATTCGGAACAGCATGGAGCGGTTACCGGCACCCAGAGTCTGCCCGGCTTCCAGTAATGCCGGATCCAGTTTACGGGTGGTATTGGCAACCACCAGTACCTGCTGAAAGAAGGTTCCGATAAAAATAATGGCGATTTTCGGTGCCTGATAGATGCCCAGCACAGCTACAGCCAGAGCGCCAAACGCCGGTGCCGGTAGATAGCGGAAAAATTCAATAAAAGGTTCAAACAGGCGCGAGAAAAAGTCGTAAGTACCGGCCAGAATACCCAGTGGAATACCGATGATGGAGGAAATCACAAACCCCCAGAAAATCACCTGGATACTGCTCCACAGGCTTTCGTGCAACCAGAGTTCACTGCTGCGTTTCGGTTCGGTAGTGAACGCCGTATAAAAAGCAGTGACCACTTCATGCGGTGCTGGCAGATAAACCGGGTTCGCAGGCTCACCTGCGGGTGTAGCCGTGTTGTTAGCTTCTGCTTTTTCCATTTCTTTATAGAAGACATCCTTACCAACCAGCATATCTTCACGGAAATAACTGACAGAACCCGGATCGGTAATTTTCATATCCGGATGCCAGATAAAAGGCACATAACTGACCAGACACCAAAGGATTATTGGCAGGCCAAAGCTCATAAGAGCGACCAGAGTCCGGCTTCTTGGCTCCAGTGGTTTATTAACGGTGAACAATGACATATTCAGTGCCTTTTTAAATTTCGATATATCGTTTTCAACAGCATGTTACTTAGCATTTGGGCAAAACTTCCCTCTGCCACCTATGCGTGGCATATAACAACAGAGGGAGGAGCGCCGTGTTACCGGCGCAATACAGAGAAAGCTGCTCTGTTACTTCTATTACTTAAGGGATTCCATCAGAGATGGATCAATGTAATCGGCAACCGGTTGCTTATCAGCATAAACCTGGTTATCAACATTGAACTGGTCCGCAATTTCAGTGGAACCGTAAATAGAATCAAAGCCAGCGCCTTTTTTCATAAATGGCAGAGCTTCTTCCAGAGTCAGAATTTTGGTGCCTTTAATAAAGCCTTTGTATTCCTCTGCAGACAGACCTACACGGGCAGCCATAATAGAAACGGCTTCTTCGTGAGCTTTAGGATCATTCAGGAAATCAACAGCTTCGTACCAGACTTTGATCACTTTTTTCCACTCGTCGCGGTTAGCCGCCAGACTGGCAGGTGAAACAGCCAATACATCGTAAATCAGTCCTGGTTCGTCAGCACTGGTGAAGATTGGTTTGGAACCCGGAACCAGAGTCAGCGCCTGGCCGGAGCTTGGCTGCCATGCACCGATTGCATCCACCTGACCAGAAGCCAGAACCTGTGGAGTTTCGTTGGTTGGCACGTTAACCAGTTCAACGTCAGCTTCGGTCATACCCGCTTTTTCCAGACCTTTCAGCAGCAGCAGGTGGTCAACAAAACCGATTTCAACACCGATTTTTTTGCCTTTCAGATCTTTAATAGATTCGATACCCGGAGCACCGATGATCATGTCATTGCCATCGCTGTAGTCGTTTACCAGGATCATCACACTCTGAGCACCAGTAGAACCGGTAACCAGTGCATCACCATTTGTCATACTTACAGCGTCCAGCTGGCCTGCGGCAAACGCATCCATACTGGCAACGTAGTCGAACCATTCAAACTGAACGTCTACGCCTTCTTTCTCAAACATTTTCTTTTCGATCGCAATTTCCCAGGCTACCCATCCTGGCCAATCGCTGTAACCAATTTTCAGAGGCTCAGCCAATGCACTACCAGCCATCAGCAGTCCGGCGAACAAGGAACCCAGCATACGTTTCTTCATCTTCATTGGTGTCTCCCGGTATTACCATTTTTAGTTTTGGTAATACTGCCAAAAGCACCAAGCGTGCCATACCAGAGAATGAGATCCGAAAATTTTAACCGGATAAAATTCCTGACCAGTCAGTCAGGAAGAACCTGAGGCGCCGCCCCTTATGGTTTCAGTGCGTAAAAATACCGGCTATTTCGCCACAGAAAATTTTTTCATGGCTGGCCCCTTTTCGTTCGCCTGCAGACAAGTCTCTGTCGTATTCACCACTGTTTCCCATGATAAGGCTCAAGAATCGCACCATCATGAATCACAGTGAAAATAACATGCACCACAATAAGACCATAAGTGCGATTTATGCCCTGCCATGCGCCGCTAACGTAGCAAACAGGCCAGTCTATGACGGGCTGTTAAGCAGGGGCTTGTACAATGGCACAAACTTCGCTTTATACTAAGAGCGTCCGCAGCGAGATGCTCTGGACTCAACTACGCGGAATAAACAACGGTGCTGTCAGCACCCCCACAACTCTGCTCCGGCAACAGTTGCACATCAATAAGGGCACTAGGGTTCCGGCTGATACTTCAGCGACTGGACCGAGAGTGGCCGACCAGCCAGCAGCGTACTGGAAGGTTACACGGCGGGATAAAAGCCCGGGAGATCAACAGGATGGTGGTTCNTANGAACTGTGTTCCATCATCGTTGTATCCGCATCCGTGAAACCTGAGAGGACGTTATGACAAAACATTTCATATCTTATTTATTTTCTTTCCGGAGCCNCTGTGCGCTGAACGCACGTCGTCTGCGCTCCGTCAATTTCTGCTTTCCTGGCCATCTGTAAGGAGTCGTTATGCACAATCAATTTATGCTGGGTGAACCCGTTTACGAAGATACCTTAGGTGGTGGCTGCCACTGGTCCATGCGCGTTAAGAAAGGCACTCTGCTGACCCTCACCGATGTTAAAGGTGGTGCCAATGTCGGCATGCTGTTTTACAACCCGTATGATCTGCTGGAAAAATACAACGCGCCGGACACACTGAAAGCTCAGCATACATTCAAGCTGACCGCCGGTAATTGCCTGTACTCAGATATGGGCCGTGTATTTGCATCCATTGTTGAAGACGACTGCGGCTGGCATGACACCGTCTGCGGCAACCTGAACAAAGAAAACCTGCTGAAAAAATGGACCCTGAAAACCTATCAGGAAGCCCATAACGGCTGGACCAAAAACGGTTATGACAGTTTTCTGGTAGAGCTGGCCAAATACGGCCTGAACCGTAAAGACATGGCCGCTAACCTGAATTTATTCAGCCGCGTAGAAACCGACGACGAAGGCAATATGTCCTATGTAGACGATGCCTCCAAAGCCGGCAATGCCGTTACCCTGCGTTTTGAGATGGACACCCTGGTAGTACTGCATACCTGCCCTCACCCACTCAACAATGCCGAAGAATACCCGTTCCGTCCGGTGCACTACCGTCTGGCTAAAGCCAAACCAGTAGCGGAAGACGACGCCTGCAAAAATCACTGCGAAGAGAATCAACGCGGTTTTAAAAATAATTTCCTGTACAACTTTTGCGAAGCCTGAGAGGAGACAACACCATGATTAAAGAAAGCACTCTTCAACCGGAACAGGCCTTTTTCCGCGAAACCGTTCTTGCCGGTGATTATTTTATTCACCGTATTGAAGCGGGTCAGACCGTCCGCATTCTTGACCTTGAAGGTAATCAGGCTGCGGATACGCTGTTTTTTAACGCTGACGATCCAAGCGAGCGTTACAGCGCCCAGGACACTATCCGTGAACAGGGTAATGTTTACCTGACCGCAGGCTCTGTACTGATGACCAATGAAAACCGCCCATTACTGGAAATCGTTGCCGACACCTGTGGCCGTCACGATACCTTGGGTGGAGCCTGTGCGACGGAATCCAATACCGTACGTTACTCGCTGGAAAAGAAATGCATGCACGCCTGTCGCGACAGCTGGATGCTGGCCATCGCAGAGCATGAAGAATTTGGTCTGGATAAAGCGGACATCACGCACAACATCAACTTCTTTATGAACGTGCCTATTACTAAAGAAGGCGGTCTGACATTTGCTGATGGTATTTCTGATGCCGGTAAGTACGTGGAACTGAAAGCCATGATGAACACCATCATTCTGATTTCCAACTGCCCACAGCTGAACAACCCATGTAACGCCTACAACCCGACACCGATTGAAGTACTGGTGTGGGAATAACCTGCACTGAAGGCAGAATACAGAAATAAGCAGCGTTTAACGCTGACTAAAAATAATTTCAGGCAAAGGACGACCTTTGCCGGTACAGAATCCACCGGGACGACCCGGACAAGGTATAACGTATGTTGACCAAAGTTCTGATTGCTAACCGTGGTGCCATTGCGACACGCATCATCCGCACCCTGCGTAAAATGGGAATTCAGTCGGTGGCCATTTACGCCGACTGTGATGCTAACAGCCTGCACGTACGCATGGCGGATGAAGCCGTTTGTCTGAATCCGGATACCCCGGAACAGAACCAGG
>PAJK01000011.1 GCA_002706025.1 Oceanospirillaceae bacterium
TCAGGAAGGCGCCGTCGATAGCACGCTCTGGTTCAGGAATGTAAGAATCCAGAGTTTCTACCAGCTTCTTAACAGCGGTAGTACCCATTTCGTTGTCGTCCTGGCCGTTCAGAGCCATCAGAGCAGAACCTGGGATAATTGGAGTGTCGTCGCCTGGGAAGTCGTATTCAGACAGCAGGTCACGCAGTTCCATTTCAACCAGTTCCAGCATCTCTGCGTATTCTTCAGAATCTGCACCACCGCAGTCTTCAGCCAGCAGGTCTGCTTTGTTCAGGAATACAACGATGTAAGGTACACCAACCTGACGGGACAGCAGGATGTGTTCACGGGTCTGAGGCATTGGGCCGTCAGTAGAACCACATACCAGGATCGCGCCGTCCATCTGTGCGGCACCGGTGATCATGTTTTTAACATAGTCAGCGTGTCCCGGGCAGTCTACGTGTGCGTAGTGACGGCTTGGGGATTCGTACTCAACGTGAGAAGTTGAGATGGTGATACCACGCTCACGCTCTTCTGGTGCGTTGTCGATACCGTCAAACGCTACCGCTGCGCCGCCCCATACTTCTGCACATACGCGGGTCAGTGCCGCAGTCAGAGTGGTTTTACCGTGGTCAACGTGACCGATAGTACCCACGTTTACGTGGGGTTTGGAACGTTCAAACGTTTCCTTTGCCATAGAACACCTCGTTCAATATCTGTAAGTGATTAAGCTCTTTGAATAATTGCTTCAGCAACGCTTGCCGGCGCCTCTGCATACTTCTCAAATTCCATGGAATACGTTGCACGGCCCTGAGTCGCAGAACGCAGATCGGTTGCGTAACCGAACATTTCTGCCAGCGGCACAGAGGCGTTCACCACTTTGCCGGACGGGGTGTCGTCCATTCCAGAAATCAGACCTCGGCGACGGTTCAGGTCACCGACCACATCACCCATGTAATCTTCCGGGGTGACAACTTCAACTTTCATCATTGGCTCAAGCAGTACTGCCTTACCTTTTTCAGAAAGCTGTTTGGTTGCTTGTGAGGCAGCAATTTTAAACGCCATCTCATTGGAGTCAACGTCATGGTAAGAGCCATCAAACAGCGTGGCTTTCAGCCCCAGCAGTGGGTAGCCGGCCAAAACACCGTTTTTCATCTGCTCTTCAATACCTTTTTCGACCGCCGGGATAAATTCACGTGGAATTGCACCGCCAACGATCTCGTTAACAAATTCCAGACCTTCTTCGTCAGATGGCTCGAACTTGATAACAACGTGACCATACTGGCCACGACCACCGGACTGCTTGGCAAACTTGTTGTTGATTTCCACGGTCGCAGTGATCTTTTCGCGATAAGCCACCTGAGGCTTACCCACGTTACACTCGACTTTGAATTCCCGCTTCATACGGTCAACAATGATATCGAGGTGTAATTCTCCCATGCCGGAAATAATGGTCTGGCCGCTTTCTTCGTCGGTTTCCACGCGGAAAGAAGGATCTTCCTGCGCCAGTTTGCCGAGGGCNACACCCATTTTTTCCTGGTCAGCCTGGGATTTTGGTTCAACCGCCACCGAGATAACCGGTTCCGGGAACTCCATACGTTCCAGCGTGATGCGGTTTTTCTGATCCTGATCACACAGGGTATCCCCGGTGGTGACGTCTTTCAGACCGATCAGAGCCGCGATATCGCCAGCACGTACTTCTTTAATTTCTTCACGTGAGTTAGCGTGCATCTGCACCATACGGCCAACACGTTCACGCTTACCTTTTACCGGGTTATAAACTGCATCGCCGGACTGCAGTACGCCGGAATATACGCGTACGAACGTCAGCGTACCGACAAACGGGTCGGTAGCAATTTTGAATGCCAGAGCAGCAAAAGGTTCTTCATCCGAGGCATGACGCTCAGCAACGGTTTCGTCTTTGTCGTCAAGGATACCTTCGATCGCCTTCACCTCAGTTGGTGATGGCAGGAATTCGATGACTGCATCCAGTACGGCCTGAACACCTTTGTTTTTAAAGGCGGAACCACAGGTCACGAGTACAATCTCGTTAGCCAGAGTACGGGCGCGCAGTGCAGCTTTGATTTCGTCCTCGGAAAGCTCTTCGCCTTCGAGATACTTTTCCGTCAGTTCTTCAGAAGCTTCAGCAGCGGCTTCGATCATCTTCTCACGCCACTCTTCAGCGACATCAGTCAGATCAGCCGGGATATCTTCGTATGTGAAGGTCATGCCCTGATCGGCTTCGTTCCACATGACGGCTTTCATTTTGATCAGATCGACCACGCCTTTGAAATCATCTTCAGCGCCGATATTGATCTGAATAGGAACTGCCGTTGCGTTCAGACGTTCTTTAAGTTGTTGAACAACCATAAAGTAGTCGGCACCGGCACGGTCCATCTTATTGACGAAAACCATGCGCGGAACTTCATACTTGTTCGCCTGACGCCAGACTGTTTCAGTCTGAGGCTGAACACCGGAGGAACCACACAGTACAACCACAGCACCGTCCAGTACACGCAGTGAACGTTCCACCTCAATGGTGAAGTCTACGTGCCCAGGGGTGTCAATAATATTGACGCGGTGTTGTTCAAACTGCTGTGCCATGCCTGACCAGAAGCAGGTAGTGGCAGCGGAGGTAATAGTAATCCCCCGCTCCTGTTCCTGCTCCATCCAGTCCATGGTGGCAGCGCCGTCGTGTACTTCACCGATCTTATGGGAAACACCGGTGTAAAACAGAACGCGCTCCGTGGTTGTGGTTTTACCCGCATCCACGTGCGCACAAATACCAATATTGCGGTAACGCTCAATGGGCGTTGTGCGAGCCACTGTGCAATCCTCGGATAATTAGAAGCGGTAGTGAGAGAAAGCTTTGTTAGCTTCGGCCATGCGGTGTACGTCTTCACGTTTCTTAACCGCAGCGCCTTTGCCTTCACAGGCTTCCAGCATTTCATTAGCCAGGCGCTGAGCCATGGACTTTTCACCACGCTTACGTGCGGCGTCTACCAGCCAGCGCATTGCCAGCGCCTGACGACGGGATGGACGCACTTCAACAGGAACCTGGTAAGTTGCACCACCTACACGGCGGCTTTTAACTTCTACCATTGGCTGGATAGCTTCCAGCGCCTGTTCGAACATTTCCAGTGGGTCGTTGCCCTGCTTCTGGGAAATGGTGTTCAGAGCACCGTATACGATTTTTTCGGCAACGGATTTTTTACCGCTAACCATTACGTGGTTCATAAATTTTGCCAGTGTAACGTTTCCGAATTTCGGATCTGGCAGCACTTCGCGTTTTGCGGCGACNCGTCTTCTTGGCATGATAAGCCCTCTTAGGTCTTCAGGTCAGNCTGAGCATNCTGNNTNAACAAACAGCTCAGCCTTACTCTTATCTTATATCCCGGGGAATTAACCCTTAGGACGTTTAGCACCGTACTTAGAACGGCCCTGTTTACGGTTAGCAACACCGGACGTATCCAGAGTACCGCGAACTGTGTGGTAACGAACACCTGGTAAGTCTTTAACACGACCACCACGGATCAGAACAACACTGTGCTCCTGCAGGTTGTGACCTTCACCACCGATGTAGGAAGACACTTCGAAACCATTCGTCAAACGCACACGACATACTTTACGCAGTGCCGAGTTAGGCTTTTTAGGTGTAGTGGTATATACACGGGTGCATACGCCACGACGCTGAGGACAAGCCTGCAGTGCAGGTACGTCGCTCTTAGCCACTTTGCGTTTACGAGGCTGACGAACCAACTGGTTGATTGTAGCCATTTAGCAAACTCCAACTTGTTTAAATCAACGCCAGAACAGACTGACGCAATAAAAGGGGCCGGAAGGATAATCCCCCCAGCCCCGATCGTCAAGCGCTTACTGCTTAAACAGTAGCCACTTACTTATCGCTGAAAGCTTCGCTGAACTTAGCTTCCATATCTTCAACCGATACGCTCATGCCTTCGGAAGTATCCATCAGGCGCTCGCTTTCACGGCTGGTGCGCTTACGCTTACGTTCTGCGTGATACGCCAGACCGGTACCAGCCGGAATCAGACGACCCACAACAACGTTTTCTTTCAGACCACGCAGGTAGTCGACCTTACCGGTAACCGCACCTTCAGTCAGTACGCGGGTAGTTTCCTGGAAGGAAGCCGCGGAGATGAAGGACTCAGTTGCCAGAGACGCTTTGGTGATACCCAGCAGGACACGTTCGCCCTTGGCTGTGATCTTACCAGCGGCTTCCAGCTGCTCGTTTTCTTCCAGGAAGGCTGAGTATTCAACCTGGTCACCCGGAATAAAGGTACTGTCACCGTTTTCAGTGATATGAACCTTACGCAGCATCTGACGGACGATAACTTCGATGTGTTTATCATCGATGCCTACACCCTGCAGACGGTAAACTTCCTGCACTTCGTTGGTCACGTACATCGCCAGATCGCCCACGCCTTTCAGGCGCAGAATATCGTGCGGGTTCAGCGGACCATCGGAAATGATTTCACCTTTTTCAACATGTTCACCTTCGAACACGTTGAGGTGACGCCATTTGTGGATCAGTTCTTCATACGGCTCGCCGCCATCGGTCGGTGTAATCACCAGACGCTTCTTACCTTTGGTCTCTTTACCGAAGCCCACAGTACCGGAGATTTCTGCCAGGATGGCAGGCTCTTTCGGCTTACGTGCTTCGAACAGGTCAGCAACCCGTGGCAGACCACCGGTGATGTCCTTGTTACCGGAAGATTCCTGAGGAATACGGGCAATAATGTCACCCACAGTTACCTCAGCGCCGTTCTCCTGGCTGACCAGTGCGTTAGCAGGCAGCAGATACTGTGCCGGCGCATTGGTGTTAGGCAGCAGTACGTCGTTACCGGAAGCGTCAACCAGTTTCACCATCGGACGGATGTCTTTACCCGCCGCAGGACGATCTTTCGGATCGATCACTTCGATGTTGGACAGACCAGTCAGTTCGTCGGTCTGACGGTTGATGGTAATCCCCTCTTCCATACCCACGAATTCGATACGACCTTTTACTTCGGTCACAATCGGGTGAGTGTGAGGGTCCCAGCTCGCTACTTTCTGACCAGACTCAACCTTGTCACCGTCTTTAACGCTGATCACGGCACCGTATGGCAGTTTGTAGAATTCACGCTCACGACCATGCTCGTCAGCTACCGCAATAGCACCGGAACGGGAAACCGCTACCAGGTCACCATTGTCACGGGTCACTGTCTTCATGTTGTGTACGCGGATAGTACCGGCGTTTTTCACCTGAACACTGTCAGCTGCAGACGAACGCGATGCCGCACCACCAATGTGGAACGTACGCATGGTCAGCTGTGTACCTGGTTCACCGATGGACTGTGCGGCGATTACACCCACAGCTTCACCAACGTTCACCTGATGACCGCGGCCAAGGTCGCGACCGTAACAGGAAGAACAGATACCCACACGGCTGTCACAGGTAATTGCAGAACGTACGATGATTTCATCGATACCTTCGGCTTCAATGGTTTTCACCCAGGCTTCGTCGATCAGCGTACCGGCTGGTACCACAACGTCGCCTTCTGAACCTGGCTTGTACACGTCTTTGGCTACTACACGACCCAGAATACGGTCGCCCAGTGCTACCACAACGTCACCGCCTTCGATCAGCGGCGTCATCACCAGACCTTCTTCGGTACCACAGTCATGCTCGGTTACTACCAGATCCTGCGCAACGTCTACCAGACGACGGGTCAGGTAACCGGAGTTCGCAGTCTTCAGTGCGGTATCCGCCAGACCTTTACGCGCACCGTGGGTCGAGGTGAAGTACTGCAGTACGTTCAGACCTTCACGGAAGTTCGCCACGATAGGCGTTTCGATGATGGAGCCATCCGGCTTCGCCATCAGACCACGCATACCCGCCAGCTGACGGATCTGAGCCGGGCTACCCCGTGCACCAGAGTCGGCCATCATATAAACCGAGTTGAAGGATTCCTGCTCAACCTCGTTACCTTCGCGGTCGATCACACCTTCTTTACCCAGGTTATCCATCATCGCCTTGGCTACCAGTTCGTTAGCGCGGGACCAGATGTCGATTACCTTGTTGTATTTCTCGCCGTGCGTTACCAGACCGGAAGCAAACTGACTTTCGATCTCTTTAACTTCTGCATCAGCGTTAGCAATGATTGCGGCTTTTTCGTCCGGAATCACAAAGTCGTTCACACCAATAGAAGAACCTGACTTGGTTGCATAACGGAAACCGGTATACATGATCTGGTCAGCAAAGATGACGGTATCCTTCAGACCCACGCGACGGTACGCCGTGTTGATCAGGTTGGAGATCGCCTTTTTCTTCATTGGGCAGTTAACAATTTCAAACGGCAGACCTTTCGGTACGATGCGGAACAGCAGCGCACGGCCAACAGTGGTATCAACCACTTTGGTCTCACGTACTTCGTTGCCGTCTTCATCGAACAGGACTTCGTTGATACGTACTTTCACTTTGGCCTGCAGGTGAGCAGCACCGGTCTGATAAGCGCGTTCAACTTCGTCGATGTCAGCGAAGAACATGCCTTCACCAGCCGCGTTCACACGTTCACGGGTCATCCAGTACAGACCCAGTACCACGTCCTGAGAAGGAACGATGATTGGCTCACCGTTGGCAGGAGACAGTACGTTGTTGGTCGCCATCAT
This sequence comes from Oceanospirillaceae bacterium, assembly GCA_002706025.1. Classification (GTDB taxonomy): domain Bacteria; phylum Pseudomonadota; class Gammaproteobacteria; order Pseudomonadales; family Oceanobacteraceae; genus Venatoribacter. The sequence continues at coordinate 6,650 of PAJK01000011.1, forward strand.
CAGCGCACGTGCTTCCAGCTGAGCTTCAATAGTCAGCGGCACGTGAACAGCCATCTGGTCACCGTCGAAGTCAGCGTTATAGGCCGCACACACCAGTGGGTGCAACTGGATCGCTTTACCTTCGATCAGCTGAGGTTCGAACGCCTGAATACCCAGACGGTGCAGAGTTGGCGCACGGTTCAGCATCACCGGATGTTCGCGGATTACGTCAGCCAGGATGTCCCATACTTCCGGTGTTTCGCGCTCAACCATTTTCTTCGCAGCTTTAATGGTTGTCGCCAGACCACGGTGCTCCAGCTTGCTGAAGATAAACGGCTTGAACAGTTCCAGAGCCATTTTCTTCGGCAGACCACACTGATGCAGACGCAGCTGTGGACCAACGGTAATTACCGAACGGCCAGAGTAGTCAACACGTTTACCCAGCAGGTTCTGACGGAAACGACCCTGCTTACCTTTGATCATGTCTGCCAGAGATTTCAGCGGACGCTTGTTAGAACCGGTGATCGCACGACCGCGACGACCGTTATCCAGCAGCGCATCCACAGACTCCTGCAGCATACGTTTTTCGTTACGTACGATGATGTCCGGAGCGTTCAGCTCCAGCAGGCGCTTGAGACGGTTGTTACGGTTGATAACACGACGGTACAGATCGTTCAGATCCGAAGTCGCGAAACGGCCACCATCCAGCGGTACCAGTGGACGCAGATCCGGCGGCAGAACCGGCAGAACCTTCATGATCATCCACTTTGGATCATTACCGGACTGATGGAATGCTTCCAGAATCTTCAGACGCTTGGACAGCTTCTTGATTTTGGTTTCAGAGTTAGTCGCCGGAATTTCTTCACGCAGGCGGTTAACTTCATCTTCCAGGTCAATCTGACCGAGCAGGCCTTCGATGGCTTCAGCACCCATCTTGGCTTCAAATTCGTCACCGAACTCTTCGATCGCTTCATAGTATTGTTCGTCGGACAGCAGCTGGCCAACGTCGAGCGTGGTCATGCCAGGCTCAGTTACTACGAATGATTCATAATAAAGAATTCGTTCGATATCACGCAGCGTCATATCCAGCATCAGACCGATACGGGATGGCAGTGATTTCAGGAACCAAATGTGAGCAACCGGGGAAGCCAGCTCAATATGACCCATACGCTCACGACGTACTTTGGCCTGAGTTACTTCAACGCCACACTTCTCACAGATCACACCACGGTGCTTGAGACGCTTGTACTTACCACACAGACATTCGTAGTCTTTGATTGGACCAAAGATACGCGCACAGAACAGACCATCACGCTCTGGCTTGAAGGTACGGTAGTTAATGGTTTCTGGCTTTTTAACTTCACCAAATGACCAGGAACGGATCATTTCCGGCGAAGCGAGTCCGATGCGGATGGCGTCAAACTCGTCAGCGTTGTTCTGGTTACGCAGAAAATTGACTAAGTCTTTCATATATTGCTCCGTTATGGAGTCAGGTTCAGGCGGCAACGGCCACCTGAACACTGCTCATCCGCTTATTCGTTTTCCAGTTCGATGTCGATGCCCAGTGAGCGGATCTCTTTAACCAGTACGTTAAAGGATTCCGGCATACCGGCTTCCATACGGTGGTCACCATCCACGATGTTTTTATACATCTTGGTACGGCCAGCCACGTCATCGGACTTAACAGTAAGCATTTCCTGCAGAGTGTAAGCGGCACCGTATGCTTCCAGTGCCCACACTTCCATCTCACCGAAACGCTGACCACCGAACTGAGCCTTACCACCCAGCGGCTGCTGAGTAACCAGGCTGTAAGAACCGGTAGAACGCGCGTGCATTTTGTCGTCTACCAGGTGGTTCAGTTTCAGCATGTACATGTAACCTACGGTCACAGGACGGTCGAAAGCATCACCGGTACGGCCATCAAACAGCGTCATCTGACCGGAATCCGGCAGATCAGCCAGTCGCAGCATGCGCTTGATCTCTTTCTCTTTAGCACCGTCGAATGCCGGTGTTGCCATTGGCACACCACCACGCAGGTTGTTGCACAGCTCGAGAATCTGAGCGTCGCTGAAGCTGTCGAAGTCTTCAATGCGGCCATCGCCACCGTTGTAGATTTCGTTCAGCAGTTCACGCATACGGGCAATTTCCTGCTGCTCTTTGATCATGCGGTCGATTTTCTCGCCCAGACCCTTGGCAGCCAGACCCAGGTGGATCTCCATGATCTGACCCACGTTCATACGTGACGGTACACCCAGCGGGTTCAGACAGATATCAACCGGTACGCCGTTTTCGTCGTAAGGCATATCTTCGATTGGTTTGATCGCGGAGATAACACCTTTGTTACCGTGACGGCCGGCCATTTTATCACCAGGCTGGATCTTACGTTTGATTGCCAGGTACACCTTAACAATCTTCAGTACGCCAGGCGCCAGGTCATCACCGGTCTGCAGTTTGCGTTTCTTGTCTTCGAACTTGTCGTCCAGCATCTGGCGGCGTTCTTCCAGACCTTTCTCAGCGGCTTCCAGCATCTCTGCCAGAGTCTCGTCCTGAGGCATGATCTTGAACCACTTATCCGTATCGAGAGCATTCAGATACTCTTCGGTCAGGACATCGCCTTTCTTCAGGTCAGGTGCGACGTTTACTACAGCACCCACCAGGTTACGCTGCAGACGCTCGAAGGTTGCGCCTTTAACGATACGCATCTCTTCGTTCAGATCTTTGCGGACTTCGTCCAGCTGCATCTGTTCGATTTCCAGTGCACGGGCATCTTTCTCAACGCCGTCACGGGTAAATACCTGTACGTCGATAACGGTACCGGTTGTGCCGGTCTTAACGCGCAGAGAGGTATCTTTAACGTCAGATGCTTTCTCACCGAAGATCGCACGCAGCAGTTTTTCTTCCGGCGTCAGCTGGGTTTCACCCTTAGGTGTCACCTTACCAACCAGAATGTCACCGGCTTTAACTTCTGCACCGATGTAAACAATACCGGACTCATCCAGTTTGCTCAGAGCTGCTTCACCCACGTTTGGAATATCGGAGGTGATTTCTTCTGCACCCAGCTTGGTATCACGCGCCACACAGGTCAGTTCCTGAATGTGGATCGTGGTCAGGCGGTCTTCCTGAGAAACACGCTCAGACAGCAGGATGGAGTCTTCGTAGTTGAAACCGTTCCACGGCATGAAGGCGATACGGAAGTTCTGACCCAGAGCCAGCTCACCCAGATCCACAGAAGGACCATCAGCCATCACATCGCCACGCTCTACCACGTCACCAGCTTTCACCAGCGGACGCTGGTTGATGCAGGTGTTCTGGTTAGAACGGGTGTATTTGGTCAGGTTGTANATGTCCACACCAGCTTCGCCAGCCATGGTTTCATCGTCGTTAACCTTAACAACCACACGGGATGCATCAACAGAGTCGATCACACCACCACGCTTGGCGACCACACACACACCGGAGTCCTGTGCAACCGCACGCTCCATACCGGTACCCACCAGAGGCTTCTCTGATTTCAGGGTCGGTACTGCCTGACGCTGCATGTTGGAACCCATCAATGCACGGTTCGCGTCATCGTGTTCCAGGAACGGAATCAGCGATGCTGCGATCGAGATCACCTGCTGTGGTGATACGTCCATCAGGGTTACGTTGTCAGGGGACATCATGGTGGTGTCGTTCTGATGACGTACAGAAATCAGATCGCCCAGCAGTTTGCCGTTTTCGTCAGTTGGTACAGATGCCTGTGCAATAACGTAATCGGATTCTTCAATCGCGGATACGTAGAAAATCTCGTCAGTCACTACACCGTCGACAACTTTGCGGTACGGCGTTTCCAGGAAGCCGTACTCGTTGGTACGTGCATAGCTGGACAGTGAGTTGATCAGACCAATGTTCGGACCTTCAGGCGTTTCAATCGGACATACACGACCATAGTGAGTGTTGTGTACGTCACGCACTTCGAAGCCTGCGCGTTCACGGGTCAGACCGCCCGGTCCAAGAGCAGAAATACGACGCTTGTGAGTTACCTCAGACAGCGGGTTGTTCTGGTCCATAAACTGAGACAGCTGGGAAGAGCCGAAGAATTCTTTAACGGCTGCAGCAACTGGCTTGGCGTTGATCAGATCCTGTGGCATCAGACCTTCGGATTCGGCCATGGACAGACGCTCGCGAACGGCGCGTTCAACACGGACCAGACCCACACGGAACTGGTTTTCAGCCATTTCACCAACGGAACGGATACGACGGTTACCCAGGTGGTCGATGTCGTCGACAACGCCCTGACCGTTACGGATAGAGATCAGAGTCTTCATCACTTCGATGATGTCTTCTTTATTCAGAGTACCCGCACCTGTGATTTCTTCACGACCGATNCGACGGTTGAACTTCATACGGCCCACAGCAGANAGGTCGTAGCGTTCATCAGTGAAGAACAGGTTTTCGAACAGCGCTTCTGCACTTTCTTTGGTTGGCGGCTCGCCAGGACGCATCATGCGATAGATTTCTACCAGAGCTTCCAGCTGNTTGCTGGTTGGGTCTGCACGCAGNGTGTCAGACATGAACGGACCACAGTCCAGCTCATTGGTATAAATGGTTTCGAATTCTTTGATGCCGGCTTCTTCGACTTTACCAATCAGTTCAGCAGTCAGTTCAGAGTTCGCCTGAGCAATCAGTTCGCCGGTACGGCTGTCGATCAGATCGCGNGCCAGTGCNTTGCCCAGCAGGTATTCGCCCGGAACCGGAAGTTCTTCAACGCCAGCTTTTTCCAGCTGACGGATATGACGGGCTGTAATACGGCGGGTTGCTTCAACAATGACGTTGCCTTCGTTATCTTTGATATCGAATGCAGCAGTCTCACCACGCAGACGTGACGGGATCAGCTTCAGCATCGCACCTTCGTCAGTCAGACGATAAGTGTCGTTCTCGAAGAATGTAGCAACGATTTCTTCAGTGCTGTAACCCAGTGCACGCAGCAGAATAGAAGCTGGCAGCTTACGGCGACGGTCGATACGGACGAAAACCATATCTTTAGGGTCGAACTCGAAGTCCAGCCAGGAGCCACGGTAAGGGATAACACGGGCATTATAAAGCAGCTTGCCTGAGCTGTGAGTTTTACCTTTGTCGTGATCGAAGAACACACCCGGTGAACGGTGCAGCTGAGATACGATCACACGTTCGGTACCGTTAACAATAAAGGTACCGTTGTCTGTCATGAGCGGCATTTCGCCCATGTAGACTTCCTGTTCTTTAATATCTTTGATGGCTTTGGTGGAAGATTCTTTGTCATAAATAATCAGACGAACCTTCACACGCAGTGGCGCTGCGTAGGTTACACCGCGCAGCATACATTCCTTCTCATCGAAGGAAGGGGTACCGAGGCGATAGCTCACGTACTCCAGTGCCGCATTCCCGGAATAACTCNCAATAGGAAAGACAGATTTAAAAGCTGCATGAAGACCAATGTCGAGGCGATCTTCTGTGTTTGACCCTTCCTGCAGGAACTTGCGGTAAGAGTCGACTTGAATGGCCAACAGGTATGGCACATCCATTACGTTCGGTAGTTTACCGAAATCCTTACGGACACGTTTTTTCTCAGTATATGAGTAAGCCATCAGTTATCCCCGGACTGTTTCCTTGATTGGGCGTTGTACCCCTGGCTCAAGGATTTGCCTTGCATTAAATCCCGGCAAGAATCTTGCCAGTTTGATCACGAATTCCATAACGTGAAAAAGGCTGACGGGAAAACCCGTCAGCCGATCGCTGCAATCAGACCCCTGACGCAGCGGTAATCGTATTCAGAGAATAACGATTACTTGATTTCAACCACAGCGCCTGCTGCTTCCAGTGCTTCTTTAGCCGCATCTGCGTCTTCTTTAGAAACACCTTCTTTGATTGCTGCTGGAGCGCTTTCAACCATTGCTTTGGCTTCTTTCAGGCCCAGACCAGTCAGTTCACGTACTGCTTTAATTACGTTAACTTTCTTGTCGCCAACTGCAGACAGAACTACGTCGAATTCAGTCTGAGCTTCAGCAGCACCAGCGTCGCCGCCAGCTGCAGGACCAGCAACTACAGCTGCAGCTGCAGATACGCCGAATTTTTCTTCCATCGCAGAAACCAGTTCTACAACGTCCATTACAGACATTTCAGCGATAGCGTTGATGATATCTTCTTTTGTCAGAGACATGAGACTTTCCTGAATTTTGGGGCTTACGCCCGTTACAATCTTTTAGAAAAAGCGGCTTAAAAATTAAGCAGCTTCCTGTTCTTTTTGGTCGCGAAGCGCAGCAAGGGTACGTACCAGCTTGCCTGCAGCTGCTTCTTTCATGACGCTCATCAGTTTCGCGATTGCTTCGTCGTAAGTTGGCAGTGTTGCCAGCATATCAACGGAAACCACGGCACCTGCGAATGCACCGGTTTTGATCTCGAACTTTTCGTTCTCTTTAGCGAACTTCTTGAAGATACGGGCAGCCGCACCTGGATGTTCTTTAGAGAAAGCGATCAGAGTCGGACCAACCAGAGCGTCGTTCAGACACTCATATTCGGTACCTTCAACCGCGCGACGAGCCAGAGTGTTACGGACAACTTTCATCCATACACCAGCTTCGCGGGCTTCTTTACGCAGAGCGGTCATGGCGCCTACTGTTACGCCGCGGGAATCCGCAACAACAGCAGACAGAGCACCTTGAGCTGCTTCCTGGACTTCGGCGACAATCGCCTTCTTATCTTCGAGTCCTAAGGCCACGATTAACTCCTAACAAGTTAAGTTGGGCTCCAAAGAGCCAGTCTCGGTGTGACAATTCAGAATTCTGAAGGGGCCACACACCATCTACGCAGGAAATATTAAGTAAAACGCGCCGGGGGCACTTTTACTCCTGCGGTCTTTGACAGCTGCTGCCGGGACAACTTTCTCCGGCAACAACCCCAAAGATCGTACGTTGATCAATACCCGGATTAAGCGTCCAGAGTAGTGTGATCAACAACCAGACCAGGACCCATAGTGGTAGACAGGGTCACTTTCTTCATATAAACGCCTTTGGCGGAAGAAGGTTTGGCTTTTTTCAGGTCTGCCAGCAGAGCTGTCAGGTTTTCTTTCAGAGCTTCAGCACTGAAGTCCACTTTACCGATGGTAGTGTGGATAATACCGTTCTTGTCGTTACGGTAACGAACCTGACCTGCTTTAGCATTTTTAACAGCGGTAGCAACATCCGGAGTCACAGTACCCACTTTCGGGTTTGGCATCAGACCACGTGGACCCAGAACCTGACCCAGTTGACCAACAACGCGCATTGCATCCGGAGAAGCAATCACTACGTCGAAGTTCAGGTCGCCGCCTTTGATTTTCTCTGCCAGATCTTCCATACCCACTTCATCAGCGCCGGCTTCTTTAGCTACGTCAGCGTTAGCGCCCTGAGTGAACACAGCAACGCGCATAGTTTTACCGGTACCGTTTGGCAGTACAGTTGAGCTACGTACGTTCTGGTCAGATTTACGAGCGTCGATGCCGAGGTTTACAGCAACATCAACAGACTCTTTGAATTTAACAGTAGACAGTTCGCCCAGCAGAGCCGCTGCTTCTTCAACAGTGTAAACTTTGCCTGCATCTACTTTTTCAGCAATCGCCTTCTGGCGCTTAGTCAGCTTAGCCATTACTCAACTCCTTCCACATTCAGACC
>PAJK01000012.1 GCA_002706025.1 Oceanospirillaceae bacterium
CGGGATTGCTGATGGATAGCCTGACCATTGTTGTGATTCTTTGTGCCGGAATGCTGATTGGCGGTCGCCTGCTGAAATTACCGATGGCGCTGGTGGTGTTTGTGTCTGTGGGCAGCGCGGTCTGTGGAGCCGCTGCCATTCTGGCGGCAGCGCCGGTGCTGGGACGCTATCTGCATGATGGTGAGAATGAACAGCAGCAGACCCAGGCCATCGGACTGGCGGTGGCCATGGTCGCCGTATTCGGCACGCTCAGTGTCATCCTTTATCCGCAACTGCGGATCATGTTCGGCTTAAACGATTACGTCAGCGGAATTTATATTGGCAGTACCATTCACGAGGTGGCCCAGGCCGTGGCCGCCAGTGATGCTCTGGGCAGTGCAACCCAGCACAATGCGGTTATCGTAAAACTGTTGCGGGTGATGTTACTGGCACCGGTGTTGATTGTGCTNGACGAGGCGCTGCTGCTGCAGCGTGGCGGNAGAGATAATGGAAGCCAAAGCNGCAGCAATCAGGGCGCAAAAATGCAGCANAAAATACGGNTTCCGGGTTTTGTATTGTTATTTTTGGCGGCCGTTNTACTGAACACTCTGTTGCAGCTTTATCTGCCGGCANCGNTACTGGCGCAACTNCGCGATCTTTGCCACGGCGCTTCAGNANTGTTTCTGGCNTTGGCCATGACNGCGCTGGGGCTNAATATTCACTGGGCNTTTGTGCGTCGTGCGGGCTTCAGACCAATCCTGTTGGCCGGACTTCTGTGGTTACTTCTTATCCTGGGGGGTGGCTTTCTGCTGATGCAGCTTCAGGCAGCGGCATTGATCTGAACGGCTACAGTCAGAGATAAAAGGGCGTTACACTGAGCCTTTAGGAAAGACAACTTACGGTAGGTTTATGAAACAAACAAANATTCTGCTTCCTGAAACGGAAATTCCAAAACAATGGTACAACGTGGTGGCGGATTTACCGACGCCACCGGCNCCGCCNATGGGNCCGGANGGAACGCCGATGAACCCGGCGGCCATGTCACCGATTTTTGCCGATAACATCATTGAGCAGGAANTCTCTGCCCAGCGCTGGATTGATATTCCGGAGCCGGTGCGTGAAATCTACCAACAGTGGCGTCCAAGCCCGATGTTCCGNGCNCACCGTCTGGAAGAAGCGCTGGGTACGCCGTGCAAAATTTATTACAAATACGAAGGTGTCAGTGCCGCNGGTTCNCACAAACTGAATTCGGCCATTGCTCAGGCGTACTACAACAAACAGGCTGGCATTAAACGNCTGACCACAGAAACCGGTGCTGGTCAGTGGGGNTCCTCTCTGTCGCTGGCCGGNCAGATGTTTGGCATCGATGTGCGCGTGTACATGGTTAAGGTCAGCTATGAGCAGAAACCATTCCGNCGTTCCATGATGCAGACCTGGGGTGGGGAAGTGATNGCCAGCCCNAGNAATATGACCGAATCCGGGCGTAAAATTCTGGCCGCCGATCCGGATAATCAGGGNTCACTGGGTATCGCGATNTCTGAAGCGGTTGAGGAAGCCGTCAGCCGGGAAGACACNAAATATTCNCTGGGTTCCGTGCTGAATCACGTACTGCTGCATCAGACCGTTATCGGTCTGGAAGCGAAAAAGCAGTTTGCTATGGTCGGTGATTACCCGGATATGATTTTCGCNCCNTGTGGTGGTGGCTCTAACTTCGGTGGTGCCGCATTCCCGTTTTACGCGGATGAAGCCGCTGGTGGTAAAAAAGTGCGTCTGGTCGCGGTTGAGCCGAGTTCCTGTCCAAGNCTGACCAANGGNCACTANGCTTATGACTTNGGNGATACCGAAGGNTTTACGCCGATGATGCTGCAATACACNCTGGGTCATGATTTCATGCCACCGGGTATCCACGCTGGCGGTCTGCGTTATCACGGTGCTTCATCACTGGTGTCTCAGATGTACCATGAGAAACTGATTGAAGCGGTTTCCGTACCTCAGGTAGCAACGTTTGAAGCCGGTGTGCAGTTTGCCCGTGCGGAAGGCATTATTCCGGCACCGGAATCAAATCACGCTATCCGTGCCTGTATTGATGAAGCACTGCGCTGCAAAGAATCCGGTGAAGAGAAGACGCTGTTCTTCAACCTGTCCGGACATGGTCACTTTGATATGGTGTCTTACGACAAATACTTCACCAATAAACTGGAAGACTATGACTACCCGCAGTCAGAAATTGATGCGGCGCTGGAACGTCTGCCAAAAGTAAAAGCCTGATTGATCAGGAGCTTCGGCTCCTGCAGTTGGTTATCTATCAGGTCTTGCAAATAAAAAGCCCGGACAGTCTCACTGTCCGGGCTTTTTATTTCTGCTGATCGCTGCTGTAAAAAACAGACAGCGGAGATCCGTTCTCAGCCTTTGCAGCGGTATGTCCATTCAATGCCATCAGACTCATCTTTACTGATCATTCCGTCGGCATTGAGATCGGGAACAGAGCGGCTTTTCACGCCTCCCTGCGGACATTCCTTATTGGAATCAAATGGCATGGTGACGGTCAAATGAGGGACATCTGTCAATGTCTGCGTATTATTACTGTCGCAGCCGGTAAAAAACACAGCAGATGAAAGCAGTAATATCTTAGCTGCTGCGATTTTTGTACTTGTTCTCTTACGGATATGCATCGGGTTTGCCTGGCAGGTTTTGCTGAAAAATCGGTCGTTTATAAAGGCAGCTAATTGTTGCATTTGTATTGAATTTCACTGGAACGGATTGTGCCATACGAAGGGTTAATAGATATTTTTTCTGATAATTCCTTTATGATTATCTGATGATGGTTCAGGATTTATCAAGGCTGCAGCGATTTATGACAAACAGATGTCATAAAATANTGGTGGAAAAACGTACGCCATTGGTTGTAATTCCAAAAAATAATATCTTTCCGTAAATATCTGTTTTTTTCTGTAATAAGAAGTGACACAAACTGTCATAAAGAGTCTTTAATTTCGCGCACTCAATTCACTTTGGGGGCGATATTAATGTTTGCCATGAATAAAAAGCTGTTGGTGTCCTGCATGATGGCGGCGTCTGCGCTGACCTTAGCAGGCTGTGGTTCAGATTCTTCTTCAGGGTCATCTCAGAATAATGTTCAGAATGATCCATTACCGCAGGAGCCTGCACCAGGAGCTGATAATGGTGAGCAGGGAAGTGGTCAGGAACCGCAGCTGGAAGCTGCTAACACCTTTACTCTGGCAGTGCTACCGGATACTCAGAAATATTCTCGTTATTCACCGGAGCGTTTCTACGCACAGACCCAGTGGATTGCTGAAAACTATGAGCAGGAAAATATTAAATTTACCGCTCATCTGGGGGATATCGTCGATATTCCGGATTCTCTGGCGGAGTGGGATGTTGCCCGTGTAGCCATGGGTTACCTGGAAGAAAGTCAGGCTACGCCGTATAGCGTTCTGGCCGGTAACCACGACGTACGCGATTCCGGGCAATACGACGATTCCCGTTCTAACTCTGATGAACTTTATCTGAACTACTTCGGTCCGGAGCGTCAGAGCGGAATTTTCCCGGATAATTTCGGTGGCTACCAGCAGGGCACAAATGCTGACGGCCGCAACGCCCCGTACAATACTTACTACACCTTCAGCGATGATGATGGTCAGGAATATCTGGTACTGGCCATTGACTGGAACCCAAGCTACTGTGACCCGGCCTGGGGCGACTGTATTAATGATCCGAGCCTTTCTTTCCTGACACTGGAGTGGGTGAAACGTGTTCTTGATGAGCATCCGGATACCCCAACCATCCTGACCACACACCAGCTGCTGAATATCGCAGAAGATGGTGAAACCGCTATTTTTACCGATAAAGGTACTTTGATGTGGAACCACCTGATCCGTGATTATGATCAGATCTTCCTGACCATTAACGGTCACCATCATGGTGAAGCCGTGATGGAAGCGAATAACAAATACGGCCATAAAGTGGTTATGGAAGTAGTGGATTACCAGTCCGGTTACTGGGGTGGTGATGGCATGATGCAGTTGGTTGAATTCGATAAAACCAATAACACCATGAACTTCCGTTCTTACTCACCTTATGTGGATGCTATTCCGGAAGCTGAACGTGAAGCGGATCAGGAAGTCAGCCGCTGGTCTTTCAGCATTCCAATGGATTTCTCCAGCCGTTTTGCCAACCTGAATGCAACCAATGAAGACGGCTCTGATGTTATTGATGAGCAGGGTTCCGTCGAAGGCAGCAAAGCTTACTGGATTCTGGATGCTGAACACATTGTTGGTGCCAGTATTTCAGAAGTTCCTGATCTGAGTGGTTCCGGTAATGCCTTGACCGTTGGCCGCATGGGCAGTGGCGACCAGAGCGATTACCTGCAGATTACCGATGACAAACCACCGTTCGGTTTTGCTCAGGGCTCTGTTCGTTTTAATGGTAATAACGCTGATGGTTACTTCCTGACAACCCGTGCCGGTGCTGATATTGCACAGGAAAGCCGTACCAACGGTTGGGGGGGCGCACTGCAGGATTACACCATTGAAGCAACTTTCAAACTGCCGGCTGNCTGGACCCCGGAGCGTGGTGACTGGTCCGGCATTCTGACCAATATCAGCTCAATCGGTACCGTGTGCAGCTACCACAACTTTAATTGTAGCGGCGGCGATCCTTCACAGGCTCTGGCGATTTCCAGCCTGCGCGAAGCTCAGTGGATCAGTGTAAATGATGGCGGTAAAGGTGCTGACAGTTTCTCCTGGGACCTGAACCGTGATCAGTGGTACCACGTGGCAATCACCAACGACGGTCACCAGACCACCATGTATGTGAATGGCTCTCTGGTAATGCGTACCGGTGAAGACGAGCAGCGTGGTCTGGTGGTTGTTGGTGGTCAGCAGCAGTGGCGTCTGGGCGTGAGCAGCTGGGATGGAGGTAACTCAGATCCGTTCTACGGCAACATTGCAGAAGTGCGTATTACCAACCGCGTACTGCCAAGCGAAGAATGGCTCTACTACCAGAGCAACGACTGATCTTCAGATGATGAAAGTGGCCGGTGAGTATTTCCTGGCCACTATCTGAAAAAGTTCAACAATAGCTGAAAAGCAGCTCAAAAACAGCAAACAGATTAATTTGATGCCGCAGCTCTGCAGCAGGGCTGTGTACAAATGCAGGATGTAAATAATGCAATATCCAATGAATAAATTATTTTTGGCCATGTTTTTTTCTTCAGCTGTGCTGATGACAGGCTGTGGCTCAGACAGCAACAGCAGCTCACCGGTTGCTGATCAGAATGAACAGCCAGCCCCTGGTAATGATCAGGACGCTGGCGAAAATCCTGCAGAAGAACAACCACAGCAGGAAGAGGAAGAAGCGCAGCAGCCAACCGTTGGTCATTGGGTAACCGGTGATATTCATGTGCATACTGCCGTTTCCAACGATGCACGTTCACCGCTGTCTGATGTGCTGGATCACGCTTTTAACGATTTCGATCTGGATTATCTCGGTCTGTCGAACCATATGCGTAATAACAGCCAGACTAACGATGATGCAAACATTGGTCGCCCAATGTTGTTTGGTGAAGCGCTGACCGAACACGAACTGCCAGGTGTTGCTGAGTTGGTAGCAGCCAATGAGAGCTATCAGGATCGCCTGATTTATTCCTCTTTTGAATGGGATATGCCGGCACACGAACACTACAACGTCGGTATTCTGTGGGACGATGAGAGCGGTGAATTACCGATCGAAAAAATCAGAGAATTTGAATACCGCTTCAGTAATCAGAATAATTACAGCGACTTTGCCGAAGAGGATCGTCTGGCATGGGCGCGCGAAGGTATTACCCGTGAAAATGCCACTCACCGTGATGCGATCGCAGCGCTGACCTGGTTGCAGGAAAACTTCCCGCAAAGCAGCTACGGTATGCTCAACCACCCGTTGCGTTATGCTGACAGCTACACCATTTCCGATGTGCGTGAACTGAACGATGCCGCCCCGGATGTTTTCTTCCTCGCAGAAGGTATGGTGGGTAACCAGTTTAACGGTAACCGTGGTGATTACGGCGGTTCGAGTTTAGATGGTGTATACGGCGGTGCGGACCCGGTTCTGGCTGAACTTGGAGGCTGGTGGGATGCCCTGTTGGGTGAAGGTCGTAAGATCTGGAATATGGGTAACTCTGACCATCACTTTAAAACCCGTAACCCTTATGCCAGCGGTTACTATCCGGGTGAATATGCCAAAACCTACACCTGGGTTGCCGGCGAAGAGGGCAGTGAGCTGACCACTCAGACTCTGCTGTCTGGTCTGCGCAGCGGTAATTCATTTGCAGTGTTTGGTGATCTGATTGATGCGCTGGACTTCAGCGTGAGCGATGCGCAGGAAGATGCTGCAACCATGGGTCAGTCCCTTGAAGTTGCTAATGGTGAAACCGTTACTGTAACCATCCGTTTCCGTCAGCCAGAATACAGTAAGCGTGAGCAAACAGTAGGTGATGAGAACTTTGAACAAAGCATGAACCCTGGCGTTGATCACGTCGATCTGATCGTGGGTGATGTCGGTGAGAAGGCTGCCTACGGCACTGCTGCTTACAGCAAGCAGACTAACGATTCGACCCACGTGGCGAAAACCTTCACCGTGGAAGACTGGAGCCAGGGCGAAGATGGTTTCTTCACTATGAGCTACACCTTCGTTGCAGAGAAAGATCAGTACCTGCGTCTGCGAGGTACTAACCTGGGTGCTAACGTTGCTGGTTTGACAGTGAATGGCGAGCCTCAGCGTTCTGCCGTGGTTGGCAGCAATAATGGTGCTCTGCAGTACTATGAAGATCTGAACGAGCGTAACTACGGCGACGTTTGGTTCTATTCCAACCCGATTTTCGTCAGCATCGCTGACTAAGGTCTAACCAGGTTTTCGTCAGTATTGCTGACTAAAACCGGGCCAGTTAAATCAGTTGGCGGTCTCTCTTGAGGGGCTGCCGCTGAGACGTCAAAAGCCCCGGATATCCGGGGCTTTTTTGCGGGGCATTTACAGCTTCAGCTGGCATGGCTCGCCGGATTTAATCCGTTGCTCTAATAGCTGAATGAAATGGCGATGCGGTTATTTTTAGCGGCTATGGCATTCCATTGAGCCGCGGTAACGGGTTCAAAATCCGCTGGATATGCATAAAGTGGTGCCTGAAATCCGTCAGAACGAAGCTGCAGACCAATGCGACCATCTTTTACCGGTACGGCGCTTTGTTCAAAATTTACAAAAGGTACGGAGCGCAGTTGTTGCACTGACAGATCCGGGTCTGTGTCCTGCAGCAGTATACAGTTACTGATTGGCGTATTATCCGCTGCCAGAGACAGGTTGCCGGACTCATCAGCCTGCAGACAGAAATTTCCGCTATTCACGCTCAGTTCTACTGTTCCTTCAAAGCCCGCTGAGGTAAGACGATAAATCAGATTGCTGATCGTACTGACCCGGTTTTCGTTAAATGCCTGCTGGCCATAACCAAAGGTAAAATCGGAATTCATCGCCCAGCTGATGGTATCGACCAGGGCGTAGCTGAGACCATCATTAAGGTCTGAGCTTTGATAAGCGGAGTCTGGCTGTGGTGTTTGCTGTTGCAGTCGACTCTGCAGATCAGAGAGGCTGGCCTGGGTGTCATGCAATTGAGCTTGAGTTTGCAGCAGGGTGTATGCACCGAAGGCAAAGCCAAACAGCATGACGGTAAGCATAACGCCGCTGAGCCGGTTGCTATGGTGCTGCACGCGACTGAGTCTGTTGAGCAATTCTCCCACAGGTTCATCGCCGAGCTGTTCGCCTGTTTGTTTCAGCAGTTTTAAGCTCTTCTGCACATCGCTGCGGGTTGAATGAATGGAACCCAGCAGCAGATGTGATTCATCGGCGATCTGTTCGCGCAGGCGCGTTGACTGGCGCTCATATTCATTCAGCAGTTGTTTATGATTTTTCTGGCTGTCACTGCTGACCTCAGGTTCATACCAGAACTGGCCGTCCGCTGTGGCAGCAGAAGGGGACGTTTGTTTGACGGTTGTTGTAGCCGCTTTCACCCTGGCTGCTTCATGTTCTGCTTTGCTTTGTTCTGCTTTGATTTGCTCTTCTTGGGTTTTTGAGGCAGCCGGATCACTGATTATGTCATGGATGCCCAGACTGTGCAGGACTGCTCCCAGCTGGTGTGGCTTCATATTGCCTTTCGACAGAATATCCAGCGCCCCCAGTGCCCGAGCCTGACCCACATAAACGTCACCCTGTTGGGCGGTGTACATAATCACCGGAATAGTCGCTGTCGCCGGGTTGGCTTTGATGATTTTCAGCGCCTCAAAACCATCCATATCTTCCATGTGGTGGTCGAGAAAAATAACCGCAGGTGCCGACTTGTGTTCCAGATAATCCAGCGCTTCCTGTGCAGAAGAAACGCATTCCGCCTCCAGATCATAGCGCGCCAGCATCCGCTTGAGATGGAGCTGAGCAGTTCTGGAATCGTCAACAACAAGGGCACACTTCATGGTCTTTTTAGTCCGTTATGGTCTGTACTGGAGATTTGGGTCGGCTTCCGGGTCCGGGGCTGACTGACAGCCGTAAGCCGACCGCAGTGTATGCAGCGTCAGGAAAGGCACGCCAGCGCCAGATTGCCGATTTGTGAACCCTTAAAAGTTTTGATTATAAAGTGGCGGCTTTCCGCGACGAAAATGTCGTCAGTTGCGCAAAATAGGGCACAGTCCACGGAGTTTGCCGATAAATTGTGCCGCTAATATGCGCTTGCTGGCTGAACGTATCTGAGGATGAGAGTCCGGATATTGCGGTAAACAGGAAAAAGCTGAAACAGCTACGCCGCTAAAAGAGGGCAAACACAGAAAGTTAAACGAAGAGTAGAGAACAGAAAGACCGAAGGTAAGGGTAAGAGGGCAGAAAGCCAGAAGGGCAGCTGAAGCTGCCCTTTGAACCCGATTGCGATTATTGCAGCATCAGCTGCACTTCATCTTCGGTTAACGGACGGTATTCACCTTCTTTAAGGTCCGCCGGTAAAGTCATATTGCCCATTTGCTCGCGGTGCAGTTTTTCCACCAGATTGCCCAGCGCAGCAAACATGCGCTTAACCTGATGGTAGCGGCCTTCGTGAATGGTCAAAAGTACTTCACGATCAGAGATGCGCTCGAGCTGCGCCGGTTTGGTTGGTTCCGGGTCGTCTTCCAGCACAATGCCTTTTTCCAGTTTGGCCTCCGCGTCTTCCCGCAATGGCTCGGCCAGCCACACGCGGTAAATTTTAGGCTGATGGTGGCGGGGTGATGTCAGGTGGTGAGACCACTGGCCATCGTCTGTGATCAGCAACAGGCCGGTGGTATCCATATCCAGGCGGCCGACGGTATGCAGGTCCATACGGTTTACGACGCCATCGAGTAAATCAAACACCAGCGGATGGGTGCTGTCTCTGTGAGTACAGACATAGCCCACTGGCTTGTTCATAACGAAATAGCGAAAGCCCGACAGCAGTGTCAGCACTTCACCGTCCAGAGTCACTTCATCGCTGTCGCTGACTTTGGCAGAGGCACTTTTGGGTTTACTGCCATTCACCAGCACGCGGCCGGATTTAACGGCCTTGGTGGCCAGTGAACGGGTCAGATCTGTGGTGTCGGCGAGAAATTTGTCCAGACGCATTGGGGTCTCCTGTGGCAGGCTGTGATTCTAGAGGCAGGCGAGCAGGAGTCAACTGACACTGCAGAAGAGACAGGCGGCGTTATGGTCTCATGCTGAGGTGGTATTTTGCGCGGGTCAGGAGATTTGTCACCGAACTGTCTGCGGATTGCAATATGCGTTTGCCAGCTTGGTTGTGCCGGCACGGTGCCGGTATTAAAGCAGGTCGCCCGCAGACGGCTCAGTGCCGTTTTTGCAGACCATTCAATGGAAGAACGCATTACCCGGAGGAAAACATGAAAAAACCGCTGACCCGATTGTTTACCACGCTGCTGCTGACGGCAGCAGGTACCGCGGCCTGTGCCGGATTCAATCCGCAAAATGAGTCTCAGACGTATCAAAAGGCTGACCGGCACGCCGACCAATATTACAACCAGCACTCAAGCCATGGCTGGCACCAGGGTTATGGGCACGAGGAGAATGGCAAAGACCGTGGGCGATGGGACCATGGCCGACAAAAAGCTGTGGGTATTGAACTGGGGCCGCGTCCGCAGTTTCTGGTCAATGATATGGATGAAGGTCCGTTAAAACAGCGGCTGAGCAGATGCGAAAACAAACCTCAGAAACGCAGCACTTTCTCCATCGGTCACCGCGGCGCGCCACTGATGTTTCCTGAGCACACCCGCGAAGGCTATATTGCCGCCGCCAAAATGGGGGCGGGAATCGTCGAGTGTGATGTCACCTTTACCAAAGACGAGGAACTGGTGTGCCGTCATTCTCAATGCGATCTGCATACCACCACCAATATTCTGGCCACGCCGCTGGCGGCCAANTGCAGNGTTCCACCGCAGTTCAGTGTCGATGGTGAATTAACCAATGCGTCTGATATCCGCTGCTGTACATCGGATATCACTCTGGCGGAATTCAAAACCCTGCAGGGCAAAATGGATGCGGCGGACACCAGTGCGACGACGATTGAAGGCTATATGAATGCTACGGCGGATTACCGTACCGACCTCTATGCCACCCGTGGCACCCTGATGAGCCATAAAGAAAGTATTGAGCTGTTTAACCAATTGGGCGTGAATTTCACACCGGAGTTAAAGTCTCCGCANGTCGNTATGCCATTTAATGGCCACTANAGTCAGCAGGATTATGCTCAGCAGATGATTGATGAATACCGTGAGGCAGGCATTCATCCATCCCGGGTGTGGGCGCAGTCATTTAATTACGATGACATTTTATATTGGGTAAATAATGAACCGGCATTTGGCCGTCAGGCNGCTTATCTGTTGCAGGATGGTCTTGAAAGCACAACGCTGGCGGATATGAATCAGTGGTATCAGCAGGGCGTCAGGGTGATCGCTCCGGCCACCTTTATGCTGGTAGATGTNGATGCCTATGGGCAGATGGTCGCTTCAGACTATGCGCTTAACGCCCGCGCTGCAGGCCTGAAAATGATTGCCTGGACGCTGGAACGTTCCGGCCCGCTGACGCANGGNGGAGGCTGGTATTATCAGACCGTTAATGGTCTGACCGGTGGTCNGAATATCATCAATAATGATGGCGATATGTACACTCTGATNGATGTGTTGGCTCAGGATGTCGGAGTCNTTGGCATATTCTCCGACTGGCCGGCAACNGTNACNTANTANGCNAATTGNNNTNNAAAATAATTCTCATTANNTTNTANATGNCNGCCATNTCNNCGGGCCGACTCNTTNTTTNNNANCANGTTCCTGCNTATTGNCATANAGNANCNCTCTTNTNTNTTTNNGNCACTGATNNGTTATACAGAATTNATTGTTGTTTTTTTCNCAGGGAATNCGCTCAACGGAGAAATGCAAAGTACTGAAAAGATGCTCGAATCGCTTTGTGCAAGTGGTATATGGTTATCAATAGTCTCTAATCGTGGCTGAAACTGTCTGTTTCTTCTGCCNGTCATCCGTAAAATTACCTTTCTCTCCTCGTCGTTTCTACTTATCCCTATTTTGAAAATGTCCATTGCACAGCAATGATAAAAATTTTTGATAATTTACCTTCTGTCTTCAGGGTTAATTTCAGCGGCTGAAGCAGGCAATACCNTNTTAAGGATGTTGGGTCCCNCCGTGTACAGACTTGTACCTCACGTCCTGCTCCNTACACAGTCCTTCATTATTTGTCTGCCCAATACCGGTCGCCCGGTTATTTTCTCCGAAGCTGGCACTGACGTTATTCGCCAGAAATATTTAACCGGCCTGTGAATGCCGGTATGCCGTGATAAAAAAGGTGATTATGAAAGAGATCAAAAATGAACAACGCCGTCAGCTGCTGAAAGGCAGTCTGCTCGCCGTTTCTGCGACCGCTCTGGTTTCCGGGCGGGTAATTGCATCGGATGTCCGTCCGGAAGCCCCGACCCTCGCCAGCTACAAACCGGTCTTTTTTAAAGAAGATGAATGGCGCTTTATCCTGGCCGCCTGTGACCGTCTGATTCCGGCTGATGAAACCGGNTCCGGTGCGCTTGATACCAACGTTCCTGTGTTTATTGACCTGCAGATGGACGGTGATTTCGGTAATGCAGTGGACTGGTATATGAAACCACCGTTTATCGAAACNNTTCCNGANCTNGGCTANCAGTCNCCNNTGACNCCNGCNCAGACNTANCGTCTGGGCATTGCCGCGACNGACAAATACTGCCAGTCTGCACACGGTAAATTATTCCGTGATCTGACCCCTGAACAGCAGGACGANGTGCTGACNAAGCTGGAAAAAGGCAATGTTCCTGCTGACGACGTCAGTACGGCGCAGTTTTTNTCTTTCCTCCTGCAGAACACCAAAGAAGGCTTTTTCGCTGACCCGATCCACGGCGGTAACCGTCGCATGGAAAGCTGGAAAATGATCGGCTTCCCAGGTGCCCGCGCCTCTTTCAAAGAGTGGGTGGATCAGAANGATGTGGCTTATCCGTTAGGCCCGGTCAGTATCAGTGGAGAAAGGGGATAATTTATGTCCAGAACAGAAAAACCTGTTGATGTNGTTCTGGTTGGCTTTGGCTGGACCAGTTCAGTAATGGCGATGGAACTCGCTAAAGAAGGNCTTGAAGTCCTGGTACTTGAACGTGGTAAAGACCGCGATACCGTGCCGGACTTTGCNTACCCTAAAATGGCNGANGAGCTGACTTACGGTGTACGCTACAAACTGATGTCACGTCCTGCAGACAATACCGTGACAGTGCGTCATAACAGTAAACAGACCGCTGTACCTTATCGCCATCTGGGCTCGTTTTTACCGGGTGATGGTGTTGGTGGTGCCGGTTCNCACTGGAANGGNCACTCCTGGCGNCCACAGGCACAGGAACTGCGTCTGCGCAGTTATGTGGAAGAAAACTTCGGTAAAAAAATCATTCCGGATGACATGACCATCCAGGATTTCGGTGTCAGCTACGACGACCTTGAACCACATTTTGATTTCTTCGAAAAAATTATGGGTGTATCCGGTAAAGCCGGTAACCTGAACGGTGAAATTCAGAAGGGCGGTAACCCATTTGAAGCGCCGCGTAAAAGTGAGTACCCACTGCCACCTCTGGGCCGTACATTAAACGACAATATGTTTACTGAAGCGGCAGAGAAAATGGGTCTGAANCCATTCCCGATGCCTGCGGCAAACGCTTCAGAAGCTTATACCAANCCATACGGNATGCAGCTTGCTCCATGTAACTTCTGTGGCTTCTGTGAACGCTATGGCTGTATTAACTATTCCAAAGCGTCACCACATACCTGTGTAAACGGTGCACTGAAACGTAAAAGCAACTTCAGCTACCGTACTGAATGTGACGTTCTGAAAGTGGAACTNGACAGCGAAGGCAAAGTGGCCACTGGTGTTACTTATTTTGATAAGAAAGCCGGTGAAAAAGTCTTCCAGCCAGCCAAACTGGTGATTCTGGGNGCTTATGCCTACCACAATGTGCGTCTGATGCTGTTGTCCGGTATTGGCAAACCATACGATCCGGAATCCAACACAGGTACGGTTGGCCGTAACTATGCTTACNAGATGACTGGCGGTAATACGCTGTTCTTCAAAGACAAAGAATTTAATCCTTTCGTTGGTACCGGTGCTAATTCAACCAGTGNGCTGGATTACGGTATTGAACAGATCGACTTCGCTAAAGAAGGCTTTATCGGTGGCTCGGTTCTGAATGCCGCGATGTACAACGGTCAGCCGATCCGCAGTATGAAATTACCAGCCGGTTCTCCTAACTGGGGCAGTGGCTGGAAAAAAGCCGTTAAGGAATATTATGGTCACTCCATGACCATTGCTTCTCACGGCAGTAACATGTCCTACCGCGATTGCTATTTAAGTCTTGATCCTACCTATAAAGATGATTACGGCCAGCCTCTGCTGCGTATGACCTTTGACTGGAAAGANAATGATATCCGCATGACTCAGTTTATGAAGGGTAAAATTGATGCCATCTCGGAATCCATGAATCCGGATGTGTATAAATCGTCCTTCAAAAAACCGGGCGTGCACTACGATGTAAAACCGTATCAGACTACCCACAACGTGGGCGGCTCGCCAATGGGTACGGATCCGAAAACCAGTGCTGTTAACCCGTATCTGCAAAGCTGGGATGTACATAACGTATTCGTTATGGGCGCCAGTGTGTTCCCACAGAATATTCAGTTCAACCCAACCGTACTGGTAGGTGGTCTGACTCTGTGGGCAGCTAAAGCGATCCGCGAACAGTATCTGAAAAACCCTGGTCCACTGGTAAAAGCATAAGGAGGCTGACATGAAAAATTTAATGGCAATTGTTTCGCTGTCTCTGCTGTTTACCGCAGCCCAGGCATCTGCCGATCAGGATCTGATCAAAAAAGGNGAATATATGGCGCGCGCCAGTGACTGTGTGGCGTGTCATACCGTGAAAGGTGGNAAGCCTTTCGCGGGTGGGCGTTCAATTGAAAGNCCGTTTGGNACCATTTACACCACCAACATCACACCCGATAAAGCGACCGGTATNGGTAGCTACAGCTTTGAAGAGTTTGATGATGCGGTTCGTCATGGCCGTCGTGCAGATGGCAGTTTCCTGTATCCGGCNATGCCTTATCCGGATTACGCGAAATTGTCTGACGACGATGTAAAAGCCTTGTACGCCTATTTTATGCAGGGTGTAAAACCGGTAAATNCNGAGGTTCCGGAAACNGATCTGAGCTTCCCGTTCAACCAGCGCTGGGGTCTGCGTTTCTGGAACTGGTTCTACGATGGCGATGGTCCGTTTGAAGCCGACAGCAGTAAGTCTGATGCCTATAACCGTGGTGCTTATCTGGTACAGGGCGCTGGTCACTGTGGCAGCTGTCACACACCGCGCGGCTTTGCGTCCCAGGAAAAAGCCTTTGATGAAGGCGACAGTGATTTCCTCAGTGGCGGTCAGATCGGNATCTGGCATGCNCCAAGTCTGCGTGGCGGCAAAAATGGCGCTCTGCAGGACTGGAGTGAAGACGATATCGCCTTCTATCTGGCCACCGGCCGTAACCGTCACACTGCCGTTGTTGGTGAAATGACTGACGTTATTGATCACAGCATGCAGTATATGAATCAGCAGGATCTCAACGCCATTGCTGCGTATCTGAAAGGTCTGCCAGGTAATGGTAAATACGTTGCCAGCAATAACGCTGANACTCAGAAAACAGCCGCTGTGCTGAACAAAGCAGTCGTGGCTGATGATTCCGGTGAACGCCTGTATCTGGATAACTGTGGCGCGTGTCACTTCACTGCCGGTGAAGGTGCAGCCAATATCTTCCCGGTACTGGACGGCAACTCACTGGTGAATGCTGAAGATCCTTCCGGTCTGATTCATGTGATTCTGGCAGGCTCACGCATGCCATCCACAGATAAGGCTCCGGAAGATCTGGCAATGCCTGGTTTTGGCTGGAGACTGTCAGACGCTGAAGCAGCGACTCTGGTGACTTTCCTGCGTCAGGCATGGAACAANAATGCTGCCGCTGTTACCGCAGCCGANGTAGCCAATGTCCGTAAGGATATTCCGGCTGATGTACTGAATGCCAGCGCACCTTAACCGTCAGGTTANTGNTGCTTAGCANNCNGTAGAAAGAGAAAGGCTCTGCTTNGGCAGGGCCTTTTTTATGGCCTGCAGTCAGGGCATACATTGCCCTGGATTATCTGGTGTGACTTTATCCGTTACTGACCAGCCCCTGTTNTTCTTTCAGGCTGGTAATCATCGGCGCNGGTTGGTTGGCCTTACGCTTTTTGCTCAGNTAATCGCGGAATATACCGACGTCAATGGTTTCNCTGGCGGCCACTTCNATGGCCCGGCGCACAATTTTGTATTCGCCACAGTCCGGGCAATCAATGTGGGTGTAGTTGCCATCCGGTTCGATGGTCTGGCAGTCNCNGGANCANATCGGGCATTGCATAAACTTTCTTCCCTGTTGTTTTTGAGTCGTGGNTAAACNGTTTTCGCGCATCTGAGCGCTGATACACCTTTCAGGNAGCGTCAGCCTGCAGGGTGGNCCATGGGNTTATGCTAACGGCTTGCTGATAATTGGCAATGCATAACANGGTCATTGGCCGGCAGATGAATCCGGNGCGGAGAGAAAGATGCCCTGCGTTCAGTTATGGCGGGGNTTGTCCGTAAAGCCTGCTGTAAATCCGCGTCGGCGCAGTCATCTGCGGGGNATTATGTTTTAATACGCNCCTGTTTTTCTGATTTCATCCGTAAAAAGGCCATCGTTATGCAGGGCGCAGGTNCGCAACCAACATCTTCAGTATTCAGCTGGCTTAAGGGTCTCAATGGTCAGATTCTGATTGCAGCCGTGGCCGGTATTCTGNTGGGGTACGGACTGAATTCATTAGCGGCCGATCATCCGCTGAAGACNGNGGTGCTTTANTGGGCNGGNATTGCNGGNCGNTTNTTTATNGATCTGCTGAAGATGGTATTAATTCCGCTGATTTTTACCTCCATCGTCACGGGTATTGCCCATTTGCAGGCNCACAGTCAGGCNGGCAAAGTCTGGCGTTATGCGCTGGGCTTTTTTGCTTTATCCATGGTGTGTGCCATGGTGNTGTCNTTNNTGGTTACCGGCTGGTTTAAACCGGGTTCGGGTCTGGAGCTGGCGATGTTTCAGNNCAGCATGGATCAGATTCAGGCGAAGCAGATGAGTGGTGGCGAATTTTTAGCCCAGTTTTTACACAGTCTGTTTATGAATCCNTTCTCTGCNTTAGCGGATGGCAAAATTCTTTCTGTGGTGGTATTTGCGGTATTTCTTGGNATTGCCCTGGTAAAGGCGGCGTCTGTTGAGTCTGATTCCGGCGCCAGTAATAGNAACGGCAGCAGCAACTANAACAGCAAANACAAAAGCGGCTATGTNCTGGCCCTGTTGCAGGAGTTTCTCGACCTGCTGATGCTGATCATCGGCTGGATTATGAAGCTCGCTCCTCTGGGGGTGTTCGCACTGTTAACCAAGCTGATGGCNACNCAGGATATGGCTTTGCTGGGCACCATGGGCGAATTTATTCTGCTGGTGTTTGCCATCACCATTATTCATGGTGCCATTGTGCTGCCNGGTCTGATGTATCTGTTTACCGGTAAGTCACCGTTATGGTTATGGCGCGGTGCCCGGCCGGCGATGATCACCGCCTTTGCCACCAGTTCCAGTGCCGCGACTCTGCCNTTAAGTATGCAGTGCAGCGAGCAGGCGCTGGGGGTTAAAAAAGACGTCGCCGGTTTTGTCCTGCCTGTCGGTGCCACCATGAATATGGATGGCACAGCTCTGTATGAGGCATCAGCGGCGTTGTTTATTGCCTATCTGATGGGCATGGATTTATCCATTGGCCAGCAGGTTATTGTGATGCTGACAGCCATGATTGCTTCTATGGGGGCGCCGGGTATTCCCAGTGCCGGCATGGTCACCATGGTGATGGTGCTGCAATCGGTCGGATTGCCGGCGGAAGCNATTGCCATTCTGCTGCCGATTGACCGTATCCTCGACACCATTCGCACCGCAGTGAATGTGGAAGGCGATATTGTCACCAGTGTGGTGGTGGATCATGCGGTGGCCCGGGACTGAGCCACTGCTTTTTGCTGGTCACCACTGCATTTTCTGGTCAGCAGCGTTTAATCAGACTGCCTTGAATTGCCGGGCGATCAATTCCTGAACGTTTTACTTTCTGACGTTTTACGGTCTTACGTCTTATTTTTTTAAATAGCCTCTCACGGTCTTTTTATTCAGCTCATGTACTTCGCGGTAGGCTTCCCACCAGTGCAGGGTATGGGCTGCTAATTCTTGGCTGATCATCTCTTCGGCGCTTTTCTTATCCAGTGAACCATCTACTGCTGCATTGATCATGCGTTGCAGATAGGCGGCATTGGCGTGGATAAAGTCTTTGCTGTAGCCACCGTGTCGTTGGGTATCCACGTCGCCATGGACGGTATAGATATGCTCAATATCCATCGCTGCCATGCGCTGATATTCTTCAATCTGAGTTTGCGCTGAGGCAACTTCAAAGCTGAAAAACCACACCGGATCTTCCAGCATGTCGGCCGCCAGCAGGGTTTTCTGCCCCGGCAGACAGGCGCAGATATGGCCGTGTTCATGGATAGCAAATTCATGCAGTTCAATCAGCGTGCTGCCACACCAGATATCCAGACGACCACTGAAACACACCGTGGGCAGAACGACCGGGAAGGGCGGTACACCGGGGGAGCCGAGCTCCAGTGATGAGCGGTTTTCCGCCATCAGCCGGCGCGTCATTGTGTGGGCGATGATGGTACAGTCGGAGTAGACATGGTTTTCGGCAATATGGTCTTCGTGCCAGTGGGTATTCACCAGCGTAAAGCGTTCAATGCCGTGTTCCCGGGTCATAAAGTCACGCACGTACTGACCGTGGCCGGCCAGGTTCATGCAGTCGATCATTACCGCTTCTTCGCCCTCATAGACCACAAACGCGCCGCCGCCGAGGCGCATATCAATGCTGGCATGCTGAGGATGGCGCCCCCAGTAAAAGAACAGCAGATTGTGCGCCAGAGGAATGGCTTCGATGTAGTTAAATTCCTGAGCTGAAGTGGATTCGTCAACTGACATAACGGGTTCCTGAGGGAAGACAAGAAGACACAACACAGCAGGCAGGATTGTACGCCGCTGGTGTGCTGTGAGAGGCATAATATACCGCAGCCACGGCGCAGAAAGCGCAGACCGTCAGAACATGGAGGAATTGGCACCAATGACGGCGGGCGGCGGATTCTGTACAATCCGCCACCATTATCTGTATTTGCACAGCGCTGGCGTCTGCCGGTGCTTATCCCCATGAGGTTTGAATATGTCCGAAGGCAAAACGTCCAGCGGCAAAGTCGGTTTTGTATCCCTTGGTTGTCCGAAAGCGCTGGTGGATTCCGAGAAGATCCTGACCCAGCTGCGCATGGATGGCTACGAAGTGGTCAACAGCTACGATAACGCTGACGTGGTGGTGGTGAACACCTGTGGTTTTATTGATGCGGCCAAGCAGGAATCGCTGGATGCCATCAAAGAAGCTATGACCGAGAACGGTAAGGTGATCGTCACCGGCTGTATGGGCAAAGGTAAAGATGCAGAGACCATCAAAGAGCTGAATCCCGGCATTCTGGCGGTAACCGGTCCACAGGCCTATGAAGAAGTAATGGGTGTGGTGCACGAGTGGGTTCCACCACTGGACCAGGAGCATAACCCCTTTATCGATCTGGTGCCTGTGCCGCCGGAAGGCGTGAAGCTGACGCCGCGCCATTATTCATACCTGAAGATTTCCGAAGGCTGTAACCACAGCTGTACCTTCTGCATCATCCCGGATATGCGTGGTAAGCACGTCAGCCGCCCGGTTGGTGATGTGCTGGATGAAGCCAAACGCTTAGTGGCCGCCGGCACCAAAGAGTTGCTGGTGATCTCGCAGGACACCTCAGCCTACGGTGTGGATACCAAATACCGTACCGGTTTCTGGGATGGCAAACCGGTAAAAACCAAACTCTACGATCTGTGCAAAGAACTGGGTGAGATGGGCGCCTGGGTACGTCTGCATTACGTTTACCCGTACCCGAGTGTGGACGATATTCTGCCGTTAATGGCGGAAGGTAAAATCCTGCCGTATCTGGATATCCCGTTCCAGCACGCCAGCCCACGTATTCTCAAGCTGATGAAGCGTCCGGCCCATGCCGAAAACACGCTGGAGCGTATCAAAAAATGGCGTGAAGCGGTGCCGCAACTGGTGATCCGCTCAACTTTCGTGGTGGGCTTCCCCGGTGAAACCGAAGAAGACTTCCAGCTGCTGCTCGACTGGCTGGAAGAAGCCGAACTCGACCGGGTTGGCTGCTTCAAATACAGCCCGGTAGAAGGCGCAAAAGCCAACGATCTGCCGGATCATGTACCGGAAGAAATCCAGCAGGAGCGCTTCGACCGCTTTATGCAGACCCAGCAGGACATCAGTGCGCGCAAACTGCAGCGTAAAATCGGTACCCGCATGACCGTACTGGTGGATGAAGTCGACGAAGAGGGCGCGGTTGCCCGTTCACCGGGGGATGCGCCAAACATCGATGGCATGGTGTATCTGAACGACTTCTTTGATTGCCAGCCAGGCGATTTCATCGAAGTAGAAATTGAACACGCTGATGAATATGACCTGTGGGGCTCCCCGGTCGCCTGATACGTGTTTTCCGTCGGGATACCTGCAGCGGTGTCCCGGCTTTGTATCCCTCTGCTGTTCTGATCCTCTTTCTGTTAATTCCCTGCATCCAATAAAGTTACCTAATCGGTACTTTATCGCATTAAATTTCAATAAAGACCCATAATAAGGACTTTATGNNNTCCTGNTGATTCNGNTCTGTATGCGATCTTTGATCAGCTCNTGNTTGATAATATTGCAATGTCTATTCNTCTTTTAATGTGCTTAAATTGATTCATTAAGTTAATTTTATGNATTTTAAGTCCGTATTTGGGNTCATTATGAATAGTTCTGGTCATTTCAGTGGCATGTCACCACAGGCCGTCTGTGGNGAGCTGGGGGAGCGCCTCAAGCAGGCCCGCTTAAACCGGGACCTTACCCAGAGCGAGGTCGCTGATATGGCGGGCATCAGCCGCAAGCTGGTGCTGAATGCCGAGAAAGGCAAAACTCAGCTGGAAGTGCTGGTGGCTATTCTGCAGGTGTTACAGCTCACGGATCAGCTTGATCAGTTTCTGCCGCCGCANACGATGTCGCCACTGCAGCTGGCCAAATTGCAGGGTAAACGCCGTCAGCGGGCCTCCGGACAGCGCCGCCAGGGCGATCAGGNGACNGATCCGTCAGAGGACGATGAGACATGGTGATGGATGCTATCCGCGTGAATTATGCTGACGGGGATACCCTGCACGAGGTGGGCGCCGTCAGTTTTGACACCGCCAGCGGCATCGGCGCATTTGAATATCAGCCGTCTTTCATCCGTACCGGCATCGAGCTGGCACCGCTGACCATGCCGCTGTCTGGGCAGATATACAGATTTCCGGTACTGAACCCGGAAACCTTCAGAGGGCTGCCGGGGCTGATAGCGGACTCGCTGCCGGATGACTTCGGTAATGCGGTATTGAATGCCTGGGTTGCCAGTCGTGGTGGTCGGCCCGGGGACATCACGCCACNTCAGCGTCTGCAGTACACCGGAAAGCGGGGTATGGGCGCGCTGGANTTTGCGCCGGCTACCCGGCTGAAAAGCCTGAATGCGTCGCAGCATGTTGAAATTGAGTCTCTGGTTGCCGTGGCACAGGAAATTCTGGATCAGCGTAACGATTTTCAGGTATCGCTGAATCAGCGGCAGAGTGAAGATCAGCAAGCCATGATGGCACTGTTATCTGTCGGTATGAGTGCTGGTGGTGCGCGGCCCAAAGCTGTGCTGGCATTCAATCAGGATTTTACTCAGGCCCGCTCAGGGCAGACGGATGTGCCGGATGGTTTCGATCATTATCTGATGAAATTCGACGGCGTCAGTGAACATAACCAACATAAAGAAACCTTTGGTGATCCCATGGGGTACGGGGCGATGGAATACGTCTACGCTCTGATGGCCCGCTCCTGTGGTATCGATATGATGCCGTGTCATTTACTGCAGGAAGGTGATCGCCGTCATTTTCTGACCCGCCGCTTTGATCGGCTGGGTAACCGTAAAATTCATATGCAGACATTAAACGGCCTTGCCCATGTGGATTATAAAAAGCCGGGCAGTTTTTCTTACGCTGAATTATTTGCGGTGGCGCGTCAGTTAAAGCTGACAGCAACAGCAGCGGAGCAGATACTGAGGCGGATGGTGTTTAATATCGTTGCCCGCAATCATGATGATCATGCCAAAAACGTTGCCTTTCTGTATCAGGATAAAACCTGGTCTCTGGCACCNGCTTATGATCTTGCCTACAGCTATAAACCCGGCAGCCCNTGGGTNAACAGTCACTGGATGAGCCTGAACGGAAAGCGTGATNATTTCACCCGGGAGGATATTTACTCANTGCAGAGTCTGAGCCCATTATTCAGTCGCAAAAAACTGAACGGGGTTATTGATGAGGTCTGTGACAGTGTCTCCCGCTGGCCAACATTGGCACAGGAANATGGTGTGCCGCNGTCGTTAGTGAAAGAAATTCAGGCTAATCTGCGCTTATCCCTATGACAAAACGTATCTTATTGTTGTCCGCCTATCGTTCTGACAGTCATGCCAGCTGGGTTANCTGGCTGACGCAGAACCTCGAAGCCGACTGGCGCGTACTGGAATTACCCGGACGATATTTCCGCTGGCGCATNCGTGGTAATCCGCTGAGCTGGCTGGATGAACTGCCACAACAGCTTGATGGCTGGCAGCCCGATCGTATTCTGGCGACGTCTATGGTTGATATCGCCACNATCAAAGGCCTGATACCNGCGTTAGCNGCTGTNCCGGTCAGTTATTATTTCCACGAAAATCAGTTTGCCTATCCTCTGGGGGAAGGGCAGCACAGCTCGGTTGATCCGCAAATGGTTCAGCTGTATGGCGCTTTGAGTGCNGATGAGTGTCTGTTTAATTCGNATTTTAACCGGCAAACCTTTCTGTCNGGAGTCAGTCGGCTGTTGAAACAATTGCCGGATTGTAAGCCTGCAGATTTGCAGAAGCGTCTGTCNGCAAAAAGTGATCTGCTGCCGGTACCGGTAAAANCCATTGCTGGTGGAACAAAAANCCCCGGACTGATTGTCTGGAATCATCGCTGGGAATATGACAANAAGCCGGAATTGTTTGTGGAATTTCTCAGAGAGCTNAGGAANAGCGANTTTTCGTTTTCANTGGCGCTGCTGGGNGTCAGGGCGCAGAAAACACCAGCGGCTCTGGCGGCTGTGCGCGCAGNGTTTTCNGATCACATTCTGGTCGANGGAATGTTGCCGCGNCANGAGTATGAAGCGTGGCTGGGNCGNGCGGAATTTGTGGTCAGTACGGCGATTCATGAATTTCAGGGNCTGTCGGTACTGGAAGCCGTCACGGCAGGTGCCATTCCGCTTGTTCCCGACGACTTATGCTANCGCGAACAGTATGCTGATATATGCCGTTATCCATCGGCCAATATGCAGGCGGCAGNCGCTCAGTTGCAGGCACTTTCTGGCCTGAAAATGAACAGCACAGAAATTATCAGTACAGAAATAAAAGGCACAGAAATAAAAGACGCGGAAATAAAAGACACGGAAATAAAAGACACGGAAATTAACAATGNCGCNGATCCAGCGGCGCAGTCCGTCAGCGTAATGAATTCAATCTGCCGGATGAGCTATGCGGAGCTGGCGGGNGAGGGTTGGCAACNCTGGTTAAACAGNATTTAAANGNNTTNNTGCNGCGTTTGAATGCTGCGGNGGGATTGATTNTTACTGNCGATCCAGCAGNTCCCGCAGAACGNTGACCANATTCTGCAGGCTGGCTCCCANCGCTTCTGTGCGGCAGGATGCTGATTCAATACGGTCTGTGGCATTGTTGGCCAGGGNNCGCAGTTTTTCTTCCTGATCATCGTCCAGGCCGAGGCCGGGCATCAGATCATCCTGAGCGTTGATCATGTCGCGGATGGCATTCATCAGATCGGCAGAGTAATCGCCGATATCTTTATTTGATCGTTCCACACATTCTTCCGCCAACTGAATGATGTCTTCCAGCATGGCGACGCGCTGCTGTTTCATCTCCAGGGTGTGGCCGGCCTCAATTGCAACCGCCCGGTCGCTGGCCACATCCGCGATCATAACCAACAGATCTTTGAAGCGGCCGTAGCGGGTTTCTTCATCCACCGGCATATTTTTAATCAACATAACAACTTTATCGCTGTTGATCAGGGTACGGTTACCCATGTGGGTCATACGCTGGCCGGAAGACTGAAACCTGTCCATCAGTGAGGCTTCCATAGATCCTTTTTTACAACCGGAAAAGGTTTCTGTGCCGGCGCGGATCATGACACTGCAGGACAGATTAAAATAGCTGATCGAGTCCCGGATGGCATCAGCTAACGGCTGCTGCTTTTCGATCTGATGGACAGCACGCAGCAGCTGAATCAGTTTGCCTAACTCGCTGGAGTTGGTCATGGCTTCCATGGCGACTTTCACCGCGGATTGTGCCTGCTCCATACTGCGTTCTTTTTCTTTACGGTCGTGCAGTAATTTGTCAGCGCGGTGCAGGATCGAACGTCCATCACGTGGGTCGCTGATAAATTCATCGGCGCCTGCCTCATAGGCTGCAAGGCGGATTTCACTGCTGTTTGAAGCGGATAACAGAATCAGAGGAACGGAACTGTGCGCCGGATTTTTTTTCACTGCAGTGCAGACTTCATAGCCATCTTTTGGCGATGAAGCGGTTTCTTTATTGCGCAGGGCAACGCCAATAACGGCCAGGTCTGGCATGCGGCTGCTAAATTCAGCAAAGAATTCTTCGATGCTGTGTACACAGATGAGTTTGTACTTTTCTTTCAGCACCAGACTTATGGCATCAGAAGTCTCAGTGGAGTTGGTGGCAATCAGAATAGAGGCGTCAGTCATAAAGGTTAATCCTGCTCTTTTTCCTGAATGTCATGTAACAGGTCGTAGAGTGCTTCGAGAATATTGTTAAGGTTATTATTCAGACGGCTGGTATCGCGGGTGGTGTCTTCCAGCTTGTCTGTTGTGACGTTGGCAAGCCCCAGCAATTTCTTCTCCTGATCGTCTTCCAGGCCCAGATTAAACAGCATGCCTTCCAGCTGAATCAGCATGTCGCTCATGGTCTGGGTGACCACGTCGGAAAAGTTCTGAATTTCATTGCTGGTCTTTTCAATGTTCAGCTCGGCGAGGGCGATAATTTCTTTCAGGAAGCTCAGGCGCTGCTCGTGCATCATGGATTCGGCGAGGATGGATTTGGCCCGGTCGCTGGCAATATCGGCCAGTACCGCCAGATGGTCTTTCAGGCGACCGTAACGGGATTCATCGTCATAGGGCATGTTTTTAATCAGCATCACCACCGGACCACTGCGGATGATGGTACGTACGCCCATGTTGGTAATACGCTGTTCGGCCGTGCGGAATTTTTCCATCAGGCGCGCTTCCATCGAATCTTTGCTACAGCCGAGTAATGTGGCCGGAGCGGTATCAATCAGTACTGCTGTATTAAGACCAAATTGCGAGGCAACTGTCATAATCGAGGTACTCAGCTGCATCGCCGTGCGGATCGTCTGTACTTCTTTTACAAACTGAATAATCTGGCCCAGTTCGCTGGAGCTGGTCATCGCTTCCATTGCGACATTCATCGCATCCTGAGACTGTTTCTGGGCCTCTTTTTTATCCAGGCTGCGCTGGATATGAAACTTAACTTTCTCCAGCAGGCTGTTGCCGTCAATGGGCTTGGTGAGGAAGTCATCAGCGCCAGCTTCAAAGCCTTCAAGGCGCTCTTCGGTACTGTCTTTGGCGGAGACAAAGATCACCGGAATACCCCGGGTTTCCGGATTTTTGCGAATATTGACGCAGACATCGTAGCCACTCATGCCGGGCATCGAGATATCCAGCAGAATAAGATCAGGGCGGGCATCAGACAGCATGTTGATGGCGTCTTCACCACACTCTGCTTCGGAAGTCTGATAGTCAGACTCCAGCAGTGTGCTCAACACAAGGCGGTTCTCGGGCGCATCATCAACAATCATGACGTGTGGAGCGGGCATCGGCAGGGCTCTCCTGGCTCAGCGAATCGTATGCTTTGATAACTTCAGTGTAGCCGTTCAGCGCATGTCTGCCGGGTTATTACTGTGTTCCGTCGTCAATAAAGTCTTTCACATATTGAAGGAATGTCTCTCCGGCTTCCCCGAGGCGGGTAACCAGTGACTGGCACAGAACTTCATTGTGCTTCAGTGCAGCCTCTTCCAGTTGATTGGCTATACGGTACAGGGCTGTGGCTGCCAGATTACTGCTGACGCCTTTCAGGCTATGGGCATAGCTGTGTATTTCTTCAAAATCCAGTTCTTCCGTCGCTTTGCTGATTTCTGTCAGCCGGTCAGGAAATTCAGCACTGAACATGCCCAGCAACTGCCGCAGCAGCACGGAATCACCCATCAGACGTTCCAGGGCACTGGCTTCGTCCCAGACTTCGTGTTCCTGTTCGGCGGGTTCGGCTTCTGGCTGTAGCAAAGGCCCGCCAGGCGCTTCATCCGGCAGCCAGCGGGTGAGGGTAGAGATCAGTTGCGCCGCCTGAATCGGCTTGGTCAGATAGTCATCCATACCAGCCTCCAGACAACGCTCTCTGTCCCCTTGCATGGCATTGGCGGTCATGGCAATCACCGGCAACTTAACGGCTTCTTCTCCGGCTTTGCCATTACGGATGGCGCGGGTTGCTTCAAAGCCATCCATTTCCGGCATCTGACAGTCCATCAGCACGGCGGAAAACGGGCAATCTGCCGGCATTTCTGCCAGTTGCTTCAGCGCTTCCAAACCATTGCTGGCAATATCGATGCGGTAACCTGCGCCTTTCAGAAGTTCGCTGGCAACCAGTTGGTTAATTTCATTATCTTCGACCAGCAGCAGACGGTGTCCTGAGTGATGAACCGTTTCAGCTTCCTCGCCGTTGTCGGCGCTGTCTGCCATATCCAGCGTCATCAGATAATTATTGAAGGTGACGGGTTTAGGGAAATACGCGGCAAACCCGGCCTGCTGCAGCCGTTTCGGTGTGGCGATGAAATCCATCGGTGTCATCAGCACAAAGCGTGTGAGGTTGTCTGGGTTTTCCTGTCTGAAGCGCGCCAGGGTGGTGATGATCTCATGCCCTTCCTGCAGCCCGAGATCCAGCAGAGCAATATCATAGTTGTCCTGCGACAGCGCTTTTTCCGCTTCAGCGGTATTAGCTGCCGAGGTAACTTTTGCGCCCCATAAAGCGAACTGGCGGGCAATACAGGCGGTGTGCAGACGGTTGTGATCTGCCACCAGAATGCGTTTACCGTTCACTGGCTGCGATGGGCGGGCCAGCGCTGACTCCGGCGCCGCATCAAGATAGACCCGGGCGGTGAAGGTGCTGCCTTTGCCCGGTTCGCTGGTCACTGAAATGTCGCCATCCATCAGACCGCACAGCTGTTTCACAATGGCGAGACCGAGCCCGGTACCGCCGTAGCGGCGGGTAGTTGAAGCATCGACCTGACTGAAGGCCTGGAACAGATTACCGATGGCTTCCTGTGGAATGCCAATACCAGAGTCTTCCACACTGGCCAACAGTTGCCAGCGATCCACAGATGCCGGGCGCAGGGCGAGGCTCAGCGTGATCTGGCCTTCACTGGTGAACTTAATGGCATTGCCCAGCAGGTTGGTCAGAATCTGGCGCAGTCGTCCGGCATCGCCAATGACTTCACAGACAGGAACGTTATGGATATCCAGAATTAGATCCAGATGTTTAGCCTGTGCCAGCTGCGACATATTCTCGCCCAGCTCACCGGCCATTTTCAGCAGGTCGAAGCGCAGCGGTTCGAGCTCCAGTTTGTTGGCTTCGATTTTGGAAAAATCGAGGATATCGTTGATCAGGCTGAGCAGGGCGTTGGCACTGCTGGAGGCCAGATCAATGCGGTGTTTCTGTTCGCTGTTGAGCGGTGTGGCACGTAACAGATCGAGCATGCCGATCACCCCATTCATTGGTGTACGGATTTCGTGACTCATACTGGCAAGGAATTCGCCTTTGGCTTTTACCGCGCTCTCTGCCTGAGTTTTGGCTTCCAGCAGGGCTATTTCATCTTTCTTCTGTTGGGTGATATCGCGGTAGCTCCACACCCGGCCGCGCACAGCATTGTCGATCAGCATGGGCAGGGAAGTGCGTTCGAACACCCGGCCATCTTTGCAGACCAGCACATCAAACACGCCCTGATGCTGGGAATTAAAGACTTCTTTCACCTGACGGCGGGTACGTTCCGGATCGGCTAATTGCGGCAGAATTTCGTCTTCTACCAGCTTCGGATAATCGATACCGTACAGGTCCTCCTGGTCAATTAACCACAACTGGCGATACTGGGCATTCCAGCGGATGACGCGTTCATGTTCGTCGGTAACCAGAATACCGTTGTCGGTGGATTCCAGAGTGGCTTCAAGTAAAGACAGCGTCTGCTGATTCTGCAGTTCTTTATTTTTAATGTCGGTAATTTCGTAGTTCACACCAACCAGCCGCGTGGCGCCGGTTTTGCTGTCATTGAGCACCAGTGCGGACGAGCGCACGTAACGGATTTCCCCGCTCAGCAGGCAGATACGGAAGTCGGTAAACAGGTTTTCGCCGGTATCGACGGAATGCTGAATAATTTCTTCTGTGCGTGGGCGGTCATCCGGGTGCACCATGGCTGTAATGGCGCGGCCATTGATGGATGTGGTTTCCGGTGGCAGGCCGTAAATGCGGCACATCTGTTCGTCCAGTCCAACGGTGTCGGTTTCCGGATAATATTCCCAGATGCCGATCTGCGCAGAATCTTTGGCCAGCTGCATACGGCGGTTAATTTCTTCCAGCCGTTCTTCTGCTTCTTTACGCTCAGTGA
Organism: Oceanospirillaceae bacterium; assembly: GCA_002706025.1. Taxonomy (GTDB): domain Bacteria; phylum Pseudomonadota; class Gammaproteobacteria; order Pseudomonadales; family Oceanobacteraceae; genus Venatoribacter. The sequence goes on from PAJK01000012.1 coordinate 28,605, forward strand.
TGTCAACGTGGGTACCTGTCATGCGCAGGGCACGGTGATTTTCATCCCATTCCACGACCCGGCCGGTATCCATTACCCAGACCCAATGGCCGTCTTTATGACGCATGCGGAATTCAAGTTCGTAACGGTCGATTTCCCCACGCCAGTGAGCGAACAGCATGTCTTCCGATTTTTTGAGATCATCCGGATGAACGAATCTGAGCCAGGTATCGATCCCGGCCGGGGTCAGCTCTTTGAGGGTATAGCCAAGAATTTCTGCCCAACGTTCGTTGAATACGGCGCTGCCATCCGTAATGTTCCAGTCCCAGAGGCCCACAGAGGTAGATTCAACGATGAGGTTAAAGCGTTCATTCTGCTCGTTGGCGATTTTTTCCGCGCGGACCCGGGCATCGATATCACGCATGGAGCCGTTCAGGCGGATGCATTTTCCTTCGCGGAAATCTGCGCTGCCCTGCATAGCGACCCAGATTTCCTGGCCATTTGCCGTGATCATTAATCCGGTTTCTTCCCAGGCGTCACCTTTCTCTGCACATTGTTGAATCAGCTCGATGATTCTGTCGCGATATTTGCCCGCTTTATGGAAGGATATGGCTTTTTCCCGGTCGATTACGGTGTCCCGCGGTAAACCGAGGATTTCATACATCATGGGCGACCAGTACACAGTCTGATCTGTCATATCCATTGACCACACGCCAATACGGCCGATCTCGCTCATGCGTTCCAGCAATATCTGTTGCTGATTGATATCTTCCTGTTTGCGGGCGTTTTCCCGTTCGTTACTGATCCACTTGGTGATCAGTTCAATAAGGTTTTTATCGTGTTCGGTAAAGGGCCTGCGGCGCGGACGCGTGCCGATGAAGCTGACAAAGGATTCACTGCCAGGCTGCTTTGCGATCATGCCGATGGCTGATTTAATTTTGCGGCCCGGCAAAAATGGCAGATGCAGAGCTTCAGACTCTGAACGCTCCTCGTACATCAGCGCTTCACGCTTATTGATATCCGGTTTAAGCAGACAGGCGGATGCGTCGAATACGCTGCCAGGGACGATTTCGTTGCCGGGGCTGACGGCGTAATGGATGATCTGATCATTGCCGCTCTTTTCTGACACAAAACCATAGGGTGCTTCAAAAATGCGGCAGCCAAGCTTCAGAATGCGGTTAACTTTGGCATCAACGGAGTCGTTGGATGAGGAAATATCATTCAGCTGCTGCAGTACTTCAAACATGCGGCGCTGTTCTGTGATGTCGGTACGGATGGCAATGTAGTGACTGCCGTCGGCGTCATTCACCGGCACGATGGTGGTATTTACCCAGTAAATATGGCCATCTTTGGCGCGGTTACAGAAGTCCCCGTGCCACACTTTGCCATTTTTTAACGTGTTATACATGACTGAGTAATAGGCTTCGTCATGGAAGCCGGACTTCAGCAGACGGTGGTTATTGCCTATCAGCTCCTCCGGTTCGTATCCACTGATGTCACAAAAACGCTGGTTCACGTAGGTGATGGTTCCGAACTTATCGGTGATNGCCACAATGGCATGCTGATCCAGTGCGAACTTCTGGTCCTGCAATGCGTGCAGGGCTTTCTGGGTCTGGTAGTGGCTCTCTTCNAGAGACTGATTCAGAGCCTGACGGGTCTGTGTCATGTGCATCAGACTTTCCGCCAGCTGNTTGATTTCNCGGATACTGGTGGTCGGTAACTCCTCACGGTGAATGCTCATNGAATGGTTGCGGGTGACNCGGCGGATCAGNCCGTTNAGCTGCACCATGGGCGATGACAGATAACGTGCGGTAAGAACTGCNGCAATGAACACCATGATGGCAAGAATGCTGCCGACCAGAATCAGGTTGGGCAGNACATTGTCCAGNGCACTTTTCAGGGTAGAAACNGGCAGTTCACTGACGATATACCAGTTCTGTCCCGGCAGGCTTACTTCGTGTGCGACCCCAAGAACATCAATACCATCCGGCGCCTGATAAAAATTTACTTTGCCCAGCTGATGCGGCGTCAGAGTAAATTTCTGTTGGCNGCTGATCGACGAGCCGAAGGTGACCGTTGTGCCAAATGACGCTGTCATCGTCCGNCCGCGGCGGTCAAGCAGGTAGTANCGGTTGGTGTCCAGCTCGGCTTTTTTGGTCAGCTCCTGCAAACGCTCAGTATTCAGCTGAAACACCAGAACACCNGCCAGCGTATCCTGATCTGTCAGTGGGGAACTGATCCATAAGCTGCTTTGGCCGNCNGACGGNGGGTAGGGTTCAATTTCNGAGATGGCCTGAGATTCAGTGGTCAGGGTGTGNTGTACGNTTTCCCCCAGACGGCTGTCAGCATAAGGACCATCCAGCAGNCTGGTGCCGAGGTCGTTNTCTTCAGTGGCGCTGTACAGTATGTTACCAGCCGGATCGACCAGCATAATGTCGTACAGATCTTTGTATGTGCCNGTCAGTTTCCGGATGTCGTTNTGATAGGGCTCAATCAGACTGCGCCATGNGGNGCTGAGNACATAGTTTTGNGNTGNTTTTGATGAGGACTTCAGCGCTGCCGACAGTTTTTGAATCAGCGCAGTAAAGTGACCGCGCTCACTGTGGTAGCTGATGTCCATCAGTCTGTGCTTCAGCCAGGTATCCAGAGCCTGCCGTTCGATCTGAGAGGCATTGGTCAGCTGGATCTCTGACAGTTTGTAGAGGTTGGTCTCACTGTCACGCAGAATCTGAGCGGCCAGCAGTATGAGCGGCACCAGTGCCACAATCAGCATGGGGATGAAGATGCGTACACGCAGGGAGCGTTCTCTGGCTTTGTTCGATGTTGCTGAATAGGGGCCTGATGCTTGAGGGGTCATACTGTACTTCCGCTGATACCTGCNTTCAGCTTAGCAGCAGATGGCGGTTATGACAGATAAGTCAGGCGGGTTTGACGNCCTGCGTCANGANCGTCGCAATCGNATGAGGGCAGGGCTGCAGTTTNCAGCNANACCACAGTGTCAGTGGTTCGNNNGTACTGAAAAGTCAGGCGCTCAGATCCGGANAATCCGGCTACTTNTCAGTGNCNATNTAGGGCTCTGTTCTGCTTTCGTCCCACTGNGCATCCAGCTCGGGTGCCCGCTCTGCACGCAGTGCAACCCAGGCGGAGACGTCTTNACGCCATTCTTCCACCGGACGGATCATAGGGGCAGCCATGGTTTTGGCTTCGGTACCGCGGCTGGCGTAGACCAGAATATCGTTAACTTTGTAGGCTCTGAGACGCATAGTCATTGTTCAGTTGATGATATCGGGCGCTGTTATAGCAGAAAGCAGCGCCGGGGTCATCGCCCCGGTCGCTGGTCATTGCGGTGTTATTGCTGGGTCTCTAGCCAGTCTCTGAAACGCTGACGGTCTTCCGGTGTGGATGCCTGCCACAGAGCCTGCAGAGATTCGACCACATCGGTATCAGCAGCGGTGGTAATCACCGGACCTTTGATTTCGTGGCCTTTTACTTCACCTTTGGCCGACGCCAGGCGCACGTCCGGCGCCAGTACCCATTGCTGTGCTTCACGGCGGCTTTGCGGCGTGGTCAGATCAATACGGTATTCGGTACCGGCGGCAAAATCGCTGCGGATTTCGATGGCCTCGGATTTGATGATGTAGCCAGATTCATCCATGGTGTTCCAGTTTTCCACATATTGCACCAGCAGAGTATGAATACCGGGTGCCATGCGCACGTGGTAGTTACCACGATACAGTGACGGTGCATTCACTTCCCGGGTATCCACAGCAATCACTTTAATGCTGGAGGGGACTGTGACTTTTACCTCGCCGGAACCCACATCGACAGGCTTTTGTTCAAAGACACTGCAGCCGGTGGCAAACAAGGCGGAAAAAACGCATAAAAATAAAAAACGCAAAGAAGAATAACGAGTCATACGGGACTCCAGAAATACTCGCCGGAAAGAAAAAAGCCCGCCCAGTGGGCGGGCTCTGGTCATCATATCAGACCAGACATCCTGTAGCGCCGAAGGAACCCGGCGCGCTCAGGATGTCGGAGGTGACGTCTGAGAAATCAGAAGTCGTAACGTACACCCAGCTGAGTTTCAGACATAGTGCTGGAGAACTCATTGCCGGCAGCAGAAGTCGCTACACGGGTGTCATCCATGTCCAGTGCTTCGTAAGAAGCCCATACACGGTAGTTTTTCGCCAGGAAGCGCACGTACTCAACTTTGTAAGAGTAAGTGTCGCCATCGATATCACCGCTGCAGCTGTCCAGCGCTACACGGCCATGAACCATGTTGCTGCCGAATTTGTAGCCAGCGTAGATGCCCTGATCCGCTACGTTAGAACCAGTACAGCTTGTAACACCACGGCCACCGTCGTTACCGGTTACAACAACGTTACCGGAGAAGTTGCCGTAAGCGTCCATGTCTTTGGATGCCTGGTGGTAGTATGCAGACAGAGCAAATGCGTCAGTTACATCGTACCAAACNCGTGCGCCGTACATTTCACCAGTGTTATCGCCGGACTCATCTTTTACGTAAGCCAGTGCAACTTTGGCCGGGCCAAAGTTGTATTGACCACCGACAGAGTAATCGTCGATATCGTCGCCGTCCTGACCTTCAGTACGCATGGAAACACCCACACTGAAGTTTTCGCCGTTGTAGTAGTACTGAGTCAGATCGTCTTTACGGGTAGTACCCAGACGAACGGAATCGTTCGCATCAGAGAAGTATGGACCACGAACATATTTGTGCCACAGGGTAGTCTGGGAGCCGTAGTAAACTTCACCGAAAGCGCCTTTCAGACCAACGTAGCCCAGACGCAGGGTAGCCTGACCTTTCTGGTTCAGGGTTACGCCTTCGTCGTCTACCAGACCGTATTCGACAACACCAACGCCAGTTAAACCATTACCCAGATCAGTGCTGGCTTTTACGCCGATACGGCTGGCGTAATCGCGACCCTGCAGACCATCGTTTGGCACGCCAGCGTCGGCGTTGTCCAGACCGAGACGAATGCTACCGTAAAAATCTGTGGTAGTCGTTTCAGCATGTGCAGCGGCGGCGGCTACTACGGCCAGTGCCAAAGCGGATGGAATAGCTACAAATTTCATAAAGCTGTCCNGTGTGTTGTGTTTACAGTTTTTGGTTTTTTATAGTTCGTTAGATTTAATGGCAGCGTCGATCAGATCGGCACCGATTTCATCTTCGAACATTTTCCAGACGGGCTTCATTGAATTGATCCACTGCTGACGTTCTTCAGCAGAGATTTCAATGATTTCCGTTTTGCCGGAATCGATAATACGTTGACGGTCTTCCAGATCCTGTTTGGCCGCGATGTCGTTACCATAGGCAATGGCTTCGTCCATGGACTGCTTCAGGGTTTCACGGATGTCGTCTGGCAGGCCGTACCAGAATTCAGNGGAGGTCACTACCAGGTAGTCCAGCAGACCGTGATTGGTTTCAGTTACGTAANCCTGCACTTCAAAAAACTTGGAAGCGTAAGTGTTTGACCATGGNCTTTCCTGACCGTCGATGGCACGGGTCTGCANCAGGGTAAATACTTCAGAGAAAGGCTTTTTCAGCGGAATGGCGTGTACCGCTTCGTACTGNGCCTGCAGAACGTCAGAAGTCATGATGCGGAATTTTTTACCGGCAATGTCAGCTGGCACNCGGATAGGNTCGTTAGAAGACAGTTGCTTCATACCATTGTGCAGGTAACCCAGACCTACCAGCATTTTGCTGGTCATGGAGCTCAGCAGTTTCTGGCCTTCAGGACTTTTCTGGAAACGGTCAACCGCTGCCATGTCGTTGAACAGGAACGGCAGNTCGAACACCTGCAGCTGAGAGTTGTATTTCTGGAACTTAGACAGTGCCGGAGCAGCGATTTCTACGTCACCCAGTTGCAGAGCCTGCAGAACGGATGCGTCAGTGTACAGCTGGGAGTTAGGGTAAACCTTAACTTCCACTTTACCTGGCAGACGTGCTTCAGCCAGCTCTTTAAATTTCAGAGCCATCTGACCTTTCGGGGTGTTTTCTGCCACAACGTGGGACAGTTTGATTTCGATTGGGCGTGCTTCTGCGGTGAATGCTGCCAGCAGGGTAGCAGCGGCCATCAGTATGGTAGTCAGACCTTTCATCGTATTTCTCTCTCTTATTATGAGTTGAGGTTAATGTGCAGCTGCAGTTGAGCAAGCGGTGTGCCATGCTGCTGTGAACAAGGCCGATAAATTCGCCAACTCCCGGTTTTCCGGGGATTGCTTGCCGTGCTTTTCAGACCAAAGTCGCAGATCATGTCCTGATATACTCTCCGCAGCCGCTATCCAGAATAGGTCGCTATGGGTGGGATTCCACCCGCTGAAAATGAATGATGGGTGACTTTCGTCAAATCAGAAAACGACTACCGGTATTTCTGATATAAATAGCAACCACAGGCATCAGTGACACCGGTTCTGTTGCTGCAGACTGACTAATAAGTAATCCCGTGACATTCGGACAGGCTATTGAGCGCATGCAAAATACCGAAAACATTACAGCGCAGGCAACCACGGAAGACGCAACAGGCTTTTCAGTCAGAGCGACAATTCTGATTTGCATTTTATGGTTGGCCGGTTTTTTACTGGTGATGATGATCAGTTCTGAACAGCTGCGTGATGACGTTTTAGCCAGGCTGGAAGCGGGTGCCATGCANATGCGTGAGACNATCANTGCCGAACTTGGGCCNTATNAAAATATNGCCTCCGGTATTGCCCGCATGCGTACCGTAAAAGATGCNTTAAATGGTAAGCAGGATGGCGAATCCCTGAAGCGTTTTTTACNGCGNGCCAATGAAGATATGAAAACCGAAGCCCTGATTGTTATTTCNCCAAGTGGCTTTCCGGTGGCNGCCAGTAAGGATTTTGGCTTTGATTTTGAACACCGTGATTTCTCNTTCCGNCCNTATTTTCAGCAGGCCATGCTGGGTGANCGTGGTCATTATTACGCCAGTGGATTTATNACNGGNGAGCGTGGGTATTTTTTTTCCGCACCGGTTTATGACAACGGCAATATCATCGGNGTGGTCGTTGTTAAGGCGAATCTGGAACCTATTCTTTACCGTATAAAAGAATACGCATCTGATTATATGNTTGTTGGTTACGACGGTGTTGTGTTTGCCGCTTCACGNGGGGAATGGGTGTACAACACGCTGTATCCGCTGGCTGAAACCCAGCGTCTGGCNATTCATGAANCCCGCCGTTATCCACGNACATCGCTGGTCAGTTTATCGACCGAATCCCTCGACAGTATTTTTCACAGTGATCAGGTNGTACTGAATTCCACCGGTTTAGCCAATCGCTATTTTGCCCGGCGNACGCGTTTACCCGATCTTGGCTGGCANATTTTTGCNCTGGTGCCATCCAGCGTTTTATTTCAGGACGTTGCNGTCTATCTGCTGTACTACACACTGGCNTTTGCCTTGCTCTTTCTGCTNTGGCTGTATCAGCGNAAACGTACNGAAGTACAGCGGCANGTAGCNGTACTGAATTCCGAACTGGANCGGCGNGTGGCACTGCTGACCAGNGAGCTGAAAGAATCCAATGAAGAGCTGCAGGANCTGGTGGATCATTACCGTACGACGCAGGAACAGCTCACGGAAACCCGGGGGCAGCTGGTNCAGACCGCCAAGCTGGCCGTATTNGGGGAAATGTCAGCAGGTATTAATCATGAGCTGAGTCAGCCGCTGCTGGCGCTGAATACCTATATCGAAAACAGTCAGCGNCTGCTGGANAAAGGCCAGTATGAAAAAGTCAGTGCGAATCTGGGAGANCTGCAGCAGGTGGTGGGCAACATGCGGGATATTGTGTCGCGTTTTAAAGTGTTTGCCCGCCGCACACCACCAGAGCCACGNCCGTTCGGTCTGCAGGAAGTNCTNAGCGGTACACGGGTCATTATGACCCCATTATTGAAAAAGTCGGCGCTGGATTTCCGTATNCGTCNGCAGCCGGATATTCCNGAATTGTTTGGNGATCCGGTGCAGGTGCAGCANGTACTGGTGAACCTGGTCACCAACGCTGCCGATGCGCTGGAAGAAGAAGCCAACGGCTGGATCGCCATGGATATCCGNGCCGCGACAGACGAAGTGGAAATATTGGTTACAGACTCTGGCCCGGGAATTGCTGAAGAATTGCGCGANAAAATNTTTGAGCCNTTTTTTACNACCAAGGCAAGAGGTCTTGGCNTAGGGCTGGCGCTGTCGCGCCGCATTATTGAAACGTTGGGCGGTAGCCTCACTCTGAAGGAAACCGCTGCAGGTGGCACCTGCTTTGTACTGACATTACCTGTTTATAGACACGGAGAGACTGCATGACTCTGGTGCTGATCGTCGACGACGAAGAGAGTGTATGCCGGGCGCTGGCCCAGACACTGGAAATTGAGGATTTTGAAGTCCTGACGGCGACCAATGGCCGTGATGCACTGCGTCACATCGAATACAGCTGGCCGGGCATTGTAATTACCGATATCAACATGCCGGTGATGGATGGCATGGAGNTGCTGCGCGAAATACACACCATAGATCAGGACCTGCCGGTCACTATGCTTACGGGTCATGGCGATATTTCTGTGGCCGTGGACGCTATGCGCGCCGGTGCTTACGATTTTCTGGAAAAGCCATTTCCTACCGATCAGCTGCTGGAAGTCGTGCAGCGCGCCAGTGAAAAGCGNGCGCTGACACTGGAAAACCGTCGCCTGCGGCAGGAAGTGGAAGTGCAGTCACGCCCGGGNCCGCGGATCATAGGNAACCATGCAGANATGAAAAAACTGCGCGGTACNCTGGATCACATCAAAGATACGCCGGCGGATGTNCTGATTCACGGTGAAACCGGTTGTGGTAAGGAACTGGTTGCGCGTTATCTGCATGCTCACAGTCAGCGTCACGAAGAGCCGTTTGTGGCCATTAACTGCGGTGCGATTCCGGAAAGTCTGATTGAAAGCGAGCTGTTCGGTCATCAGGCCGGTGCCTTTACCGGCGCCGGTAAAAAACGGGTGGGGAAATTCCAGCACGCCAATGGCGGTACTCTGTTTCTCGATGAAATCGAAAGTATGCCAATGGTGCTGCAGATCAAAATGCTGCGGGTGCTGGAAGAACGTAAGGTTGAACCGCTGGGTGGCAATGAGCAGATTCCACTGGATATTCGNGTAGTCGCGGCCACCAAAACCGATCTGAAAGAACTGAGTGAGAAGGGCGAATTCCGCCTCGATCTCTATTACCGTCTGAACGTGGTACAGGTGNATATTCCGCCGTTNCGCGAGCGCCGTGATGATATTCCACTGCTGTTTGAACACTTCCTGTGGGCGGCGTCCAACCGTTATGGGTCGGAAATGAAACCTTTAACCTCCGGCCAGCGNCAGGCGCTGCTNAGTCATGACTGGCCGGGCAACGTNCGGGAGCTGCGNAANCTGGCNGAGTGTTTCGTTCTGTTGGGTGGCGAGCGGGCTTTTGAAAGNATGCTCAATGGCGATGGNTCGGCAGACAGTGGCCGTATTTCGCTGGCNGAACAGGTAGCCCGTTACGAAGAAACCCTGTTNCGTGAGGTTCTGACCCGTCATCAGGGACGCCTGAAAGAAGTTCAGGAAGAAATGATGCTGGGGCGTAAAACCCTGTATGAAAAAATGAAAAAATACGGTCTGGATAANCAGGCCTTTAAACACATCGACTGATATTTTTATCAATCGATGGGCTTNCNCTTCCGGGAAACNGTCGCCCGACTGTTTCCCTAATTTCCTTTTCTTTTCGCTGTTGGGTGGAGATCCACCCAATGTTAACTAAGATTTTTCTGCTTACCCTCTGCGTCTTAACGTTAATTGTTACGCTGTCTTTTACTTTGGTCGTAGAAGCACTTTGTGTCTTCTGCGTGGTTACGCGGTTTACACACTTTTGTTGCGAAATTTTTCCTGAATAATCCGACGGTTATTNANAATTGGCACCCGGATTGCTCTTAAGGCAGCTCAACAGGTTGCAAACTGTNTGCTGATTTATTTCTCAGCGNCAGTTGCAATCTATGCCTGCTGCATTTGGGTCATGTACCCGGATCGACNCGGGCGGATACGTAACAGGTCTCGCTGCAATTAGTGAGAGGCCCTAATACAACAATAACGGTGGCTTACCATGATCAGAAAAATAAACCGGCTGGAGGACATTATCATCGGCAAATTGCTGGTGGTTGTGACACTTATCGTGTTCGCAGAAGTCATAGCCCGCTTTGTCTTCAATACAGGGATTCATTGGGCGCAGGAAGCGACACTTTTGCTCAGTGCCTGGATGGTGCTGCTGGGATGCGCATGGGCCGTGCGCGAAAAATCTCATATCTGTGTCGACGCTATGCTCGACCGTCTGCCAACGGGTATCCGCCGTTACGTGGTACTGTTTTCTATTGGTGTCGCTCTGGTGTACGCCGGGATGTTNGGNTACAGCTCGTGGATTTATGTTTCCAAGCTGAAAATGATCGGCATTCCGCTGGAAGATATTGATCTTCCTAAATGGGTAGCGACATCCGGTCTGCTGTTTGGCTTCGGTATGCTGACGATTCGTCTGCTGGAGCTGGCGTGGGAAGTGTGGAAGGGCGATGCCGACAGTTTCCATAAACACCGCGAAGTAGACTTTGACGAAAAAGAACTCAGTGAAGATAAAGGAGGTAACGCGTAATGGTGGCCCTGACTTTATTCCTGCTGTTGTTCCTGTGTATGGCGATCGGTCTGCCGATTGCGTTTGCACTGGGTTTCTCATCGATCACTGCCATCCTGTTGTTTACCAACGACTCCATGGCATCGATTTCTCTGAAACTGTTTGAAGCGGTTTCTGAGCATTACACTCTGCTGGCGATTCCGTTCTTTATTCTGTCGTCTGCNTTCCTGTCATCCGGTGGTGTTGCCCGCCGTATGATTGATTTTGCCGTTGCCTGTATTGGCCACGTGCGTGGCGGTCTGGCTATGGCCTCGGTTCTGGCCTGTATGCTGTTTGCTGCTGTTTCCGGTTCGTCTCCGGCGACCGTGGCAGCGGTTGGCTCTATCGTTCTGGCCGGTATGGTGCGTGCGGGTTACCCGCTGTCCTTTGCTGCCGGTGCGGTATCGACTGCCGGTACTCTGGGTATTCTGATTCCGCCATCCATTGTGATGCTGGTTTACTCTGCCGCGACCGAAGTGTCTGCCAGCCGTATGTTTATGGCCGGTTTTGTACCAGGNATTCTGATCGGTCTGATTCTGATGGTGACCATTTATATCGTTGCCCGTCGTAAGAATCTGCCGGCTGAGCCNTTTGCTGGTCTGGGNAAAATTCTGAGCACAGGCTTTGCTGCATCNGGTGGTCTGCTGCTGATTATTCTGGTTCTGGGTACTATTTATGGTGGTGTTGCCAGCCCGACTGAAGCAGCGGCTGTGGCTGCAGTGTATGGCTTCTTTGTNGCCATGTGGGGTTACCGCGATGTGGGTCCATTAAAAGGTCAGCCATGGCGTAAAGAAGGTGAGAACCTGNTTGCTGCGACNGTNCGTAATATCGTGTTGCTGTTCAGCGGTACTGTGCGCTCCGTGTACAACCCGGAAATCGCCAATATCGTNCGNGAAGCGGCCCGTGTCAGTGTGACTCTGCTGTTTATTATTGCCAACGCCATGCTGTTTGCTCACGTGCTGACGTCAGAACAGATTCCGCACTCACTGGCCTCCACCATTGTGGAATGGGGTCTGCCAGCCTGGGGCTTCCTGATCGTGATGAACATTCTGCTGCTNATGGCCGGTAACTTTATGGAGCCGTCTGCCATTCTGCTGATCATGGCGCCGATTCTGTTGCCAATTGCTATGCAGCTGGGTATTGATCCGATTCACCTCGGTATCATCATGGTCGTGAACATGGAACTGGGTATGCTGACACCGCCGGTGGGGCTGAACCTGTTCGTAACCGCGGGTATTACAGGTAAGAGCATTGGCTGGGCCATCAAAGCCTGTCTGCCATGGCTGCTGCTGATGTTGGTGTGTCTGGTGGTCATTACCTTTGTGCCGCAGATCAGTCTGTGGCTGCCGGAATACCTGGATTCCATTAAGTAAGCTTCATGCAAGCTATAAGAGTGTTAAGCAGCTGCACTGCAGCTGCTTAACACTTAAGAATTTCACTCTTGCTGGAACGGATGCCAGCCAAGGCTTTGTCCCAGACAAAGCCGATCACTCTCCTTGTTCATCGTCCTCTGCTGAAGGATCGGGCGATGTGACAGATCTTGCCGGCCTCTGTTTCATACCTTTGTTTCATGCCGGTTTTTTTATGCCTGCTGTTTTTTGCTGGCAGTTACCTGATGTTAAATTTTATTCGCGGTGAAAGGGCGTAAGTTCTGAGGCATCGCCAAAGTAGGCTTCCACGTGCTCCTGTTCCTGCTGAGCAAATTCCTTGATGGCCTGCTGGAACTCCGGCTGTCGCAGCTGGTGAAAGCTGTGGGTGAAAACCGGCTCAAATCCCCGGCTGATTTTATGTTCGCCCTGAGTGCCGGGGTCAAAGCGTTTAAGATTATTTTCGATACAGAATTCAATGCCCTGGTAATAGCAGGTTTCAAAGTGCAGGGCGTCGAATTCCACCGTGCAGCCCCAGTAACGGCCGTACAGGGTTTCGCTGTCGTAAAAGTAAAGTGCAGCAGCGACAGGCTGCTTCTGCTCATGCCCAGAGCTCTGATGAAAGGCGCTGACCAGCAGGATTTTGTCGGCCATGGTGGCCAGTAACTGGCGGAAAAATGCGCGGTTTAAATAAGGTGTTGATGCCCGTTGCCGGTAGGTGTTGCGGTAACAGCGGTAGAAGAACTCAATATCCTCTTCGCTGATCTGCTCACCGGTTTTACGCTCCAGCGTCAGCCCCTGTTCGGCAATGCGTTTACGCTCTTTGCGTACCGATTTACGTTTGCGGCTGACAAAATGCTCCAGGTAGTGATCGAAGCTGGTGTAGTCGCGGTTAAACCAATGAAACTGGCAGCCTGTGCGTTTAACCAGATTGGGTTGAGCGGCAAGTTCTGAGGTGGTTGCCGGATCGGTAAAATTCAGGTGCCAGCCGGACATTTCCTGCTGATTAATGTATTCCTGCACCCAGCTGGCGGCTTTCAACAGATCCTGAGGCTGGCCAAGCAATCTTGGGCCGCTGGCCGGCGTGAAGGGCATGGCCCACAGCAGCTTGGGATAATATTCCAGACCGTAGCGATGGTAGGCATCGGCCCAGCTCCAGTCGAACACGTATTCGGCGTAACTGTGCTGTTTCAGGTAAGCAGGAACGATCAGGCTGTAGTTGTTGTCCGTCAGATAACAGGGTTGCCAGCCACTGGCGTGATCAGCAGCCGCACTGATGCAGCCTGAATCCTCCAGAGCGCTGAGAAAGCGATAATCAAGAAACGGGTAGCCTGCCGGTATGATGTCCTGATACAGAGCGTTCCACGCCGCTTCCGGTATGTCGTAAATGCTGTGACAGACCTCAAAATTACTCATATTGGTGCCCCGGTTTCACTGATTCTGCTGTCTTATGACCAAGGTAAAGACCAACTGAACACTACGTAAAAATGGTGACCCGGATCGTATCCCGGCCTATCATTGAAACAATACAGATGTAGCGGAGAGAATTATGTTCCAACTCGACGAGCGCTTACAGTCAGATACTACCTTTATTGGTCGCCTGCCATTGTGTCAGGTGTTACTGATGAACGACAGCCGTTATCCATGGGTCATTCTGGTACCGGCGCGCATAGACGCCAAAGAAATTTATCACCTGTCAGAAGATGACCGCATCCAGCTGATGAAAGAATCCAGCTGGGTTCTGGAAAAAATGGCTGATCATTTTTCCGCCAAATCCATGAACGTGGCTTCGCTGGGTAATGTCGTCGCACAGCTACACATTCACCATATCGCCCGTTATGCCGACGATCCTGCATGGCCTGGCCCGGTATGGGGACACAGCCCGGCGGTACCTTATACCTCAGAAGAACTGGAAGCCCGGGCACACGAACTGAAAAACTTACTGGGTGATCAGTTTGTCGCCGATATGGACGGCGAAGACGACGCAGAAAATCACATTTACTGGTAAGGAGACATCATGCAGGTTATCCGCCGATACATGCACAATGGCTTACGCAATTTTAATTATCTGATTGGTTGCGAAGAAACCCGTCAGGCCATTGCACTGGATCCGTTAGATGGTGAGCAGATGGTCGCCCTGGCAGAAGAGCAGGGGTATCAGATAAAACTTATCATCAATACCCACGAACATCATGACCACATTGGTGGCAACCCTGCAGTGCAGGCGGCCACCGGCGCACCTGTGTGGGCACATAAAAATGCCATGGGGAAAATCCCCAATCAGGCCCACGGTCTGGTGGCAGGCGATGTGGTGGAACTGGGCACTATCCGTCTGAAAGTGCTGTTTACGCCGGGCCACACGGCCGTGCATTTATGTCTGCTGGCTGACGCCTCAGAAACCGACTCTGTACCATTGCTGTTTTCCGGTGATACGTTATTTAACGCCTGTGCCGGTAACTGCCGCAACGGCGGTAATGTCGACGATATGTACGAAACTTTTGTGTCACAGCTGCAGCCGTTACCGGATGAAACCCTGCTGTATCCCGGCCATGACTATATGCAGAATAACCTGAACTTTGCCCGCACGCGCGAACCGGGTAATAGCATGGTCGGGTACTGGCTGGATCAGATTCAGGCTAACGAGCCGGATGAAATGCCGGTAATGACCCTGGGCCAGGAGCGGGAATACAATCCGTTTCTGCGTCTGCACAGTGATGAAGTGCGCCAGAATCTGAAGCAGGAATTTCCTGATCTGGGTGAAGGCGACCGTGACGTGTTCCGCGCGTTACGCAGCCTTCGCGATCAGTGGTAGCAGGCTGTATTATTTAAACAGAGCGGGCTGAATCGAACGTCAGCCCGGCTTCTGTTTCACCTGTTTTCTGTTCTTCTTGCCTTTCGTTCACTGGCTTTCTGCTTTTGCGCTTTTAGTTCTTCCTTCTGGCTTCCAGCCTTCCGTTCGTCCAGCATTTTTGTTCTTCCTGCTTTTGGATGGCGGCCAGCCAGTCTTTACAGCAGTTGTTTGATACGTGACTGTAAATGTGGAATCATCTCAGCTTCAAACCACGGATTCTTTTTCAGCCAGATCTGATTTCTTGGCGAAGGGTGGGGTAAAGCAAAATACTCTGGCGGGAAATCACGCCAGTTTTTCACCCGTTCCGTCAGGGTTTTAACATCGTCCTTCAGGTAATAGTTCTGCGCGTACTGGCCGATTAATAACGTCAGTTCTATATCCGGCATCTGCTCTTTTAAAGGCTGGTGCCACTGCGGCGCACATTCCGCGCGTGGCGGCAGATCGCCACTTTTGCCTTTGCCCGGGTAGCAAAATCCCATGGGCATGATGGCAATCCTGGAGGCATCATAAAATGTCTTATCATCAACCCCCATCCACTGACGCAGGCGTTTGCCACTGGCGTCATCCCAGGGGATACCGGAGGCATGTACTTTAGTCCCCGGCGCCTGACCAATAATCAGAATACGCGCTGTTTGGCTGATACGTACCACCGGGCGAGGGCCCAGCGGCAGGTGATCAGCACAGCAGGTGCATGTCTGTATTTCAGACAGTAGCGGGATAAGGTCGTTTGGCATCAACAGAGCTTAACTAAATTGCAGCCAATAAAAAACGGCCTGTTGCAGAGCAAGCAGGCCGTTTCTGAATAACTGACTGAGTCAGGCTTACATAGCCATGTCTTTCAGTTTTTTCAGAGGCAGAACTTTTACACGGGTAGAAGCAGGCTTGGCTGCAACATCCATGGTTTCACCAGGACGGAATGGGTTTGGCACGTTTTTACGGGCTTTCTGAGCTGGTTTCTTGATGGTCTTGATTTTCAGCAGACCTGGCAGGGTGAATTCACCAACAGCACGTTTTTTGATGTGACGCTCGATCAGTACAGACAGCTCGTCCATAACAGCGTTCACGTCTTTACGGGTCAGACCAGTGTTCTCAACAATCTCGTTAACGATCTGAGTCTTGGAGTACTTGTCAGAGATAGCTGTGGTTTTACGTGCTGGAGCAGCTTTGGCGGCAGCAGCTTTAGGGGCGGCTGCTTTTTTAGGAGCAGCTGCTTTCTTAGCTGGTGCTTTTGCTTTAGCGGCTGCTGTTGTTTTAGCCGGTGCTTTTTTAGCTGGGGCTTTCTTTGCTGCTACTGCTTTTTTGGCAGGTGCTTTACGTGCGGCCATATTTGGATCCTTATGATGGTAGTAGTTCCGGTCTGCTTATCTCGTGCGAGGGCTTCTGCTCCCTCTGAAATAAAAGGACCTGTCGATTTTTAAGTAAAAAAATACCACTGGCAAGCGTTTTACCCCTGTTTTTAGGGGTTTTTTGTAAAAAAAATGATTTAGGCATGAAATGACGGGCTGCACTCCGGGCTGCCCGCAGTTTTGGCTGGTTTTCGTACTGCCAGAGCCGACATTTGATTGGCAGATTACGCCAGTGAGGGCTGCTTCCGGCCGACAGGATTGGCGGATCATCTTGTGCAGAAGTGAGTGCGGATTGCAACCGCTGACGAGCAGCGACAATTGTCAGAACTCAATTTGCCGTGCAATGGCGACAGCAGGAGAGGGGCAAAGAGCCGGTTAAACGAGTCGAGCACCACACCTGGCGGAATAAGCAGACGGAACCGTCAGCTAACAGATCCGGCAAAGCGTTTGTCATACGCTGCCATTCCGCAGCGGCGTATCTCGTAAGGGCCTTCTGCGGACTCAGCAAAGACTCTGCTGGTGCGCGACATTCTGTTACTGAGCAGGCTGTGACAGACCAGGCAGTGACAGAGCAGGGGGAAGGCTTTGGATGCAGTTGATGGCTGTTTATGCCGTCTTTCTATGCCGTCATCGCCGCTTGGCTATCCCGTTACGGAATGGTTGCCTGTTAGCTGTTAAAGGGAATCAGGGGAGCACAGGTCAGGATGACATGCGCCGGGATGACAGATACCAGAGCTGTAGCTGTCACAGGTCCTTATCGCTTGAGGCCCCGCGCCGGACTGATTGCTGTCTGCCTGCAGATCTGTGCTCAGCTCCCGGTGTCGGGCAAGCGGTCATGAATTTGCTATGAAATTCACCATATCAGGGGTTTTGGGGGCTGGCTGAGGTATCGGATGGGCAGTGAAATCCGCTATACTACCCGCCTTTTTATATCCGGCCGTTTCTCAGCGGGCTTCTGTAACAGGAAGAGACTGAGCACAGGCCCTCAACGACAAGAGATGCAGGACCAGGCAATGCGCACGCACTATTGTGGTGATATCAACGAAACTCTGATCGATCAAACCGTAACCTTCTGTGGCTGGGTGCATCGTCGCCGTGACCACGGTGGCGTAATCTTCCTCGACGTCCGTGACCGTGAAGGTCTGGTTCAGGTGGTTTTTGACCCTGACACCGTCGATGCTTTCAATACCGCTGACAGCGTGCGTTCTGAGTTTGTGGTTCAGATCTCTGGTCGTGTACGTGGTCGTCCGGAAGGCACTACCAATCCGAACATGAAAACGGGTCTGATTGAGGTGCTGGGCAAGGAAATCACTATCCTGAACAAAGCTGCGACGCCTCCGTTCCCGCTGGATGGTTACAGCGATGTGGGCGAAGACGTGCGTCTGAAGTACCGTTACATGGATATGCGTCGTCCGGAAATGCAGGACAAGCTGCGCTTCCGCTCCAAAGTAACCACCGGCATCCGTAACTACATGGATGAGCACGGCTTCCTGGATATCGAAACTCCGATCCTGACCCGTGCTACGCCAGAAGGCGCCCGTGACTATCTGGTACCAAGCCGTACTCACGAAGGTTCTTTCTTCGCGCTGCCACAGTCGCCACAGCTGTTCAAACAGCTGCTGATGGTTTCCGGTTTCGACCGTTACTACCAGATCGCTAAATGTTTCCGCGATGAAGACCTGCGTGCCGACCGTCAGCCTGAGTTTACTCAGATTGATATCGAGGCNTCNTTCATCGACGAAGAACAGATCATGGGTCTGACTCAAGACATGATCAAAGGCATCTTCCAGAAAGAACTGGGCGTGGACCTTGGTGACTTCCCGCGCATGCCGTTCTCTGAAGCCATGAGCAAATACGGTTCTGATAAGCCGGATATGCGTATCCCGATGGAAATCGTCGACGTTGAAGAATTCCTGCAGGATATCGATTTCAAAGTATTTGCTGCTCCGGCAAAAGATCCTAAGTGCCGCGTTGCTGCACTGAAAGTACCGGGCGGCGCTGAGCTGTCACGTAAACAGATCGACGAATACACCAAGTTTGTTGGGATCTACGGCGCCAAAGGTCTGGCATGGATCAAAGTCAACGAACTGGAAAAAGGCGTTGAAGGTCTGCAGTCTCCGATCATCAAGTTTATCGGCGACGACAACACCATGAAGATCATGGAAAAACTCGACGCGAAAAACGGCGACATCGTGTTCTTCGGCGCAGACAAAACCAAAGTGGTTTGTGAAGCACTGGGCGCACTGCGTTGCAAAGTCGCTGAAGACCTGAACATGTACACCAGCGAATGGGCTGCTCTGTGGGTTGTTGATTTCCCGATGTTCGAAGAGAACGACGACGGTTCCATTTCTGCTCTGCACCATCCGTTCACAGCACCAAGCTGCTCACCGGAAGAACTGAAAGCCAACCCGCTGGAAGCTCTGTCACGTGCCTATGACATGGTACTGAACGGTGTGGAACNGGGTGGCGGTTCTATCCGTATTCACGATCAGTCTATGCAGGAAACTGTATTCGAAGTGCTGGGTATTTCTGAAGAAGAACAGCGTGAAAAATTCGGCTTCCTGCTGGATGCACTGAAATTCGGTGCGCCACCACACGGTGGTCTGGCATTCGGTCTGGATCGTCTGATCATGCTGATGACTGGCGCTAACTCTATTCGTGAAGTGATTGCCTTCCCGAAAACTCAGTCGGCAGCCTGTGTGATGACTCAGGCACCGGGTGTGGTAAGTACCGCACAGCTGCGTGATCTGCACATCAAGCTGCGTGAAAAACCTAAAGCTGAATAAGCTGCTGGTTTTATCATGCTGAAAGAACGGGAGCTCTGGCTCCCGTTTTTTATGCGAAAAATAAGGAGAACATGCTGTTATGACTCAACTGACCAACGCTAATCCGNCACTGTTATCACTGACGGAAATTGCCAGCGATGCTCACGCCCGTATTCAGCAGGATTTTGCCGACATTAACCCGGTCATCGGTGTGATGCAGGGCATGCGCAAAATGGGTATTCCGGCGGATGTTATGAGTGTCGATTGCCTGCGCAGCAAAAAACGCATTCTGATCGTACTGCATGATGAACATGCGGGCATTATTCAGTACCAGTACACCTTTACCGATCAGGACCCGGGCGACGATTATCAGGCGATTCAGACCAGCGACTTCAGCAGTGATACTCTGTATCAGTGGATCGCTGACTATTTCCGCGACTGATATTTATGATGGATTTTGAATACGCAGAAACCCTGAAACAGGACTTTGCCGTAGTAGGCGAGTTCTACCGTCTGCGTATTCAACAGCAAACGTTCCTCTGTCGCCGCCGGGCAGAAATTTATCGGGTTACGGCAGAAAAGGGNGANGATCTGTCNACGCCGGATGCCGTCGCCATTCTGATGAATCCGGGCAGTGCCCGTCTTGCTGAGCNGTTAACCGGCGCTGATTTCCCCGAAACTGAGCATGCTGGTTTGCTCTCGTTACAACAAACCAGGCTACAACAAAACAGGTTACAACAAACCAGGCTGCAAAAGCTGAATCCGGATAATACCCAATATCAGTTAATGCGGCTGATGCGGGAAATGGGTTGGCGTCATCTGCGGCTGATTAATCTATCGGATCTGTGTGACGCCAACAGTCAGTCCTTTGCGCAATTATTCCGCCTGGTCGGTGAGCTGGATGGCACTCATCCTGACTCGCTGCTGCACCCACTAAGAAAACGTGAAATGCAGAAGCTGTTGAAGGCGGGTGTTCGTCTTGTTGCATGGGGCTCGAATGCGGTGCTGAAAAATCATGCGCAGTTGTGCCTGCAACAGGTACGGCGTTGTCAGGGACTGGCGCTGGAATATCCCTGGTACCGGTTCGCCAGCCCATATCGTAAAGATCAGAAGCTGAGCTGGTTGCAGGGAATGAAGGATCTGTTAACGGCGAATAACTGATTTCACCCTGAAACCAAAGCCATGAGGTAAAAGGAGAGGCATTAATTTCCGGACGCTGCAGGCAGCGCCCGGTTATAAAAGTCTGAAAAGCGGGTTGTAAAGGGCCGCTTGCAGAAGAAAGCTGAGGAACTCAGCTGTGGTATTGCTTATCCAGCTCAGCCATTTGTTGGTCTTTGTTTTCCCAGATCTCAGTCACCCAATCCTGTACAGCTTTTTTCAGCTGCGGATCGTTCTGGTAATCACCGTGGGCAAATTCAGCAGGAATGGCCTGCTCCTGTACCCGCACAACNCANCGCTTAAAAGCGCCACACATCATGTCCCAGAANGTTGGNATGCCATCCGGGTAGTAAATGGTAACGTTAGTCAGAGCGCTGAATTTATCNCCCANTGCCTGAATGGCGAANGCCAGACCACCGGCTTTCGGTTTCAGCAGATANGCAAAAGGTGACTGCTGCTGATCGTGTTTTGCCTGGGTAAAACGCGTGCCTTCGAGAAAATTCATCACCGCAGTCGGTACGCGCGAGAATTTNTCACAGGCTTTNTGCGTTTCTTTCATATCNTCACCGGCTTTTTCCGGATGNTTNGCGAGAAATTCTTTCGAATAGCGGCGCATAAACGGAAAATCCAGCGCCCACCAGGCCTGACCCACAATAGGAATGTANGACAGTTCTTTTTTGATGAAGAACTTCAGCAGCGGCACTTTGCGGTGATACAGCTTATACAGCACAAAAATATCCACCCAGCTCTGGTGGTTGGCATTAATCAGATACCAGTCTTTTTTGCCTAAGCGGTTCAGGCCGTCGATATCCCACTGCACTTTGTAGATGTGGTTGATCCACCACATGATNCCACCAAGCCAGACNCTGGCGATNGAGGTNATCACCGGGTTGGCNGTTTTTTCNGCAATNCGTGCNGGCAGCAGCAGGCGAAGAATAATAAAGGTGTAGAGGAATACGCCCCAGAACAGGGTATTCAGCAGCAGGGCGAGGGAACTGATAACTCCCAGAAATTGTGAGCCCTTCAATTCGGTCGGCTTTGTCACAAGAGTGTCTCGCAGAATTCAAAAACAACAGAGATAGTAGAGAATGCCTATATCAGCAGCAACTTATAAGCGGACTAAATTNCTGACTNTCAGGAATAAGTAAAATTCCGTAGGGTAAAATACCAGATTCTGATGATAATTCTATTACATCGCGCTGACGGCAGTCGATTCAGGCCATTATTGCCGTCAACCGCCCCAGCGGATTGACGGGAATTGCGCACGCATCCGGGCATAAGCTTTCGGTTGTCTTATTCGCCGTTTATGATGGAAGCTGATTTTTCNCGTGTTTCAGCGTTTTTTGCAACAGATTAAAGGGGATTTTTGTGATTCAGACATGGCTGGATGCTTACTACGACATNAAACCAGACGCCGGTGACATCGGGCAGCGTATTGCGTTTGGTACTTCCGGGCACCGCGGTTCTTCGGTGAAATCCACATTCAATGAGCTGCATATCCTTGCNATNGCACAGGCTGTTGCCGATTACCGTAAGCAGGCAGGCATCAGCGGGCCNCTGTTTCTGGGTAAAGATACCCATGCNNTGTCNGCCCCNGCGTGGGAAAGCTGTCTGCAGGTGNTGGTNGCAAACGGTGTTGATGTACGCATCNCNAAAGATGATGTGGTGACGGCAACNCCTCTGGTCAGTCGTGCGATTCTGNAATTTAACAGCGATGGCCCGGCNGCGNTGGCNGATGGNGTGATTATTACNCCGTCCCANAATCCGCCGGAAGACGGCGGCATTAAGTACAACGCNACCGATGGCGGCCCGGCAGATGCCGACGTTACNGGCTGGGTTGAAAATAAAGCCAATGAATATCTGCAGAACGGCTGTGCNGACGTTCCACGCGTGACGCTGGATGAAGCCCGTGCCAAAGCGGTGGAATACGATTTNGTCGGTGAATACGTCAGTGCNTTGGCAACGGTGGTGGATCTCGATGCNATCCGTAACAGCTCACTGAAANTGGGTGCAGACCCGCTGGGCGGTACCTCTCTGCCGGTGTGGCAGAAACTGGCAGAAGANACAGCGCTGAACATCAGCCTGGTGAATGAAACCATCGACCCCGAATTTGCGTTTATGCCACCGGATCACGATGGNCGTATCCGTATGGATTGCTCCAGTACCGCCGCCATGGCNAATCTGCTGAAAATCCGTGACCAGTTTGATCTGGCCNTCGGTAACGATCCGGACGCTGACCGTCATGGTATCGTCGATGCCGCCGGCCTGATGAATCCNAACCACTATCTGTGCGTATGCGTGGATTACTTACTCAGCCACAGACCACAGTGGAGNGANTCGCTGAAGATCGGTAAAACTCTGGTCACCTCATCCATGATGGATCGCGTGGTGGCCGATAACAGCCGCGATCTGTATGAAGTACCGGTAGGCTTTAAATGGTTCGTAAAAGGCCTGCACGATGGCTCACTGGCGTTTGGCGGTGAAGAAAGTGCCGGGGCCAGTTTTCTGACCTTTGATGGCAAAGCGTGGAGCACCGATAAAGACGGTATTCTGCTGTGTTTACTGGCGGCAGAAATAACCGCCGTTACCGGGCTGAAACCCTCAGAATATTATGCGCAGCTTACGGAAAAACACGGCACGCCGGTTTATCGCCGTATTGATTCACCAGCCACCCGTGAACAAAAAGCTGCGTTTAAAGGCTTAACCGCTGAGCAGATTACCGACGACACGCTGGCTGGTTCGGCGATCACCGGCATTCATACCACAGCGCCNGGCAATGGCGCAGGTATCGGCGGTATTAAAGTCTGTACCGACGATGGCTGGTTTGCCGCGCGTCCGAGTGGCACGGAAGATATTTATAAAATTTACGCAGAAAGCTTTAAAGGTGAAGATCATCTGCAATTGCTGATCGAAGAAGCCAAGGCTTTGTTGGGGCGGGTTTTATAAGTTCTGAAAATAAATAACCGACGTAAGTCGGTTACTGTCCCATGATCTAAAGCAGATCTTTTTGTAAGCGGCATTTGATTCCGCTCGCCCTTATGCCTCCTGGGGGAACTTACCGAGCGTCGGACCGCCNCCAGGCCGGCAAGGCGCCCCCCAGCTTTTCGCTTTTTGGAGCGTCACCCTCATTCTCTCGATTTTTACTGGCCGCGCGCCCGTGCGACATCCCT
>PAJK01000013.1 GCA_002706025.1 Oceanospirillaceae bacterium
TCACCGCCATCGGGTCGGGTAAGATTCAGCCATATACAAACCGCGAATCTTTGCAGAATCGCGGTTTTTGAATAAGTGGCGGTGAGGGAGGGATTCGAACCCTCGATACCTTGCGGTATACACACTTTCCAGGCGTGCTCCTTCGACCACTCGGACACCTCACCTAACTGAGCACTGCTCAGAGGCCGCGTACTATACGTAGAGGAGCCTGCGGCGTCAACACTAAAATCTCCTAATTCGTTGTTTTTATGAAGATTTTATTGGCCAGCTCTGTACAAAGTCCGAAATCGCCAGCTCTGGCACAGGTTTCGGCGTGGTGTTCACACGCCCCAGATAAACAAAGCCAACGATTTCTTCGTTGTCTTTCAGACCGAGTCCTGCGGCGATTTTACGGTTATAAGCGACATCGCCGGTACGCCAGATGGCACCGATGTCTAATGCATAGGCTGCATTCAACATATTCTGTACGCCCGCACCAGTCGACAGCAGCTGTTCTTCGCGCGGCACTTTTGGGTGGTCAGTAACTGTACAGATGGCAATCACGATCAAAGGTGCGCGCATGGGCATATTGAGCAATTTAGTCTGTTTGTCCTCTGCCAAAGTCTGCCAATTATCGGTCGATTCAAGGAACAGACGTCCCAACTGTTGGCGCTCATCACCCCGCACCGTAAGATAGCGACTCGGCCGCATCCACGCATGATCCGGGGCTCTGAGGGCTGCAAGGAACAGTTTTTCTTCTTCGTCAGGGGTAAGGTCAGGTCCGGTCAGCTGTGCAACTGACACTCGTTTACTTAATGCCTGTATAGCATTCATATCAACACTCAAATCAATAAACTGGTAATATGATTATTGTAACCTCAGTGAGTTCCGAAAACTGCCTTTCGGTTAAGCGTCTTGCTGTCATTCCGCATTCTGGGTATATACATGCTGTTACTTGGAGATTCTGGTACCATTGTGTCATCAGTAACAATAATAAAAATGATTAAAAAGCTGAGCGACCAACATGCCTAATATACAAGATGGGACTCAATTTTCGGAGACATCTCTGCCGAAGCAGGATTATATGGCCCGCGTTCTGGGCTATGGCGTTGCCTGCGCCACGGTCATTGTGGGTGCGATCATTGGATACTTTGAACAGTACGTACTGATCGCTGCGGCGGTATGCATCATTTATCCGCATCTGGTCTTTTTTCTCAGCCGCCCGTTCCGCTTCCGCCGTTCTTACACTACCCGTCAGTTTCTGATTCACGGCGATGCTATTCTGTGCGGCCTGTTTCTGGCCTACATTGACTTGCCGGTCGAGCTGAGCGTGCTTTTCCTGATCATGATAAACACCACCTTTATCATTGTTGGCAGTATCACGGCCTGGGCATTCTGCATTATTTCACTGATATCCGGTGCCGCCGGTGGCGTCCTCATTTTTGGCTATGACAAACCAGACCCGGTTCCCCAGGTTCTGTTTCTGACCTGTGCAGCCGGTGTTGCCTTCCACCTGGCAATGTCAGCGTTTAATAACAACCGTCAGGCCCGGGATCTGATCCGCCTGAAGAAAAAATTCCAGGGTCAGGTAGAGCGCTTCCAGGCCCTGTCTCATCAGGTATCGAAATACGTAGCGCCGCAGGTATGGGAATCCATTTTCAGCGGACGTCGTCAGGCAAAGCTGGAAACCCAGCGTAAAAAGCTGGTTATTTTCTTTTCCGATATCGTTGGTTTCTCGTCTCTGTCGGAACAGATTGAAGCGGAATCCTTCACCGATCTGTTAAACCAGTACCTGACTGAAATGTCGCGCATTGCACTTAAATACGGTGGCACCATCGATAAGTTCATCGGTGACGGCATTATGATTTTCTTCGGTGACCCGAAAAGTAAAGGCACCAAGCGCGACGCCCTCGCCTGCGTTTCCATGGCCATCGAAATGCGCCGTCATATGCTGAAGCTGCGCAAGCAATGGGCCGAGCACGGCATGACAGCACCTCTGCAGATCCGTATGGGTATCAACACCGGTTACTGCACCGTCGGTAACTTTGGCACCGAAAGCCGCATGGATTACACCATCATCGGTAAAGAGGTGAACCTGGCATCACGACTGGAAAGCGAAGCGGATTCCGGTGAGATTCTGATTTCCCATGAAACTTATGCGCTGATCAAAGACAAAATTATCTGTCGTCAGCGTGGCAGTGCGCAGGTAAAAGGCTTCCGTGATCCGGTACCTGTCTATCAGGTAGTGGATTACCGCCGCGATCTGGGTTCCAACCCGAGCTTTATTAATTACGAGTCAGAAGGTTTCTCTCTTTATATTGAGAGTGATCGGGTACGAGATGAAGACCGGGAAAAGGTAGCGGACTCCCTGGTCAGAGCAGCAGCTAAGCTGCGCAGCCAGGGCATTACCGCCAACAAAGTTAAAACAGAAAAGACTACTGACGCGGAAGGCGGAAATTCACAGCCTCACCGCTATCCTCCGAAGTTCGGAACGGATTGATATCCAGACCACCGCGACGCACATAGCGGGCGTATACCGTGAGCGACTCGGGCTTACATTTCAGCCACAGATCACGGAACGTCCGCTCGACGCAATGCTCATGAAAATCCTGATGCTGACGCAGCGATACGATATAAGCCAGTAAACCGGCTTCATCGATGCGCGGGCCTTTGTAGCGGATAAACAGACTGCCCCAGTCCGGCTGACCGGTAACCGGACAGTTGGATTTCAGCAGATGACTGCAGATCCAGCCGTCAAACTGACCTTCTCCGCATTGCAGCAGGCTGTCATCCAGCTCATAAGAACTGACTTCGATATCCAGGTTATCAATGCACAGAGCTTCCGGCGCATCCGGAAACACGTGATAGACAGGGTAAAAAACAACCTTCACCTGCGCCCCCACCGCTGCTGACAGATCCTTTTCCATCAGCTGGCGTACATCGCTGCCATTTTCAAAACGGGTCTGATTAAAAGAATTCAGATACAGCTTGAACGACTTGGATTCCACCAGATACCGACTGCTGGCCGGAATACGGAATTCCGCCAGCGCCACCAGCGGCTTACCCTTCAGATTCAGCCAGGAAATTTCATAACCGTTCCAGATATCTTCACCAAAAAACGGCACTTCATGGCGGTCAAGACCATGAGCCTTCCAGCTTTCTTCACGCTCGATCGGGAACAGCAGACTGGCGTCATACTGATCGCGGTATTCAGAGCTTTTACCTAACGGATTATGTTCACTTGTTACAGATGCCATAAGTACCTTACTGACGCATACCTTTACCACGCTTCAGCAGCCACAGACTGTAGCCACCAAGCAGCACAATAAACACCACCAGCATCGCCAGTGAGAACCAGACGTTAACGTCGGAAACGCCGAGGATACCGTAGCGGAAGGTATTTACCATATACAGAATAGGATTAAACATCGAAATGCCACGCCAGAAGTCCGGCAACAGGCTGATCGAATAGAAAACCCCACCCAGGTACGTCAGCGGCGTGATGATAAAGGTCGGCACAATGGAAATATCATCAAACTTGGTCGCCATCATGGCATTAATAAAGCCACCAATAGAGAACAGGATGGCCGACAGCAGAATAACCAGCACCATCACAGCAACATTGTGCACCTGCAGGTGGGTAAAATAGAGCGACAACAGCGTCACGATGATGCCCACACCGATACCACGGGCGACACCGCCGGAGATGTAACCGATCAGAATGGTAATCGGACGCACGGGCGACACCATCAGCTCTTCCACGCTGCGCTGCCATTTATTGCTGAAAAACGACGAAGCAACGTTGCCATACGAGTTGGTGATCACGCTCATCATAATCAGACCAGGCACGATAAAGGACATGTAGTTCACGCCATCCATATCGCCGATGCGCGAGCCGATCAGTTGTCCGAAAATCACAAAGTACAGCGTCATGGTAATGGCCGGCGGTAACAGCGTCTGTTGCCAGATACGCATAAAGCGGCGGATTTCTTTTACCAGGATGGTCTTGAATGCCACCCACTGAATACGGGCGTCGGTCATGCGTTATCCTCCCGTACCAGGCCTACGAACATTTCTTCCAGACGGTTGGATTTGGTTCTCATACTGCGGACTTCAATCCCCTTTTCGGTTAATCCGGCAAACAAGGCATTCAGACTCTGCCCTTTCTGTACTTCGGCTTCTATGCAGTCAGTGGTCATCTGACGCAGAGTGAAACCTTCCACCTCCGGCATCTGCTCCAGCGGCTGATGCAGATCGAGAATAAAGGTCTCCGTATTCAGCTGGCTCAGCAGCGCACGCACACTGGTGCGCTGAATGATTTCGCCGTGATTGATGATGGCGATGTTGCGGCACAGCTGCTCTGCTTCTTCCAGATAGTGCGTGGTCAGGATAATGGTCGTCCCGGACTTATTCAGATCCTGCATAAACTCCCACATGGAACGACGCAGTTCGATGTCCACACCCGCAGTAGGCTCATCCAGAATCAGCACTTTAGGGTTGTGAATCAGCGCCCGGGCAATCATCAGACGACGCTTCATACCACCCGAGAGCATGCGCGACTGCTGGTCACGCTTGTCCCACAGATCCAGTGCTTTCAGCAGTTCTTCAGCCCGTGGCAAAGCTTCAGCGGCAGTCAGGCCAAAGTAACCGGCCTGAGTGACGACGATGTCGATCACTTTCTCAAACTGGTTAAAGTTGAATTCCTGTGGCACAACCCCCAGATCACGACGGGCCTGGAATGCACTGGTATTCACATCGTGCCCCATCACCTCGGCCGAACCGGATGTTTTTTGCACCAGACCCGATAGAATACCCAGCGTGGTGGATTTACCGGCGCCGTTCGGGCCGAGTAACGCGAAGAAGTCTCCCTGCTCCACTTCAAGGCTGATGCCTTTGAGAGCCTGGAAACCGTTGCCGTAGACCTTACTCAGGTCACGTACCAGCAGAGCGGGTACCTTCATTAACAAACCTTTTGAATAAAATTTTTGGATTTATATGAGCGAACGATTAAACGATCTGACCCAGCGACTGCATCAGGTCGGCGAGCGCCTGCGCAAAGCTCAGCCGCAGTCGGCCGGCGTCATAAGCGACGAGATTCTACACCAGCTTGATCAGGTAATTGACCAGCTGAGGGAACATTCTGGTGCAGGATATCAGGAAGGTCACGACTGGGTGGTACAGATTTTCACCCATCTGCCCCAGCTGAACCCAGTGATAGACCGGGATATCCTGTGGTATTTCGGTGGTGACTGCCTGCATTTCCTCACTGACGATGAGATCGCATTGTTCCAGCAGCTGGACGAAAAAGAAGCGGAAGCCGAAAGTAACGGTGAGGATTTTGACCGTACCGCGGAGAAAGCCAGGCTTTCTGCTGCTGATTAAACAAAAGAAAAACGGCGAGAAGGAAAGCGCGGACGATTACGCGCTGAGACTGTGGCTTCCCCACATAAAATTCATGGTTAACTGTCAGATGGAATATTCCCGCTTGTTATCAGCCCAGCATTTAAAGCCTGATTTAATGCCTGGCTGAACATCCGGCCCAAGGTCCGGTACTTCACGCAGAAATACTGAAGACATCCGTTGGGCGGAAATAAAATGGATCTCTGAAACCACTGACCTGCATACGGCCCTCTTCCGATCTGCAAAAACCAGGTCTGAAGAGTTGCGCCTGCTAACTGATGAAGGTCGTCAGTGACATCGGTCAGAGATCCAAAAGCGTTAACTGCTGGCCTCAGGCCAGCAGCACAGTCCCACCTTCAACTTTGACCTGATAGCGCTTTACCGCTACAGAATCGTCTTCCAGGCATTCGCCGGTCGACAGATCAAAGTGCTGTTTATACAGCGGCGACGCCACCACCGGGCGCTCACCTATGGAGCCTACGATGCCGCGTGACAGCACATTGGCTTTGCCGAACGGATCAAAATTGTTGATGGCATAAAGGGTTTCGCTGTTGCCCCAGCGAAACACGGCAACCTGCTCGCCATTTACCAGTGCACAGACACCCGTGTCCGGATCGATATCGGTCAGTTGGCAGACAGTAGTCCAGTCAGTCATGGTTAAAACCTCAAATAATCAGTGAAAGAAGCAGTTCAGATGCGTTACACGGGGGTTGTTAAACCCCGCTATCCAGACTGACCAGTTCAATACGCTCCGCTTCGGTTGCCGGGCGACGCTGTCCACGCTCACGCACGTAGTACAGATTCTTATCGGCCTCATCAGCATTGATAAAGTGGCTGAAGCGTTTGAGCTTTTCAGGTGACTCAATGGTGGTTTTCCATTCGCACTGATAGGTATCCACTACTTTGGTCATGCCCGCTTCCAGCTCAGCACAGATTCCCAGGGAATCGTTAATCACCACGTCTTTCAGGTAATCCAGACCACCTTCGAGGTTTTCCATCCACACCGAAGTACGCTGCAGACGATCGGCGGTGCGCACATAGAACATGAGCACGCGGTCGATGTATTTCACCAGAGTTTCATCGTCAAGCTCGGAGGCAAACAGATCGGCGTGGCGCGGACGCATACCGCCGTTACCACACACATACAGATTCCAGCCGTTTTCGGTGGCGATAACACCGATGTCTTTGCTCTGTGCTTCCGCGCATTCGCGGGTACAGCCAGACACAGCGAACTTGATCTTGTGCGGTGCGCGCAGACCCTTGTAGCGGTTCTCCAGTGCAATGGCCATGGACACAGAATCCAGAACGCCGTAACGACACCAGGTAGAACCAACACAGGATTTCACCGTCCGCAGGGATTTACCGTAGGCATGGCCGGTTTCGAAACCAGCGGCCACCAGCTTTTCCCAGATTTCCGGCAACTGATGCAACTGGGCACCAAACAGGTCGATACGCTGTCCACCGGTAATCTTGGTGTACAGATCGTAGTCACGGGCGATTTCACCCAGCACGATGAGTTTTTCCGGAGTAATTTCACCCCCTGCAACCCGCGGCACAATGGAGTAAGTACCGTCTTTCTGCATATTCCCGAGGAAGATATCGTTGGTGTCCTGCAGGCCGATGTGCGCGTCTTTCAGCACGTATTCGTTATTGAACGACGCCAGAATGGAACCAACAGTTGGCTTACAGATTTCACAGCCGTGGCCTTTACCGTGAGATTCGAGCACTTCAGCAAAGGTGTTAAAACCTTTAACACGGATAATGTCAGCCAGTTCAGCGCGGGTGTAAGCAAAGTGTTCGCACAGGCTGTTGTTGACTTCCACACCCAGAGCAGTCAGCTCGGCGTCCATCACCTGCTTAACCAGCGCAGTACATCCGCCACACACAGTGGAGGCTTTGGTGGCTTCTTTGATATCGCCCATGGTGCAGCAACCGCCCTGTACGGCAGCAGCAATATCACCTTTGGAAACCGCCTGGCAGGAGCAGATCTGAGCAGTATCCGGCAAAGCAGCAACGCCCAGACCAACGCTTTCAGCACCATCAGAGGATGGCACAATCAGATTGGCCGGATTCCCCGGAATATCCATATCGTTCAGTTTCAGCTGCAGCAGATTGCCATAAGCATCCACATCGCCCACTAACACCGCGCCCAGCAGTTTTTTACCGTCGCCGGAAACAACCAGACGTTTGTAAACCTGCTCGATATCGTCGTTAAAGACGTAGCTTTTGCTGCCAGCGGTATGACCATGAGCATCACCGATCGACGCCACATCCACACCCAGCAGTTTCAGTTTGGTGCTCATATCCGCACCCTGGAATGACAGCGCTGGTGCGCTGTGGGTGATCAGAGCTGAGACGATGTTATCAACAGCCACCTTGGCCATCTGATAACCCGGTGCCACCAGACCGTAAATTTTGGAATCCCACAGAGCACATTCACCGATGGCGTAGATATCTTCTTCCGACGTCTGACAGAAATCGTTAATAACGATACCGCCGCGCTCGCCCACATCCAGACCAATCGCACGGGCCAGCTCGTCCTGCGGACGGATACCGGCAGAGAACAGGATCATATCGGTCTCAAGGTGAGAGCCATCCGCGAAGTTCATGCGATAGCGGCATTCTTCACCGGCTACAATCTCAGTGGTCGCCTTCTCGGTATGTACCGAAACACCGAGTTCTTCAATCTTATGACGCAGCAGCTTGCCGCCGCCTTCGTCCAGCTGCACCGCCATCAGACGTGGTGCAAATTCAACAACATGGGTATCCAGACCTGCCTGCTTCAGTGCATTGGCAGCTTCCAGACCCAGCAGACCCCCACCGACCACCACACCGGTTTTACTCACGGCGGCGGATGCGGAGATAGCTTCTAAATCTTCAATAGTACGGTAGACCAGGCAGTGTTCCTGATCTTTACCCGGAATCGGTGGCACAAACGGGAAAGAACCTGTGGCAAGCACCAGCTTGTCGTAACCTTCTACCTGACCATTAGCAGTGGTTACCGTTTTTGCACTGGTATCGATGTCGACGACTTTATCGCTCAGCGTGTAAATAACACCCTGCTGCTGATATTCAGCTTCAGTCGTCAGTGCCAGATCGGCGGCGGTAGAACCGGAAAAATATTTGCTCAGCTGTACGCGGTCGTACGCCAGACGGGGTTCTTCAGAAAAGGTAATAATTTCGANATCAGAGGCATGCTCTGAGGTGGCGAGGGTATCAATGAAGTTGTGTCCAACCATGCCGTTGCCAACGACAATAATGCGCTTCTTGCTCATGGGACGTCTCTCTATCTGGTCATAATCTTGGTTCTCCTGTTTGTGCTTCGTTGCTCTCCCCGTTTCCGCTCCGTTGCAGAAAAGGGCATCAAAAAACTCATAGCAAACCTGATGCCAAAACCANCTAAGAGATAAAACCCNCCTGCAGCCCCCATGAACACTGATGTGTGANTNACTCCGACAGNAAANTNAGAGCTGCCCACCCCACTCTCCGGGTAACTATTGCACCATTCACAATCAGTGANGCACCAAAATAAAACAGGAATNAGATCTGCCGTATTCGGACAGGAANTAATTANAAGAAGGGGCAAATCCGGTGTATAGCCGCCGACCACAGCCACGGACCACAGCCACNGACCACAACCGCGNCCTCATTACCCAAANAAAGAACAGGCCNACANAACAGCCCGGCAGAACGGGCGCCAGAGAAAGAGGATTACAGAACAGAAATACATCATAAGTACGACAGAATCAGGCNCNGCTCCTGGCAGCCTGCTCCTCACTGACGCATGTGATTCGGTTACGGCCTTCTGACTTGGCCTGATAAAGGGCCATATCNGCAGAGTGCAGAAGGCGCTCCGCCGGAATACCCGGCAGCGCCCTCACCAGACCGGCAGAAAANGTATAGCGCAGATGCTCGGCAACCGGATTGGCGTCGAGCTTTGTCGCCAGCCGCTCCATCACGCTGATGGCAACCGGCAGTACAGTTTCCGGAAAGACGACCAGAAACTCCTCNCCTCCCTGACGGCCNATAATATCCCCTTCGCGCAGATTATCGCGCAGCAGCATGGAGAAATGGCGGATGACACGATCCCCCATTTCATGCCCGAATTCATCATTCACGCGTTTGAAGTGATCAAGATCGAGCAGNGCCAGACAAAGACGATTNCCGTAGCGCTGACAGCGCACCACTTCTTCATCAAGGCGACGGAGGATTTCGCGGCGGTTTAACAGGGAAGATAAAGGGTCACGAGTCACCAGATTGCGTACTTCCCGTCCGCGACGGATGCGGGATTCCACAGCATACAGCAGCGCTTTTTCTTCTACAGGCTTGGTCAGAAAGGCATCCGCTCCGGTGCACATAGCGCGGATCTGGACATCGGAACTGAGTTCATTGGANAGAAAAATCATCGGCACACTGATCAGATTATCGAGCTGGCGTATCACGCCGGCCAATTCCTGACCATTGATACCAGGCATATAAAGATCGAGCAGAATAAGATCCGGCGTATGCTGCTGCAGGAAAGTCATTAACTGCTGAGCCGGATCAGTAATACCGTGTACCACGAAGCCATGGTGCTCAAGAGTACTTTTAAGAAATGTCATTACCGAAGGCTGATCATCAATGACCAGAACCTGATAAGGATCGGAGCTGAAGCGCTCNGTCANNGCCACCAGCTCTTTGACNACNTCCTCACAGTTCACCGGCGTTTCNATAAATGCGGTNGCCCCCATNCGGATAGCAATAAGGCGCTCAGCCAGACCGTATTCCGAGCTGATTGCGATNACCGGCAGGCTGTTCCCNTGCCGCGCAAGCTGCTCCATNCGGGTCCGCTGTTTTTCATTAAGGGTATCCAGATTAACGATCAGCGCACAGGCGTTGGCATTATCGTGNGTNAGCAGATGCGATACCGACTCNACGATTTTCACCTNAAAGCCGGCCTCTTCAATCATACGGTAAAGCCGCTCATCAAAGCTGGAGCTGGCNAAGATCAGGACCATCGCACCAGAACCGCCNTCNAAGTAGCGGATACTGCGCTGCACTAAGTTAGCATCACGGAAACCCGCAATANCGTCTGATTTTTTCGGCCTGTCTTTCATTAAACTCCCCTCTGATCGACAGTGAAAGTCTAGACGCTCTACGAAATTTTGACCGGTTAATTTTGATCAGATCGNNATTAGCNGAAAATAGTGGCNGATCTGTTGATCAGAATCACTCCCGTTCGGNANCCGCAGCCACACCAGCCGTCACATCCCCAGNCTGGAATTTGCGCACTAACAAGACACACCCATCACCACCCGCACCAAAAGAATGCGGAANCNACCGTAAAACTGCNNANNNCNCNGCTGAANNCCCTTNAANAACAACCAGATNGCCGCTNAANAAAGTTGGCACCNCTTTTGTATAGTAAGAATTGTCGAAGCGGCAAAACCTTCCTGCTGCTTTTACGGCATCAGTGCTGATGCCAGACATTATCGTGTTGTGCAAAACAGAGCATTGGCGCTCACAGGGTTACCTGTGAGCGCTTTTTTTTTGGATGTTTAAAAGCCATGGCAATCNAAACCGNATATTCAGATCAGGAACTTCCCGGCGAAGACTGGCAGCAGACTGAAACAACCTGCCCCTACTGTGGCGTTGGCTGTGGCGTGACCGCCGTNTCTGCAGAGAATGAGGTTATGCCTGTCAGCGGCACCGCAAATCATCCGGCAAACCTCGGACGCCTGTGCGTCAAAGGCTCTGCTTTGCAGGAAACATTATCCGCTGAAGGCCGCCTGTTGTNGCCCTCCATTAAAACCGGCGATGGATTTAAAAACATCAGCTGGGAGCGCAGCCTGGATCTGATCAGCGATAAACTCCAGCAGGTGCTCAACACNCATGGACCGGAAGCGGTTGCCTTTTACGGCGCCGGTCANCTGCTGACNGAGGACTATTACGTNGCCAATAAGCTGATGAAAGGCTTTATCGGCAGCGCCAATATCGATACGAATTCACGTTTGTGTATGGCTTCTGCGGNCGCATCATACAAACGCTCGCTGGGATCTGACACGGTNCCAGCCTGTTACGAAGANCTTGAAATTGCCGATCTGATCGTTATTACCGGNTCAAATGCTGCCTGGGCGCATCCNGTTTTGTTTCAGCGTATCAGTGCTGCCAAACAGCAGCGCCCGCACATGAAAATCGTCGTCGTTGACCCACGCAAAACGGCCACCTGTGATATTGCGGATCTCCATCTGGCGCTGCGCCCGGGCAGTGACGGATTTCTGTTCTCTGCCCTGCTGGCATACCTGGCCGATAACCATCATCTTGATGAAGACTTTATCGCCCTGCATACACAGAATTTTGAAGCAACTCTGGCTCAGGCAAAACACAGCGCTGGCAGCCTGCAACAAACCGCCGACGTACTGGATGTCAGCGCAGACGATTTACAGACATTTTTCCGCTGGTTCGCTGCGACCGAAAAATCCCTGACACTCTATTCCCAGGGGATTAACCAGAGTGCTACCGGCACAGATAAAGGCAATGCCATTATCAATGTGCATCTGGCAACGGGCCGCATTGGCAAACCGGGGGCATCACCTTTCTCCATCACCGGACAACCCAATGCCATGGGTGGACGCGAAGTCGGCGGCCTGTCCAATCAGCTCGCTGCACACATGGACTTTTCCGCTGCGGACCGGGATCGCGTAAAGCGTTTCTGGAATGCACCCAACCTGGTCAGCGAACCCGGATTAAAAGCCGTTGATATGTTTCGTGCGGTGGGCGAAGGAAAAATTAAATTTCTGTGGATTATGTCCACTAACCCACTGGTCAGCATGCCTAATGCGGATGCCGTCAAAGAAGCCATGCGCCAGTGTGACATGGTGATTGTTTCTGACTGCATGGCTAACACAGATACCGCACTGGCAGCGCATCTTTTGTTACCGGCCGCCAGCTGGGGCGAAAAAAATGGCACTGTGACCAATTCAGAGCGGCGCATTTCCCGCCAGCGCGGCTTCCTCACACCTCCCGGCGAAGCCAAAGCCGACTGGTGGATGATTTGTCAGGTCGCCCAGCGCTTAGGTTTCGCCAATGATTTTAACTACAGCCACCCTGCTGAAATTTTTGATGAGCACGCCCGTCTGTCCGCTTTCGAAAATAATGGCAGCCGTGATTTTGACCTCAGCGGTCTGACAGCTTTATCGCGCGCAGAATACGACGCTCTGAAACCGGTTCAGTGGCCAATTAATGATACCTTCCCCAATGGGCGCCAGCGCTTTTTTGATGATGGCTTCTTTTTTACCGATAACCGTAAAGCGCGTTTCGTACCGGCAACCCCGGTCCTGCCGGAAAACGATCACGACGGCGATCTGATTATGAATACAGGCCGCGTACGCGATCACTGGCATACCATGACACGTACTGGTAAGTCTCCGCGTCTTGCCCAACACATCGCCGAGCCTTACGCCGAATTTCACCCACAGGATGCAGCGCAACGCGGCATCACTGATGGCCAGTTAACCGATGTTTTCAATAAACGCGGAAGCATTCTGGTACGGGCGAAAGTGACAGAAAATCAGCGTCGCGGTGAGATATTTGTGCCTATGCACTGGACCAGCCGTTACGCCGGTAAAGCCCGTATGGGCACGCTTATCAGTGACCGCAGAGATCCGCTGTCCGGACAGCCTGAGCTGAAATTTTCCAGCGTCAATGCCCGTCCGTATCCTACTGACTGGCGTGGATTTATTTTAACCAGAGAAGATATCGGCGAACCCGGCCACTGTGACTACTGGGCAAGCGGCGTAATTGATCGGGGTTTTTATTATGAAATCGCCGGTCAGGGCGATGTCCGCGCCACGGTTGATCATCTCGAATCCACAATGCCTGGTGGCAACTGGCTGCGTCTGAGTGATGAACAAGTCCGCCATCATCGCCGCATCCTGATCGTCGACGGACGCATTGAAGCCGTTATTTTTACTCATCAGCAGGAAGCATTTTCATCCAGACAATGGCTGATCGAACGCTTCCGCGACGATGTCATCAGTAACAGCGACCGCCGCGCCCTTCTGGCAGGAAAGCCAGGCAATGCCGAAGATACCGGCGCCATTATCTGCTCCTGTTTTCAGGTCGGTGAAAAACAGATTATCAAAGCCATTCATGCTGGCTGTAACAGCGCAGCAGAACTGGGCGACACACTAAAATGCGGAACCAACTGCGGCTCCTGTATTCCGGAAATTAAAACACTGATCACTGCGCAGTCAGAAACCATCAGCGGGGAAATCAGCCAATGAATAATCATCAGCCACTATTACATAATGAATCCACCAGCCGCCCGGCCCCGGCAGAACAACAAAGCACGGTCTGGCTGGTTGGTGCAGGACCTGGCGACCCTGAACTGCTGACCGTAAAAGCCATGCGCATCATCAGTCAGGCGGAGGTTGTGCTGTACGACAGTCTTATTTCTGACGATATTCTTGCCCTGCTGCCCCGCCAGTGCACACGCATTCATACGGGTAAACGCTGCGGTGCACATAAAATGTCACAGGGTGAAATTAACCGCACACTGCTGACAGCAGCACGGAAATACCAGTGTGTTGTACGCCTTAAAGGGGGCGATCCCTTTATTTTTGGCCGTGGTGGCGAAGAACTGGAATATCTGGAAAAGCACGGCATGGATGTACGCATTATTCCCGGCATTACTGCCGCCGGGGGTTGTGCTGCGGCAGCCGGCATTCCGTTAACCCATCGTGAATACGGCAACGCATTGGTGCTGCACAGTGGTCATACCAAATTCCATGAGTTCTCGCCCTGCCAGAACCCTACCCGGGTATTTTATATGGGCCTGCGTCAGGCCGGCGCAATTACGGCTCATCTGTTGCAGGAAGGTTTAAGCACCGATACACCGGTGGCGCTCATCACCAATGGCACGCTCAGCAACCAGCAGGTGCACAAAGGTTTATTGATAGATCTGCCAGAAATTTCTGCTAAAGCATTGACCGAAAGCAGTGGTCCGGGGCTGATTTTTGTTGGCGAGGTCGCTGCGATGGCAAAATCCGATAGCAAAATCACGACAAACCAGCACAATGTGCCGACTTCAGAAACCCATACCAGAAGCGTTGCCTGAAACCCGTATGAGTATCTGTCGGTAAAATGACCTGCTACCACTATTCTGTATTTAAAGGTGTATAACAGAATGAAGTTTCAGCAATTGGGATTTAACCGCATTGCGGTTAATAACATCCGGTTAAAACTTGAGCTGCTCGAAAAGATTTCCTTCCGTCCGGTTAAAACCATGCATGACCTGGCTGAGCTGCTGATGATCAGCCGTCACTGCGAACACCCGGAAATGAAACTGGCTCTGCATCATCTGCTGAGCAATCTCAACGCTGAGCAATATCTGCAGCTGCTGAATACTCCATTAAGCCAGCATCTCCATTCCCTGTTGTCTGAGCCTCCGGCGTTTGCAGATTCCCGCCAGCGTGGTAAAAATAAAATAAAACATCAACGCGGAGACGTCAGCGAGAACTCCAGCCAGGACTCCAGCCTGAATACAGGAACAGATCGCCGGCGGGTCTATCGCGGTGTTATTTCTGACGACTGACGCTTATTCTGCTACAGACAGAACAAGTCCCAACCAATCTGTCCGTCAATGATATGTTCAGCTTCCATTCATGTTCCGTTAACGCCCGGTTCAGCCTCACACCTGTACATTAGCCACCAGGATTTTTACCCAGCAGGAGTAGCTAACATGTACCGTTCAACCGTTTTTATTGCCGTAATTCCATTATTATTATCTGCCTGTCAGGGCAGCAGCCAACACCATTCAGACACACAGAGTGAATCGGAATTTTCCGGTATCTGGACCAGTATTGCTTATGGCGAAACCATAGAAGTTCGCGATCACTCTGTCTCGCTCTACCAACACAGCAGCGACTATTGTATTTCTGCCGGGGAGCAGGACGTTTCCGATCAGGCGCTGATCCAGGATGGCTGGCAAATATTCGACAGCGCCGGCGAAACACACCTGCGTCAGTTTCAGACTCTGCTCGGCACCCAGACGTTTTCGCCGGAATATACGCTGCAGTCGTCGCTGCCAGAGTCCTGCCAGCACAACCTGCTGAACGCGCACGACAGCAATGCACTCGATCTGTTTGATTTCTTTGTGCAGACCTACGCCGAGCTGTATCCGTCTTTTACGCAGCGTCAGGTTAACTGGGATGCACACGCCGCCGATGTGCGGCAAACCCTGACCACTGGTTCTGACGGTGATGAATTAATTCCGGCGCTGGCTGAATTAATTGAACCACTACAAGACAGCCACCTGTCGATCAATATCGGTGACGACAGCATCAGCTTCAGCCGTAACAATACTCTGCTGCTGCAACTGATCAGCGAGTTTATCGACAGCGAGGGAGAGGTTACCAACGAGCAGCAATATCAGGCACTTCTTACGTATCTCGACGAGCAGATCACCAGGGTTAAAAATAACCGGCTTAACTATGCCGCGGGGGACATCGAAAGCCGCGGAAATAATCTGGTGCAGTGGTACCTGAGCGACAACAACACCGGCGTTCTGATCATTGATGGCATGCTGGGATTTGATTCACCAGCTGCTAATACCAGCACAAACACAAACACAAACACAAACAACGAAGAAAGAAGCGAAATCGCTGATCTGCAAACCATTGCGGCAATCATGGACGAAGCCATTACCGCCTTGCAGGACAGCAACGGGTTGGTGATTGATATCCGCCTGAATGGTGGTGGCTATGACTCGGTGAGTCAGCTGATCAGCCGCTATTTTCTCGACAGCAGCCGCAGCCTGTATCAGAAACAGGCGCGCCTTGGTTCCGGTCGCACAGAGCCAGATACTATCACGCTGCAACCGGCGTCGCGCACCTACCTGAAACCCATTACTCTGCTGACATCCGCCAATACCGTCAGCGCGGCCGAAGTCTTCACCCTGATCATGCGTGAACTGCCTCAGGTGACGCTGATGGGCAGCGAAACCCAGGGGGCTCTCGCTGATGTACTGGACAGAACGCTGACTGACGATATCAGCTTTACCCTGGTCAACGAATATTATCTGACCATGGATGGCGACTGGTTTGAAGGTAGCGGCATTCCCGCAGAGATTGCCACGCAGTCCTTCACTCTGGCGCAGCGTAATGATCACCGGGATGACACGCTTGCCGCCGCACTGGACAGCCTGTTTGATAATTAACAGCCTCACTGGCTGATAAAAGAGACGTATCGTACGACGGGTATTCGCGGCAATGCCAATACCCGCAGGCGACGCCTCTGCAACCGCCCTTCTCTTTAAATGCAAGTACATTGAAAGCACGCCCGGCCTGCCAAACCGGGCGATTGCAAACAGAGGCTTGACCTCAAGTTAACTTGAGGAAATAGAATTCCGGCGACTGGCAGATCAACCGGATCTGCCCTGTGACATCCGGGCCCATCCTTCTCCGTCAGCGCCCGGGCAATACAGAGGAAAATTTTATGTCTGCTGTGAATTCTTCGGTGGCTCTGGTTACCGATATCTCTGATAACACCGGCAAAGAAACTGCACGCCGCCTGGCTAAGAAAGGACAGACAGTGGTAATGGGCGTCCGTGATCTGACTACAGGACAGCGCCTTCTGCAGGAACTCCTGACCGAAGAGCATGCTGCTGAGTTACTGGTACTCGACAGCCGCGATCCATCGTCGGTCAGTCACGCGGCAGACACCCTGCTGCACCGTCACGGCAAACTGGATGTGCTGATCAACAATCACAGCATTGCGATGGATAAAGGCCCTTTATCCCTGGCGGAGCCAGAGGACCTGATCGCCACCTTTGAGACGAATATTTTCGGTAATTTCCGCTGCATCCGCGCCTTCCTGCCGCTGCTGAGAAAATCGTCTAACCCACGCGTGGTGAATATTTCCAGCAGCCTCGGATCGGTTCTTAATATGACCGACAAGCGCAGTCCTTATTATGAGGTTACCCAGCCGATGTACGCCGCATCCAAAGCGGCGCTGAATGTACTGACCATTCATCTGGCGCGCGAGCTGAAAGAAGAAGGCATTAAAATCAACGCGGTCGATCCCGGTATTGTTGATCCGCGGGTGCCGGAAATTGCCATGGAGCATGTGATGGAAACTGCAGCTAATGCACCGGTTCGTTATGCCCTGATCGGTGAAAATGGCCCCAGTGGTGGCTTTTTTGATCGCCTCGGGCCCATTCCCTGGTAGAAAAAACACTTCGAACCGGTCGGTTATAAACCGGCAAAAAAACAGCCTGACGGTTTACACCATCAGGCTGTTTTTTTAACCGCTATATTTCTGCGTGTTTATTTTTCCCGCGCGCGCCGTTCCAGCACCACTGCGCCGGTTCCCTGTTCCGCCAGTTCATCATCCGGATTCAGCGCAGGGCAATCAGCCAGCGACAGGCAACCACAGCCAATACAGCAGTCCAGCTCGTCACGCAGGCGTTGCAGAGCATCAATACGTTCATCCAGCCGGGCTTTCCATTGACTGGAAATCGCCTGCCAGGCCTCTTTAGTGACCTTATCGCCACTGCGGTACTGACCGGCCACTTCGCGGATTTCATCCAGCGGAATACCCAGACGCTGGGCGTATTTAATCAACGACAGATAACGCAGCACCCCGGGTGTATAGCGCCGGTGATTGCTGGCATTGCGCAGACTGGTAATCAGACCTTTGCTTTCATAAAAGTGCACTGCAGAAACCGCCAGCCCGGTACGGCGGGCGACTTCTCCGACGGTCAGATAGCGGGTAGCCATAATTACTCCTCGTGCAGCATACCTCGATCAGTACAACCCGTGGCGCTGCGCAAGCCGGTTATGAAATCAGAAAGAAAAATCGGCACCGTGGGGCAATACCCAGCAACGCTGATTATGTTCCATCCCCAGTGGACCATAATATTCACTGGCAGCCGGCGCCGCGATTAACACCAGCATACAGTGCGGTTTCAACTGCGCTTTGGTCATTTTCATAAGCGTTTTTCCAATGCCCATTTTCTGGCAGTTTTCATCCACCGCCAGATCAGAAAGATAACAGGCAAAATGGAAATCCGTTACTGAACGGGCGACACCGACCAGCGTCTCGCCCTGCCAGGCGGTAATCAGTAAATTACCGTTTTCAGCCATGCCCTTCATGCACTCGCTGTCATCCAGTGGACGGCGTGCTCCCAGACTGGTGCGGCTGAGCAGATCACGAAACTGTTCGCCGCTGATGGCATGATTTATCCGGTATTCGATACTCATTAAGTAACCCTTAGTCTGTCCTGACAGTTATAGGCCAGTTTTCCGTGTTCGAGCTTTATGTGTCCGGTATTGGGTGCCCGGAATTAATTGCTCAGTGCTCGTTACCGGCGTAAATCCACATGGGTTCTGTCTGACCGGCTCGGCTGAAACCCAGAGCCCGGTAAAATTCCACCGCATCACCGTCTGCGGTCAGCATCTGTTGATGAAACCCGCTATACACGCTCTGCATGGCATCCATCATAGCGCGGCCAATGCCCTGCCCGTGAAATTCCGGATGCACCAGCATGTGTGGGTAATAGACCACCAGATGACCATCGGA
The DNA here is from genome assembly GCA_002706025.1 of Oceanospirillaceae bacterium. Taxonomy (GTDB): domain Bacteria; phylum Pseudomonadota; class Gammaproteobacteria; order Pseudomonadales; family Oceanobacteraceae; genus Venatoribacter. Next base: position 18,940 of record PAJK01000013.1, read on the forward strand.
TATGGCATTGCCCAGACCGACCAGCCGGCCATCAATACGGGCAGTAACCAGCGTATGAGAATTACGCAGCGCCGGCAGCAGCTTTTCAGGCTTTTCTGCTGACGACCAATGGTTGGCGCGGTACAGCGCGATCACTTCCGCGTCATCAATAGCGGCATTCAATTGCACATTAAGTGACATAATTTTCCTTAACAATTTCGGTTCAGCAACGGCAGCGGAGTATCTGGCGCTATTTGTTATCCGGATGCTGCGGGCAGCTGGTCAGATGATCATTCACCAGCCCCATAGATTGCATGAAGGCGTAGCAGATGGTGGGGCCAACAAAGGTAAAGCCTGCTTTCTTCAATGCTTTACTCATGGTCTGGGCAGCAGCCGTCTGGGCGGGCACATCAGCCATTGAGTGAAAGTGATTCAGCTGCGGCTGACCACCAACAAACTGCCAGATAAATTGCGCAAAATCTGAGCCCTGCTGGTGCAGCTCTTTTTCCAGCGCCAGCAGCGCCTTTGCATTTTTGCGGATGCCATAGATTTTCAGACGATTACGGATCAGTCCACTATCAGTAAGTAGTTTTTCCAGCGTCGCATCGCGCATACGGGCGACGGATTCGGGAACAAACCGGTGAAAACAGCGACGGTAATGTTCGCGCTTACGCAGCACAGTAATCCAGCTGAGTCCAGCCTGCTGACCTTCCAGACAAAGTTTCTCAAACAGGCGGTTGCGGTCGTAGCAGGGAACGCCCCATTCCTGATCGTGATAAGCAATGTAATCCTCTCCCTGAGCCCAGGGACAGGTTTGCAGCGGCGCGTCAGGCATACTTCTGCATCACCAGAATGCGGTTGTTGGCCGGCATATCGATATCTTTGATTAAGCGCAGCTTTTCTTTGCGCGCCGTGATCACGATCTGTTCGAAATCTTTGATGCCGGAGGATGGATCGCGGGATTTCAGCCACTCATCCAGCTGGCGGTTGCCAGCACTGGTGAATTCGCTGTTGTAATTGTATGGGCCGTAAAAAATCGCCAGCCCTGACGTCCTCAGCACCCGGCCGATGCCCGCCATCATGCTGCGCACTTTTTCCCAGCCGACAAAATGCACCAGATTCGCACTGAACACGGCATCCACCTGCTTCACCGGCCACAGATCCTGGGCGATATCGAGCACCAGTGGCGGCAGGAAGTTTTCGGCTTTGACGTGTTCGCGCCAGGCATTGATGGCCGGAATGTTCTCCGCCAGCTCGGATGGCTGCCAGCGGATTTGCGGCAGACGCTGACTGATAAACGCCGCATGCTGGCCAGTGCCACTGCCCAGTTCCAGCACCACAGAACCGGACTGCAGTTCCTTGCTCAGCACATCAAAAATGGGCTCCTGATTGCGCAGGCAGGATTCCGCCACAGGCAGGTTGTCTGCACTCATCTCAATACTGTGCTTCACGATAGCCGGATCTGACATAAAACAGCCCAATGTAAAAATGCAGGCAGTATCTCACAGATACCTGCATCAGTAAGCCCGTGACACGAACTTTGTGTTGCCCCGGAGTTTGGCAGAAAGACGTCGTTCAGGGCATGCGCAAATTGCTCATCCCCCGCGCAAGTTATAGAATCCGTCCAGTCTATTCACACTCAAAACTTCCGGAACTGTTACGCCTTATGCGCGCTTCTCAATTTTTACTAGCAACCGAAAAAGAAACCCCGGCTGATGCGGTGGTCGTCAGTCATCAGCTGATGCTGCGTGCCGGCATGATCCGCAAACTGGCCGCAGGTCTGTACACCTGGATGCCACTGGGTCTGCGCACCCTGCGTAAGGTAGAAGCCATCGTGCGTGAAGAAATGAACCGCGCCGGTGCTCAGGAAGTGCTGATGCCAGCGGTACAGCCTGCTGAACTGTGGGAAGAAACCGGTCGCTGGTTCCAGTACGGCGGCGAGCTGCTGCGCGTTAAAGACCGCCACAACCGTGATTTCTGCATCGGCCCAACCCATGAAGAAGTCATCACAGATCTGGCACGCAACAACATCAGCAGCTACAAACAGCTGCCGCTGAACCTGTATCAGATTCAGACCAAATTCCGTGACGAAACCCGTCCACGTTTCGGTGTGATGCGTGCCCGTGAATTCATTATGAAAGATGCTTATTCCTTCCACGCCGACGAAGCCAGCCTGGAAGAGACCTATCAGGTAATGCACGCCGCCTACAACCGTATCTTTAACCGTCTGGGTCTGGATTTCCGCCCGGTACTGGCAGATACCGGTTCCATTGGTGGTGCTAAGTCCCATGAATTCCACGTTCTGGCGGCCTCCGGTGAAGACGATATCGCCTTCTCAACCGACAGTGACTACGCCGCCAACGTTGAACTGGCTGAAGCCGTTGCTCCGCAGGGCGAGCGTGCCGCGCCAACCCAGGACATGCACGTCGTCGACACCCCGGACGCCAAAACCATTGCCGCTCTGGTTGAGCAGCATGGCATTGCCATCGAAAAAACCGTCAAGACCCTGATCGTGCGCGGTGAAAAAGACGAAGACGGCAAATACGATCTGATCGCCCTGCTGGTGCGCGGAGATCATGAACTGAACGAAATCAAAGCCGAAAAAATCGACGGCGTTGCCTCGCCGTTCGAATTTGCCACCGAAGACGAAATGCGCCCGATCGTTGGCGCAGGCCCTGGTTCCATCGGTCCGGTAGGCCTCAACATGCGTATTATCGCTGACCACGCACTGGCCATCAGTTCTGATTTCGGTGCCGGCGCCAACATCGACGGTAAACACTACTTCGGCATCAACTGGGAGCGCGATCTGCCGCTGCCGGAATTTGCTGATCTGCGTAACGTAATGGCCGGCGACCCAAGCCCATGCGGCAAAGGCACGCTGGAAATCAAACGCGGTATCGAAGTTGGCCATATCTTCCAGCTGGGTACCAAATACTCAGCAGCGATGAAAGCCAGCGTGCTGGATGAAAACGGCAAAGACCGCACCATGGTAATGGGTTGCTATGGCATTGGGGTCAGCCGCGTCGTCGCTTCTGCCATTGAACAGAACCACGACGAAAACGGCATCATCTGGCCGGACGCTATCGCACCATTCCACGTGGGTATCGTACCGATGAACCTGCATCGCTCTGAAGCCGTGCAACAGGCCACTGAAAAACTCTACGCCGAACTGGAAGCTGCGGGTCTGGAGGTTTACCTCGACGACCGCGACAAGAAAACCAGCCCGGGCGTTAAGTTCGCCGATATGGAACTGATGGGACTGCCACACCGGATCGTTATCAGCGACCGCGGCCTGGAAGCCGGCAATATCGAGTACGCAGCGCGTCGTGACGGTGAGAAGAAAGATATTCCACTGGACGACATCGTCAGCTTCCTGAAAGAACAGGTGAAATGCTGATACGGGCACTGCCCCGTTCACTTTCCACCCTCTGGCACAGAGCCCGGTTGATGCCGGCTCTGTGCCTGCTTTTACTGCTGCCAGTCATCAGCCCGCATGCACTGGCTGATGCGGCCGTCAGTGCTGAGCCGGACCCCGGACTGCTCGCTGAACTGAAAGCGGCGGTTAACAGCACGGATTCCTTCACCGACAAATACGATGCCCAGGTCTGGCTGGTGGATATGTCCGCCCGCATGGAACGCCATATGCCGGACGCGAAAAAGCGTATGGCATTCCTGACCCTGGTACACAGAGAGGCAACCCGGGCGGGATTATCACCGGAACTGGTACTGTCGGTGATACAGGTTGAAAGCGCCTTCGACCGCTTTGCCATTTCCCGCGTCGGTGCCCGTGGCTATATGCAGATCATGCCGTTCTGGAAAAATGAAATCGGCCGTGACGACGATAATCTTATGCACGCCGAAACCAACCTGCGCTACGGCTGCACCATCCTCAAACACTACCTGGACCGCGAAAAGGGCGACTGGATACGCGCACTGGCACGCTATAACGGCAGTCTCGGCCGTACCAAATACCCGGAAAAGGTCATGATGACCTGGGAACGCTACTGGTTTGTCAACTACTGACGCCCCCGCCTTCCTGTTCAGTCCGAAGTATCCACCTTATAAAAGCCTTATCCAGTCCGTCAGAGGCGTTTGAAATTCCTCGACACACGCGTTCACTGACATCTGCAGAACGGTCGAATCAGAACCTTCAACGCTTCGCTGAACTCTTCACAACGCGCTTCACAAGCCCCCGCAAAACCTTCACATCACCCTCCGAAGAAGCCTCTGAGAGCAATCAGCCGATACATTGGCACGCTCTTAAGTACTGTGTGATTGCGTCGCAGAGACAACCAGATCGTCAAAAAAGTCGATAAAATGCGCAGTTATAAACCAAAGTCTTATAAGGATTCAGCCACCTTGTGGCAGCGGCAGAATTTGCCCGGACAGTGCGACATTTTGCCCGCTATACTGCATGAATGCTGGCATGGTCTGTTCCAGAGCCAAGGACTCAGAACAGCCTCGGGGGTTTACTACCTACGTATCTTTACCTAATACTACCGAGTAGTGCGCAGTCCCCCGGATAGCCAGCTACCTTTGACATGGTCAGTATCCGGTCCCGCACGGCCGGTTAGCTGTGTAAGTGCTAAGCAATAATCAAAAAAGGATAAAAACTATGATCCGCCTGAACCACTTAAAGAAAGTGGTGATCGCCGCAGCCTGTGGCCTCACCCTGCTCGGTACCTCTGGTGCCGCGAATGCCGATGACAAGGTTTATCGCCTGAAAATGGCTGAAACATGGCAGACCAACTTCCCAATTTTTGGTGATGCTCCGCGCAACATGGCGGCCATGGCTGAAAAAATGTCGAATGGCCGTCTGAAGATCACCATCGACTCTGCCAACAAACACAAATCCCCGTTCGGCGTATTCGACATGGTCCGTGCCGGCCAATACGATATGGGTCACTCCGCGTCTTACTACTGGAAAGGTAAAGTACCTAACACCCTGTACTTCACCACCATGCCTTTCGGTATGACTGCACCTGAGCAATACGCCTGGTTCTACCACGGCGGCGGCATGCAGCTGATGGAAAAAGTCTACGGCCAGTTCAACCTGCTGAGCTTCCCTGGCGGTAACACCAGCAACCAGATGGGTGGTTGGTTCCAGAAAGAAATCAACAGCCTTGAAGATCTGAAAGGCCTGAAAATGCGTATCCCTGGCTTCGCCGGTGAAGTTCTGGCCAAACTGGGTGCCAGCCCAACCAACATTCCACCAGGTGAGCTTTACACCGCTCTGGAACGTCGTACCATCGACGCACTGGAATGGGTTGGTCCGTCTCTCGACCTGCGCATGGGCTTCCACAAAATCGCACCTTTCTACTACACCGGCTGGCATGAGCCTGCTACTGAACTGCAGTTCATGATCAACAAGCGCAGCTGGGACCGTCTGCCGGAAGACCTGCAGGAAATCCTGCGCGTCGCGATGCGTACCGCTGCTTACGACATGTACATCCAGTCTTACCACGAATCGTCTGAAAACCTGGCCGTTCTGGATACTGAGTACCCTGACGTAAAAATCCGCACCTTCCCTGAAGATGTGATGACTGCGCTGCGTAAAGCCAATGACGAGCTGCTGGCTGAAAAAGCCAAAGAAGACCCACTGGCTAAAGAAATCCTGGAATCCCAGGCCAGCTACCTGAAAAAAGTCCGTCACTGGACCGACATTTCAGACAAGGCTTACCTGAACAGTATTTCTATTTCGAAATAATTTGAAGCAGTATCCGGCGCACTCTGTCTGAGTGCGCCGTTTTTTTAATCTGGAGAAGACTATGTTGCTTAAAGCGGAAAAACTGATTGACCGCTTTTCCGATTTTCTCGGCAATGTTTCCGCCCTCATCTTTTTATTGATGTTGGCTAACGTATTTATCGACGTGTTGATGCGCTATGTATTCAATGACGTGTCGATTGCCATGCAGGAAATGGAATGGCATCTGTATGCCGCTATGTTTCTGCTGGGTGTACCTTACACGCTGCGTACCGGCGGTCACGTGCGTGTTGACCTGGTTTACGAGGGCCTGTCGGTCAGACGTAAATCGATTATTGATATTGTTGGCGGCCTGATATTCCTGCTGCCGTTCTGCCTGCTGGTCGGCTGGTATGGTATTGATTTTGCCCATGAATCATTTGCTCTGGGCGAAACCTCAGGTGACCCGGGTGGTTTATCCAACCGCTGGATTATTAAAGCGGTTATTCCATTTGCATTTTTCGCCACTGCTGTTTCTGGTGTAGCCATGATTTTAAACGCCATCATCGCGCTCAAAGATAAGCACGAAACCCATGCTGACCGGGGACTGTTATGATTGGTATTGTGATGTTTTTTGTTGCCCTGGTGATGCTGATTTTCGGCTTCCCGGTGGCATTTACTTTTGGTGGTGTCGCACTGATTTTCGGCATTATCGCTGAAGGCCCTGACATGTTTGCCTTTATGCCTTTCCGCATTCAGAGCATCATGGAAAACGTAACCCTGATGGCCGTTCCCCTGTTCATTTTCATGGGTATCGTGCTGCAGAAAACCCGTCTGGCAGAGCAGCTGCTGGAAGCCATGGGCAAACTGTTCGGCGGCGTGCGCGGTGGCCTGGCCATCTCTACCGTTCTGGTAGGTGCTTTACTTGCTGCCTCCACCGGTGTTGTTGGTGCTTCGGTTGTGGCTATGGGCCTTATCTCCCTGCCGGTTATGCTGAAATACAAGTATGACAAGTCACTGGCCTGCGGCACTATCTGTGCGTCCGGTACACTGGGGCAGATTATTCCGCCGTCCATCATCCTGATTATTCTCGGTGACGTACTGGGCATCCCGGTAGGCGACCTGTTTCAGGCAGCGGTTGGCCCTGGTTTTGTTCTGATCGGCATCTACATCGTCTATATCCTCGTTTATGCCTGGCTGAAACCCGAAGCCGCTCCAGCCATGCCGATGGATGATGATGTACAGCACAGACATCAGATGTATGTCCGTGCGCTCAAAGCTATTATTCCGCCACTGGCGCTGATTCTGATCGTACTTGGGTCTATCTTCGCCGGCGTTGCCACACCGACAGAATCTTCGGCTCTCGGTGGTGTGGGCGCTCTGGTACTGGCCGTAGCTTACCGCCAGTTCAGCTGGAAAATGATGTTCGAATCCGCTCAGGAAACGGTCAAAGTAACAGCAATGGTATTTGCCATCCTGCTGGGTGCGACCGCGTTCTCTATGGCATTCAGCTACACCGGCGGTGATTACATCGTTGAAGAAATTCTGTCCGACATGCCGGGCGGCCAGATGGGCTTCCTGATTCTGTCGATGGTTGCCATTATGATTCTTGGCTTTTTTATCGACTTTGTCGAAATCAGCTTTATCATTGTGCCGATTCTGGCACCAGTGGCAGATGCCCTGGGCATTGCACCCCTGTGGTTCGCCATTCTTATTGCGATGAATCTGCAGACGTCATTCCTGACGCCACCATTCGGATTCAGCCTGTTCTACCTTAAAGGTGTAGCACCGGCGGGCATTAAAACGACGGATATTTATCGCGGTGTGATACCTTTCATTCTGATGCAGGTGGGCGTTGTGATTTCCATCCTGCTGTTCCCGGAATGGTACGGGTTGGTCGGCTAAGCAGTAACACTGCCCTGCCCCGAGCAATCTTTTAATATGCCACGGCCATGTGCCGTGGCTTATTTATTTTAATAACCAGTGAATTTCGACAGAAAAAGCAGGCACTCAGGCATGAACCTGACTCTTAAAACAAAAATTCTGCTGCTGACGATTTTACCGCTCGTAGCCCTGACCCTGACCATCACCTGGATCACTCAGCGTCAGGCGCAGCAACTTGCTCACCAGCAGATTACTATGCTGGAAGAAAGCATCATGGCGCAGAAACGTCAGGCTCTGACCGATTACGTCAGCCTCGCCATGACCTCTATTACCCCGATTCTGGAAGAAATGGATTTCGGTCTGGCGCAGTCCCGCGCCGAGTATGAAATAAAACGGATTATCACTAACCTCACCTATGGTGAAGATGGTTATTTTTTCATTTATGACCAGCAAGGCATCAATATTGTCCACCCCGCCCAGCCCGAGCTGATCGGCCAGGACCTGATGAACTTCCGCGACGCGGACGGCATTCTGGTCATCCAGCGTCTGCTCGATCAGGCCAATGCCGGTGGTGGCTTTGTGCGCTACACTTGGATGAAACCCTCGATGTCCGGGCAACAACACAAGCTGTCTTATGTCGTCGTGATTCCGAAACTGAACTGGATCATAGGCACCGGTCTGTATGTTGATGATATCGGCACTCAGACTCAGGTGATGCGCGATAAAATCGACACCAACATCAAACAGACGTTTGTAACTGCCTCGCTGCTGCTGATTGTCAGTCTGATACTGATCATTATCGTTGTGGTGTTAATTAATCTGCACGTAACTCAACTGGCCGACAATCGGCTCAAAGACCTGGCGCAACGTTCCGTCTCGTTTCAGGTTATTCAGCGCAGAAACGTTGCGCGTGAGTTGCATGATGGTATAAATCAGATGCTGGTATCGGCCAAACTAAGGTTAAATCTTGTCAGCAAGCAATGGCCCGAAAATACTGCTAAAGAACACCTGGCAAAGGCCACAGACATGCTCGATCGTTCTATACAGGAAGTACGCCAGCTATCGCATAATATGCGTCCGGTCGTACTCGATGATATCGGTCTGGAGCCAGCATTACACAGCCTGATGGATGATCTTGCAGTCAGTAGCGAGATCTCTGTTAAACGTCGCATCCGCCTGCCCGAGGCAAGATTACCGGATGCGATTGAGATGACCCTGTACCGTTTAGTGCAGGAAGCGACGACCAATGTCCGTAAACATGCCCAGGCTACACAGGTCATGCTGCGGATCAGTCACAGCCCGGTCAGCGTGACCGTCGAGATGGAAGACAATGGCTGCGGTTTCGAGCCAGAGGAAGACGCCAATGGCATTGGCCTTATGAACATGCGTGAACGGGTGGAACTGATCGGAGGACGCTTCACAGTAAGCAGCCGCCGTCGCCAGGGCACGCTGATCAAAGCAGAATTTTTACTTAATCCGGATACGACTCCCCGGGAGACCAAAACAACATGAATAATTCAATAAAGCTCATCATCGCCGACGATCACCCCATGGTACGTGAAGGACTGAAAGCCAGTCTGGAAAGTGAAGGATTCACCGTAGTAGCGGACGTAAACAATGGAGAAGAAGCGCTCAAAGCCGCCGGAGAACTCCAGCCAAACGTTGTTCTGCTGGATATTTCCATGCCGGTNATGAACGGCATCGAAGCCTGCAAAGCGTTTCAGGAACAGTATCCGGATATCCGNCTGCTGATCATCACCATGCACGACGACCGCGAATACATTATGAAAGTGGTTCAGTCNGGCGCTGCAGGCTACGTACTGAAAGATGCTGCACCAGAAGAACTGCTGCTGGCCGTACAGACGGTTTGTCAGGGCGGTACTTATTTCTCTTCCAGCGTTGCCAAGACACTGTTCAGCGACCTGAACGGCACCAGCCGCTCAGTAAGCAGNTCTGAAGATGTCCTGAGCCCACGCGAAGAAGATGTACTGGCACTGCTGGCAGAAGGNATGGGCAACAAAGAAATCGCCCGNGAACTGGATATTTCTGTGCGNACGGTGGAAGCTCACCGTCTGAAAATCAAACAGAAACTGGGCGTCAGCAATTCAGCCGCCATGATCCGTTACGCACTGGATCACAACATTACCCGCCGCTGATANAACTCAGAAGCGAATGGCAGCCGGCTGATTCATTCCTGAATTCAGCCACTGCTGCCAATGAATTCTGAACGCTTCCTTACCACCNATATAATGCTCGTCGAGCAGATAATANACCCGTCGGTTAACGCCACGATGATAATCCTGCAGCAAGCGGGTAATCAGACTGCGACCATAATTTTTCGCTAACAACTGATACACCATCTGCCCTGCCATCGCCTGATTCATACCGGTTTGACGGTTTGTCTGNTGCCAGANATCACCNCGGATACGGGTATATTCCAGTGCATCCGGTAACTGCGTCTGATAATGCTGNCACACGGCTTTATTCTCCGCATGCATNGCAATCTGNAGCTGGCCGCCNTCATCGGTCAGCGTCTCCATCTGCTCTGCCATNCCTTCATTCAGCCACACCGGCATCAGNCTGGCTAACGAAAACAGAATNGCATGGCTGGCTTCATGGCGAATGGTTGCATAAGTACTTTCGATACCNCCCAGCTCCGGCGGGTGAATAAATACCGCAATCTCATTGAGNGCCGGAATAAACACGCCTTTGCTCATNCTGCCATCNNTTTTCATGACGTCGCGGACAAAGCGCATATATTGATCCTGATCCGCCAACAGATGAATTTTTACCGGCACTTTGCGGTAAAAATCGAAATACATCACCTGATCATAAAAACGGTAAACATTATTCACATCGCGCTGAANGCGCGCGGTGNCGAGCTGCGCAGCNTCCGCTGCAAAGTTTCCCTGACGGATCACCTCAATATCCAGAGGCTGCCAGGACGATGNTGAAGTTTCGATATTAACGACTTCGGCTTTGGCTTTATCGACCGGCTTATCGGAAAAGTGCACCTGACCTTTATCGTCAACCCAGCGATANATCTGCGCCTGNGCCATTGCCGGNNACAGCAACGCAATNAAAGTAACGCTAGCGAATATTCTGACAACGTTCTGCAGGGACACTGAGCTGCTCCATCAGATAAACTTTGAAGTCATCGGCGTAAGGCTGTAAAGNCACAGCCTCGCGCATACAATCCAGCCAGGCATCCTTTGCNCTGGCGTCAATCTGCCACTGCCGGTGAAATGCCGGAATAACNATTTCNCCGTATTTTTCCCGNTACAGTTTNGGCCCGCCCAGCCAGCCGCTTAAAAAGCAGGCCAGCCGTTCCGTTGATTCNNTCACATCCTGCGGATACATAGCGCGAACNGCCGCTGCCTGCGGCAGGCTGTTCATCTGCCGGTAAAACTCTTCCGCCAGATGACGCAGACCATCCATACCACCGGCCGCCAGATACGAGGTGTCGTGTTCACCGTAACGGAAACCNGTGGCGGTCATCAGGCAAACTCCTCCATAAAGTCCAGCGCTGCCTGATGGCGGATTGTGCGCCTGTGGTTCGCCCACAGTTCTTTAACCTTCTCCTGATTNCATTGCTGCCGGTCGACCAGTACCCGGGTCTGCAGTTCGCCTTTNTTCTGTCCGCCGCTTAACGGCACTTTGGAGAACACAAACTGNTTGGAAATCAGATCCATAAACGGACCGGATTTACTGGTCGGCATAATAAACAGCAACTGCAGGCCAAGGCTTTCGGTGAGGTAATTAATCACCTCTTTCGAACGGGTTTCATCCATTTTCGAGAAGGCCTCATCCACCAGCACAACGCGCAGATGGGTATCGCCCTCATTGAAGCGGAAGGCCGAAGTAATGGCCGCCGAACGAATAATGTAAGCCGGTGTTTCCAGCTGACCACCGGAACCGGTACCGTACTGACTCAGGGCAATCGGATCTTTGTTGGCCGGCTGCTTGTAAATCTCATAGGAACGGTAATTACGGTAATCGGAAATACGTTCCAGCTCACGCATGGCTTTCTGCTCGTCCTCATCAAGCAGCATCTTCATCAGACTGTCGCGTACCCGTTCGGCACTTTTCGACATATCCGCATCAAACAGGGTCGCACCATCACCAATACTTGGATTTTTAATCAGCTCATCAAAGAACTGCCAGTATTCTTTGTATTCCGGCACCCACTCCCAATCAAACCAATAGGTTTCCCGGTCGGCACCGAACTGATGGTGCGCCAGCTCTTTATTCAGATCTTCAAGAATGCGTTTACCATCGTTAATGGCCTGATAAATGGAGTGACAGAGGTTGGTAACAAACGCGTTATTGAAGCTTTCACGCAGGCTGACCAGCTTGTCCTGTTTTTCCACCAGAATATTGTTTTTCAGGCGGTTATACACACGCTCAATTTCGCGTTCCAGACCACACACGGTTTTAAAGAAAGCAACACTGTGCTCCTGGCGATAATCCGGCGTATAAACAATCGCATCCATCGTCTGGCAATTAAGATTATGCTCGGCGATATTGCGCTCAATTTCATAAGCCGTGGAGTTCAGCTCCTGACTGATGGTTTTACGGTGATTCTCAATGGCATCAACCGGACTTTCCTCAGCCTCTTTATCTGCCGCTGCCAGACGCCCTTCGGTATCGAAATCCGGCCACACAGAAACAATAAAGCGCAAGGCTTCTTCTTTCTCGTCGGCGATTTCTGCGGTTTTTTCCTGCAGATCGCTGAGTTGTTTACACTGTTTTTCGCTGTCGTTCAGCTGCTGCTGCAGACGACCCAGCTCACCATCCAGTTCTTTAATCTGCGCGTCCAGATCATCGGCTTTGGATTTCAGTGCTTCAAATTCATGCTCGAGATGCGAGAAGTCTGACAGATCGACATTATTCAGTGCCTGCTCGGCCTGCTGCATTTTGTACTGCACATCGAGCATGGCCTGCATCTGGTCAGCAAAGCTGACGTGGCGCAGCAGATTAATGGCATCCAGCAGCTGCTGAACCTGTTTCAGCTGGAACGCAGCCTCATTCGCCTGTTCCGCCAGTGCGTTAAGCTCTGCACGCTTGGCCGTTAACGCACGTTCCCGCGCGCCCAGACCAAACACCAGTTCAGTGTCATCGAGGTCACAACGGTAGATAGAGTAAGCACCGGAACCCAGACCATCTTTGGTAACACCGCGACGGGTCATACGCAGTGCCTGAGTATCTTCAACCTGTTCAACCGTGCCGTAACTGGCTTCTAAATAGTAACGGGCGGTAGCATGCTCAAAATCCATCAGATGAATGATGGAATTGGATGGCAATTTAATCCTGTCGGCGTCTTTTTTCGCCTTCTGTCCCTGAATAACCCGGGCACGGCTGCCACCAGGAATAGAGCGCACAATCTGTGCCGCTTCGGCTTCGAAATCCCCTTCAACAATAATGCTGAAACGGGCACCACCGATATAACCTTCAATGGCGCTCTGCCATTGCGGATCGTTGATTTCCACATAGTCAGCCAGTACGCGCGGATCAGCCTGCGGACATTCACGGCGGATGGCTTCCAGCGCCTGACGCACAAAGCCCGGGTAATTCAGCTGACGGGATTCCAGGCTGTCGATATCCGCCTGCTTCTGCGCCATACGCCCCTGCACCAGCTGCAGTTTCTGCTCGCGGCGATCCACCTGCTTGGCCACCTGATCACGCAGGGAAATACCACTGCTTTCCAGCTCTGTAGAATGGAAACGTTCGCGCCATTGGTTAACCAGCATCTGCTGATTCTGTGCATCACCAAGGTGGGCCTCCAGCGGCGACAGATCGATCCAGTCCTTGCCCAGCAGCTTGCGGAAATCCACTGCGCCCTGATCTTTAATGGCCAGAACTTCTTTCGCCATCTCGACGATTTTTTTCTGCCCCAGTCCCGGAATTTCCAGACCGATCGAGGTCTTCTGCAAGGCTCCGTGCACCAGCTCTGTGGCGCGCAGTGAAGCCTGCAGCATCTGCTCCTGCTCCAGTAATGGCACTGCCAGCTGCTGCAACTGCAGTTTGCCCGAGGCAATGGCTTCTTCTGCGCTGTCTTTATCCTGCAACGCATCGATACCACGGCGCTGAGCTTCCATACTGATCAGCTGCTCACGCAGTTGCTTGCGACGTTCCTGCGCGCCTTCGCGATCTTTTTCTGCTTTATGCAGACGTTCACGAATGCCCTGCTGTTTTTCTTTGGCCGTCAGATAAGCACGCTGATCATTAACGTAGCGGCTTTTGGCCGCGGTGTATTCCAGTACGTTGTAGTCGATCCACTGGTCGATATAACGGCCGGACGCACCTTTAGTGGCGTTCAGAATACTGATGGTTTCAGCCAATGCATTTGCATCCGATTCCATTGCATAAATGGTTTTCATCAGATCCGATACACTGCGGATCGCATCGCCCAGATCTTTCTGCTCAAGAATTTCGTTAGCAACAAAACCGTTGATACTTTTCACCGGTTTATACGCCATAAAGCGGGAGAAGGTACGCGCAGCATTCATCGCTTCACGCTCACTTACAGCATCATGACGGCCACGCAAGGCGCCGTACAGACGACGCAGGTATTGTTTTTTGGTGTCGTATTTTTCGACGCGTTCAGCGTCCATACGTTTTTTAAGATGCGCCGGCAGTTTGTTAAGCTCAAGCACATTGCGCTGGCCGTCTTTATCCTCTTTAAGAAAATCCGACAGCGTCAGTTGTTCACCAATAATATAAAACTGCAGATCATTCTGGCGGGCAACCGGCTGGCTGCCAGCACGATCTATGGAAGCACTGACACCGATAATCGCAGTAAAGGCTTCACCACTTTCACCCTGGGTCGGATGAAAAACGGCGGCCAGATAACCGACGGCTCCGCCCGGCCGGGCATAACTGCCATCATCACAACCGAGCACATAAGACGCCAGCGTGCGGACGTTTTTACCGCGTCCACGCTGAGTCGCTTCATCCTGACCCGGGTTGTAATGGAACAGAGTATCGTGAGCGGCGGTCATAATGGTCTGAATCGCATCCGCAGCGGTGGTTTTACCGGAACCGTTGCCGCCGGACAGCAGGTTGATCGGACCAAATTCAAATTCTGTCGCCGGGATATTGCCCCAGTTAACGTAAATAAATTTCTTCAGAAACATAATCTTTATTCCCCGAACAGACTGGCCGGTTTGTTTTTAACCGCCGTTTCTGCGGCCTGTTCTTCTGATTCAGTATCAGCATCCTGCTCTGCTACGGCATCATCAGACTCTTCGTCCGCCAGCTCATCTGCAGGCGTACTTTCTTCGTCTTCTGTTTCTGCTGGTGCAGCAATTTCTGCGTCAGCTTCTTCGCCGTTCAGGTCTGCCTCATCAGACACTTCAGAGTCGTCGCTATCTTCTTCGGCATCTTTTTCCTGACCATCCGCAGCGTTTTCTGCAGAAGCTTCGTCGGCAGATGCATCAGCATCATCGCCACTGCTTACTGCAGCACCGGCTTCCTCTTCAGATTCCATCAGTTCCGACAGCACCTGATCGCTGACATAGCTCATAATCATTGGCCGCACGCGCAGCCACATATCGCCGTCGGTCAGATTATCTTCGTTAGAGATCTGTACCAGACGCAGCTGTTTTAAGCGACGGAACAGCGCTTTACGCTCAGTCAGATTTTCCGGCAATGTGCGCTTGAGCAGATTTTTCATGGCAATGCTGAGCGCTTCCAGCGACACCATGACACACCCCTGCTCATCCACCATGCCTTCACGCAGGGCTTTATCGTATTGCGCGCGGATCACCAGAATAAGAGCCACTTCGTTCTGGCTCAGACGGGTACGGAATGCCTGCGCACCGTGCTGTGGTGTTTCATCATCCACCATCCCCGGCACCTGAGCACCCGGTGGATAAAGACGCACAAACTGAAAACGGCGGTCATGCTGAATGCGGATGCCCAGCAGGGTTAAATAATCAGCAACCAGTTCTTCCAGGCGCAGGTAGCGGTCATATAGCTGCTGTTCAATCTGACTTTCATCACGGCATACCACACCGTAATCCAGCAGGCGCACCAGCAGCTCGGAAAATTCACGCTGGCTCAGGCCTTCTTTCTCTAACTCTTTTTCTATGCTCTGTAACATCATGAAGACTCTTTCTGCACCAGCTCAAACGTAAAGTGGTCTTTCTTGTGAAAATATTTACCGGCGTCCCCGGCGGGCGCTTCCGCACGGTCGTCATAATCAACGCGGAATTCAAATTCACTCGACAGACCATCCGCCGCCGCAATACCAATAGCATGGGCAACGGCAAGAAAATCCTTGGCAGTTTCGATCGGTAATTCACGGGTCGAAATCCGGTTACCCTCACGCAGATTACTGGTGATGTAATTTTTCAGTGACTGCTGATTAATCAGGAATGCCTGATCAAGTACCTGCTGAATATAAATATCGCGGCGGGCGTCCTGATCAAAATCCATTGGACCATCATCCAGTCCGGATTCAATAGCGCGGCGCTGACGTGGCGCCTGCAACCGCACCTGCGCCGGATCAACCAGAGCGATTTCAGGCACCGCCATACGCTCAGCCGCTTTACCCAGTAATTCGTCCTGTTGTTTTTCCGGCATCGCCGCCAGACGCTTGCACACCGCCAGAACATCATTGTGCTGCTGTGACGCCAGATAACTCATCTGACGGATAATAATGTCGGCACGCTTGGTGAAGCTCTGCAGCGCTTTGCGCAGTGCCGGCAACATAATGTCTGAAGCATTGCGCAGACGCATTTCAATGCCGTCGAGAATATTCCACAACACAGACTGTTGATCACCGGCCAGTTCCGGCAACAGTTCGCGCAAACGACGCTCAGCGTTGGCTTTAAAGATTTTATCTTTTTTACGGATATCCTGAATCAGGCGACTGATCTGATCTCTGTGCTTTTCAACGTTATCCGCCGACAGTCGTACCGACAGATCCGGCTGGAAGCGGTTTTCCATAAAATCGAAGAAGGCTTCACTGGCACGCTGCACCAGCAGCTGATCTTCCATCTCCCGCACCAGATCGCGCTTACGCTCTTCCAGTTCTGCGATCACGTCGGTGAAGTCACTGATGATACGCTCGGAATATTCATAAGCATCCAGCAGATCATAAACGTCACCGCGCTCCAGAAAGGATTCCAGTGAATTACGGGTATTCCGCGTATTACGATGACGAGTACGCGCCATGCTGCGGCTTTCCGCAACAAAAGGCTCAGTAAACAGGCGACCATAGCGGGTAAAGGCAAAAGTGCTCTGCAGCGTCGCTTCATCGACCTGCTTTTCTACCCAGCCGTGTTCCAGCAGCTGATTCAACACCCATACCGCCTGATCGCGGCTGCTGCGGAAACGGCCTTCGCTGTCATCCTGAGCTGCCGGCTCATCTTCACCGTCCTGATCATTACTGGCCAGAGCCGGAGAGCGGACCAGCGCCTCCTGAAAAATTTCTATCATGGTGTCACGCGCCAGCGCCTGACCGTAATCGGCACTGCTGGAGCTGTACAGCCGCTGATATAGCTCACGCAGACATTCCATGACCTGGGCCCGGTATTTACCGGTCAGAGGCCGGAAAAACTGCCCTCGTTCCTGTTCAAAAAACATACATTCTTCTGTCTGATAGACCGCCGCAAAAGACCGGTTAGATTACTCAAAGGAGGCGCTTAAGGCCAGTAAAGAAACACCCTGGGCGGCGCCGGGTTTTATCCTTATAAATATTCCGCCAGAGGCCTTCAGCGGATGGTTTTCAGGGGCATTATCTGCGGATATACTGATGCCAAATCCCCCGGGACGTGACCATGCAGGATCAGCCAACGCCAGACAGCCCGTCGGGCTCCGATGCAGCCTTTTATCAGGTAGGCACCGAAAAGTTCATTGAGCTGACACTGGTCACCTTCGGCCTGTTTGGCTTCTGGTGGACTTACCGCCACTGGTGCGCAATCAACCAGCGCCTGCAGAATGAGCAGCAACCCGGCGTTCAGCCACTGCTGCGTACCCTGCTGTCGGTGTTTTACCAGCATGATCTGTACAAACGCATCGCTGCCCGCGCCCGGGTGGAGGGCGAACCCGTACGCTGGGACCCGACACGCCTGTTCGTATTATTTGTCGTATTCACTCTGATTCCATTCTGGCTGCTGATCACCGAACATCCATGGGGCTTTCTGGTGAACCTCATCACCCTGCTGCCCAATCTGCTGGTCAACCAGAGCGTCAACCGGGTGAACGAACACCATCTGCAGTTTTATCAGCAGAATACCGAAATGTCCGGTCTCGACTGGGCGTTGATTGTCGCCGGCCTGATTGGCTGGCTTACACTTCTTGTACTGGCTTTGACCAGTGATTTTTCTTGATACCGGGACAGTAACACTATGGCCACCATCCGGGCCCTGCTCAGCCTTTTCATTTTCAGCCTGATCCTTCCGCTCAGTAACGCACAGGCAGCAGAACCACCCCTGATGACCCTGAATTCGCCCGGTGATTTCAAGCTCGGCGAATACTCTGTCTGGTATGAAGACAGCAGCGCCGTAATGACCCCGGCTCAGGCACTGGCGCTGAGCAGCGAAGCCTGGCAGCAAAGCACCAGTGAAGCGCTTAACTTCGGCTTCACTCATTCCGCCTACTGGCTGCGCCTGAAGGTTATCAACGATTCCGTGCTGAACTGGTCGATCTGGATTCGATACTCCCTGCTGGATTACGTCGACATCTATCTGTGCCCGGCCGGCGAAACCGACATCACACAATGCCACCAGAAGCATGGCGGCGATGAGTACCCTTTCGCCGAAGGCCGTGATATCGACCATCCCAATCTTATTTTTAAAACCCCGATGACCCCGGGACGAGAATACAACGTACTGATGCGTGTTCAGACCAGTGGTACGCAGCAGATTCCGGCGGCTTTTGTCGATGATCAGACGCTTGAGCACGAACTGCTCAACAACAACATTATCCGCGGCGGCTATTACGCCACCATGCTGGTCATGGGCCTGTACAACCTGTTTATCTTCTTCTCTACCCGGGAACGCAGCTACCTCTACTATTCAGCGGTCACCCTGACCTTCCTGATGTTCCATATGAGCTACGAAGGGTCTGCCTTCCAGTTTTTCTGGCCAGGTTACGCCAACCTCAACCACTACGCACTGCCGCTGATGTTCAGTATCAATATGGTATTTATCAGCCTGTTTGTGCCGAACTTCCTGCGCCTGAAGAAATACAGCCGCCCGGCGCACCGCCTGTTCCGGGTTTACACTGCCATGTCGCTGATGTCGCTGGTGATGTTGCCACTGACCCCATATCAGCTGCTGGTGCCACTGAACAACCTGCTGTCCACCCTGCTGCTGATTTCAGCCTTGCTGGTCGGTATCCGCTTCTGGATTCAGGGTCAGTCGTCCGCGCGCTTCTTTACCATTGCCTGGGCCGCACTGATTACCGGCCTGATACTGGCCAACGCGCGCAGCCTCGGCCTGATTCCAACCAATACCCTGACACTCTATGCCTACCAGTTTGGCTCCTTTATGGAAATCATTCTGTTGTCACTGGCACTGGGTGAGCGCATCGTGCGCCTGCAGAAAGAACAACTGGAAGCCCGTCAGGCCATGATGAAGAGTCAGGAAGACGCCATTCAGTATCTGCGGGATTATGAGGATCTGTATCAGAACTCTCTCACCGGTAAGTTCCAGCTGGATGAAGACGGCTACTTTATGAAGAGCAATCCAGCCTGGCGCAAAATGCTCGGCTACAGCGATCAGGCACGCTTTACCAACGAGAATCCGCCCTTCAACAGCCTGCTGGCGGACAGCACCGAACAGCACAAACTGTGGCGCACCCTGCGTGATCAGGGCAACGTACAGGGATTTGTTGTGCAGATGCACGCACCGGGTTCAACTGAGCGCCTGTGGGTGTCACTGACCATTCGCCGCCGCGCAACCAACGAACGCGCCGCCTGGATCGGCTCCGGTCAGAACGTGACCGATGAACACCATACTGAAGTCGCGCTGATTCATCTGCAGAAAGAAAAAACCCAGGCGCTGCGCCAGCTGGTGATGGGGATCGCCCACGAAATGAACACCCCGCTGGGCAATATCCGCATGGCNGAGTCCTTCCTCAANGAGGAACACGAAGACTGGACTGAGGAAGAAATTAACAGCCACCTGAAAGANGGCCTGAGTCATATNCATGANGGCATTGAGCGCCTGAATTCACTCAACCAGCTGATGAAAAATGCCATCGTTGAGGAAAATCAGTACCCNCAGGAAAAACTGCAGCTGCGNCCATGGCTGGANAACTGGAANCAGGAAATGNACACCCTGCATCCNCAGATCAAACTGAACGCCGAAGTNCACAGCTATCTGATNGAATGGCAGACCTACCCGGACGCNCTGAGCATCGTCCTCACNCAGNTGGTCGANAACTCCTGCCGCCANAATCCGCANCTGGTNGAAAAAGGTGAACTGTGCATCCGTATTGATTTCCGCGAGCGCAACAACCAGTTTGAAATGCAGTATCAGGACAACGGTAAAGGCATCGACGANGAGCAGCGGGAGGTCATTTTTATGCCTTTCTACACNACCCAGCGCACCGAAGCNCGCAGCAAAGGNCTGGGNCTCTANCAGACCTACAACCTGNTGACNGANTTACTGCAGGGGCAGATTGAATGGCCNCGNGATCCTGNNGGNTTTGCCCTGACCGTGCGTTTTAACCTGCCCAAAGAAAAACGTACTGACGATATGGATACCGACCTGCCACTGGACGACCTGGCCGCTGACTGATTATGGGCAGCCTTAACAGCTGCCACAGAGATGTAACACACCCGGTTTAAGCTGCGCACAAAATAAAAGACAACGCAGCTTAAACCCAATGAAATCTGCCCCAGCCTTTATTCCGCACAATCTGACCAGTCACCTGCCGTTCACGCGCGCGGGTAAACCGGGCAGGAATCTCAGAACACTCCGTGCACTCAGGCACCTGCGCAACCTGCCACAGCAAAACTTTGAAAATATTTACCTCGCGCTGGTGTGCGACGTGGCCACGGGAAATGACGACGCAATAATCTTCTGCGCCAGCTTTCCCCTAAGCCACAGCAAATATTCACCACTGCTGCGCCAGGCCGCGCGGATGCGCCATATCACGGCATTACAGAGTGCACGTCAGCAACGCAGCCGCCTGACACAACGCCTGCTACTGGCCGCCGCCACCCTTATTCTGCTGCAACTGCAAAGCAATATGGACAGTCATAACCTGATCAGTGCCGTACTCTGATTCGCCCANGCGTTCACCGGCGGTATACTGAATCTTCTGGACTGATCCATCAGCAAATAAAGGAACACGCTTATGTACATCGCTATGAACCGCTTCCGCATTAAGCCGGGCTGCGAACAGGATTTTATCGAGATCTGGAAAAACCGTGACAGCCATCTGCAGGATGTACCCGGCTTCAAAAGCTTTAACCTGTTNCAGGGAGCCAGCAACGACGAATTTACCNTGTTCTCTTCCCACGCCGTATGGGAATCCGCTCAGGATTTNGAAAACTGGACCCATTCCGAAGCCTTCCGCAAAGCNCACGCCAANGCCGGCAGNCGCCGCGACATTTATATGGGNCCNCCGCAGCTGGAATGTTTTGAAGCCGTGCTCTGAAAAACGGTGATTTATTAAACAAAAAAGCGCCATTAAAGGCGCTTTTTTGTGGATGATGGCCGCTTAACTCTCANCCATCACAACGNANNCATCACNANTCNGTCTTCACAACTCAATCTTCATTAGTTGCNGCGATTTTATGAATCGCCAGATCGGCACCGTTAAATTCATCCTCCTGCGACAGACGAATTCCGGANACNGCTTTAATCAGACCATAAACGATAAANCCGCCAACCACAGCGATCAGAATACCCGCCAGCGTACCCACCAGCTGAGCCATAAAGGTGACACCACCCAGGCCGCCAAACGCTTCTGTGCCGAAGATGCCNGCCGCGATNCCGCCCCAGGCACCGCACAGACCATGCAANGGCCATACACCCAGCACATCNTCAAAATGCGGAAANCGATTCTGAGCAGCGGTAAACACGAACACAAACAGCGCGCCGGCAACACCACCAACAACCAGAGCGCCAACCGGATGCAGAATATCGGAACCNGCACACACTGCCACCAGACCCGCCAGCGGACCGTTATGAATAAAGCCCGGATCGTTGCGNCCCACCAGCATGGCGACAATCGTACCNCCGACCATAGCCATCAGACTGTTCACTGCCACCAGACCGGAAATGCCATCCAGCGTCTGCGCNGACATGACGTTAAANCCGAACCAGCCAACGATCAGTACCCAGGAACCCAGTGCCAGAAACGGAATATTGGACGGCGCAAACGCCACCACCCGGCCGTCGCGGTAACGGCCATTACGGGAACCCAGCAGNTAGACNGCAGAGAACGCGATCCAGCCACCGACACCATGCACGACCACCGAACCGGCAAAATCATGGAAGCCAGCACCAAAATTGTTTTCCAGCCAGCTCTGGAAGCCATAGTTACCGTTCCAGATCATGCCTTCGAAAAAGGGATACACAAACGCTACGGTCAGTGCTGAAGCAATCAGAATCGGATAAAACTTTGCCCGCTCAGCAATACCACCGGAGACAATCGCCGGAATCGCTGCAGCAAAGGTCAGCAGGAAGAAGAATTTGACCAGATCATAACCGTTGTTTTCGACCAGCTCAGAGGCGCTGCCAAAAAAGTTAACGCCGTAAGCGATCTGATAACCGATAAAGAAATACGCCAGNGTCGAAACACCAAAATCGGTAATGATCTTAACCAGCGCGTTCACCTGGTTTTTATGGCGGACGGTACCCACCTCAAGGAATGCAAAACCCGCATGCATTGCCAGCACCATCGCGGCGCCAAGCAGAATAAACAGGGTGTTGGCGCTTTGCATCAGCGTCTCAACTGCGCTGTTAATGCTGTTCACGTCAATAGTATCCACTGTAAGCCTCTCGTTTTCTTTTTTTAAAACACCCAGGAAGTCCNACCCATACAGGTGCTCTTCTTGATAAAAATCCCANTTTCAGTGCAGNATTTAATTTTCGCGAGGCTGATTAGCAGGTTTCATACCANGATTGTCANCTTTGTAATTCACCAGTGGGATATTTAACCGTACTNTTGCACACTTTCAGAGCCANNGGGCCCTGAAAGCGATCAAAAAACCGGTGTNTTAACGGGAGATGTGGAAGCAGTGATGAATATTCTGCCGACGGGAGAAGTCAAANGGCACTGATTTTGAGCTTACATCCTTAATNGTGAACTCATTTAGTGCATCNATATCCATTTCAAAGCGGCGTAAATTGGTGGAAAAGATCAGCAGACCACCCGGATTCANGCAAGCCATNGCCTGCTGGATCAACAGNNCATGATCACGCTGGATNTCCAGNACCCCTTCCATGCGTTTGGAATTTGAGAAGGTCGGNGGGTCCATAAAGATCAGNTCATAACCTTTACTGCGTCCNGGTAAGTTCTCCTCCGCCGCATCNGCCAGCCACTGCAGGCAGTCNGCCTGGATAAANTCATGNCGCTGNGGATCGAGATCGTTAGCGCTGAAGTTATCGCGCCCCCAGTTCAGATAAGTGCGCGACATATCNACACTGGTNCAGAATGCNCCGGCAGCGGCGGCGTGCACACTGGCNGTGGCGGTGTAACAGAACAGATTCAGGAAGCGNTTGCCGCCAGCCTGCTCTGCAATAAACAGACGGGTTGGACGGTGATCAAGAAACAGNCCGGTATCCAGGTAGTCTTTCAGATTAACGCGCAGCTGTACCTGCCCTTCGCGNACATTGAAGTAATGCTGCTCGGTATTCTGCTTTTCATACTGCTTACGGCCGCTCTGACGCTCACGACGCTTCAGCACAATGCGCTCAGACGGAATCTCAGTAATCTCCGGCAACACTGCCAGAATATCCAGCAGGCGGCGCTCGGCTTTTGNCTCATCCACAGATTTCGGNGGTACATATTCCTGCACGTGCAGCCAGTCTTCGTAACGGTCAACCGCCACAGCNTATTCGGGAATATCCGCATCGTAGAGACGCAGACAATGCACATTCTCGCGNTTCGCCCATTTATTCAGCTGTTTCAGGTTCTTTTTCAGACGGTTGGCAAAAGCCTCTACCGGACCACGGATCATACTCNCCTGAGGCTGTTCTGAACGCTCATCGGCAGCACCGAACACCAGCAGGCGGGTCTGAATCTGGCCNTTCATAAACTTGTACTGNTTATCCAGCGGACGACGGATGCTTTTTGCCAGATCNACGTTGCCNGTNAATACCGCCAGNCGCCAGTCCGGCAGTTTCATGGTGGCATCGTGGAATTTCTGATACAGCGGCGCCAGCTGCGGCAGTTCACTGAGGCGCTCACCATAAGGCGGGTTACACACCACCAGACCACCATCTGCGACGGTATCCTGCTGNATGCGCAGATTTTCGATGTCGCGTTTTTCAAAGTGCGCNTTACCCGCCAGCGCAGAACGGCTGAGGTTNTGNGCCGCTGCACTGAGCTGGCCNNTATCNATATCAAAGCCATAAAGACGGTTCTTCATAGCATTCAGGCCTTCAGTACGACGCTTACGGGCGCTTTCCACTTCCGCCAGCCAGACATCNCGACGGTGCCCCAGCCACTCATCAAAGCCCCANTTCTGGCGGTTCAGACCCGGCGCAATATCCGCGGCGATCATNCCNGCTTCCATGACCAGGGTGCCGGAGCCACACATAGGGTCCACCAGGTGCTTNCCNTCTTTGGCCATTTCGGGCCAACCGGCACGGATCAGAATGGCNGCNGCGAGGTTTTCTTTCAGCGGCGCNTTGCCCGGCTGCAGGCGATAACCACGACGGTGCAGACTGTCTCCGGACAGNTTCAGATAAAGNTAAAGCTTGCCNTTNCGNAGCTGAGCTTCGATACGGATATCCGCATCTTTNCTGACCGAAGGACGCCCGCCAAGGTCTTCCCGGAAGCGGTCGACGATGGCGTCTTTGATCTTTTGTGCGCCAAACTGGGTGTTATTGAGGTAATCGGTCCGACCGTGNAANTCGATNCGGAAGCTGGCTTTCACCGGGAACAGCATCGGCCAGTCCACCAGATTGGCGACTCTGTAGACGTCATCGACACTGTCTACCTGACTTTCCTGNAAAGGCAACAGCAAGCGGGAGGCCAGACGCGACCACAAACAGAAACGATAGGCGGTAACAATATCACCACGCCAGTGCACGCCAAGNTGCGTTTCCCGTTCAACTATCCCNCCTAAGCCGTTGATTTCATCTGCTAACAGCGGCTCGATGCCTTTTGGGCAGGCTGCCAGAAAAGTCATTGCGGCGTTCGGGGTTTCGTTTTGCATGTCGATAAAGCCTGTTTCGTCAAATAGCCAAAGACTGTAAGAAAAGCGTCTTTTAGAAGTAATAAATAATTAACAATGACCGCCTCACTTTGTTAGAAATGATAGTGCGCCTGTCATCGNTCTGTGTCGTTTTCCGGAACCCGACGGGCGCACCACTCTCTAAATGATCAGTTCACACAGCGCAGTGCTGATCCAAAAAACAATCCAGCGAGGATGCTTTCTATGAAAAAACAGAAACGCGATATGCAGGAAAGAGCTTTTGCACGTGGTTACCGCGCCGGCGTTGATCGCCGTTCCAAAGATCTCGCCCCACCGGGCTCATACCGCGACGCCTGGCTTGCAGGCTGGCGCTCTGGCCGCGCCGATAACTGGGATGGTTATACCGGCGTTTCTGGTATTCATAAAATAGCAGTCTGATTTCACGGGCCNTTAAGCCCAATCCAGCGCTTCCCCTCAAAGGAAGCAAAGCCCCGCTTNTCAGCGGGGCTTTTTTATTGNAGTTTCAGTCAATCTCAATCATTGGCCTGTAATGCCGCAATGGCATCCACNGCCTCAGCNATCAATTGNGGNCCACGGTAGATAAAGCCACTGTAGATCTGCACCAGATCCGCACCGGCCTGCATTTTCGCCGCAGCGCCTTCGCCATCAAGAATACCGCCCACGCCAATCACCGGNATTTTGCCATCCAGTGCGCGGCTCAGGTGTAAAACTGTTTCAGTGGCCATCTCTTCCAGTGGTGCACCACTCAGNCCGCCAGCTTCATCACCATGGCGGATACCTTCCACNCCATCGCGGGACAAGGTGGTATTGGTNGCGATAACACCGTCGATGCCACTGTTCACCAGAGTCTCGGCCACCATCACAACGTCTTCNTCTTCCATATCCGGGGCAATCTTCACGAANACNGGCTTGTAGCCCCANTCGGCTGCCAGCTGCTGCTGACGCTCCTTGATCGGATCGAGCAGAGACTTCAGGGAGTCNCCAAACTGCAGGTTACGCAGCCCCGGNGTGTTGGGAGAGGAAATNTTCACGGTAANGTANGTCGCGTGNTCGTAGACCTTATCNAGACANTTCAGGTAGTCNGAGGCGGCGTCTTCCACGGCTGTATCAAAGTTCTTGCCGATATTGATGCCCAGNACACCGTCAAATCGACTGGCCTTTACCCGCTCTACCAGGTAATCAACACCTTTGTTGTTGAAGCCCATGCGATTGATGATGGCGCGGCGTTCCGGCAGGCGGAACAGGCGTGGTTTCGGGTTGCCCGGCTGAGGGCGAGGCGTAACCGTGCCGATTTCGATAAAACCGAAGCCCAGGCGCGCAAACGCGTCTATGTATTCGCCGTTCTTGTCCAGTCCGGCAGCCAGACCAACCGGATTAGGGAAATCGATTCCCGCCACGGTGACCGGCAGACCAGCGACCTGAGGGGCAAGGTACTTCAGCAGGCCCAGACGCTCACCGGCGCCCAGCATATCCAGCCCCAGTTCGTGGGAAGTTTCCCCCTGCAAACGGAACATCAATGCCCGACTTACGCTGTACCAATCCATAACCACCTCAGATAACTGTATTTAAAACCGGCGGCATTATATGTCACAGCAAAGCTGCTGTAGACGGGTGGTCGGAAAAAAGTGCAGCAGCTGGCAGGAAAAAGCGCGCTGCAGGTCAGAAAACCTTTGGCACAGGACTGTTTGCAGCCTAAACCAGCCGCTCAATGCTGAGAAACTTGCCGGAATCGGAGAAATGGATGCGGAAGCGTCCGTATATGCCGTTGTGATCCACGACTTTCTGCAACACATTAGCCGGGAAACGGGCATTGCGCCCATCTGTGGTGGTCGCCACCACGTGTTTTACGCTGCCACTGTAATAGCGCAGATAATCGTCTGCAGAAATGGAAAGGTCGACCACTATGGCTTTGCTCAAAACTCTCGTCCGCCACCGGCATTGCTATAAAAGGCGGATGATAACGGCAAACAGGCTGGCGTACTATCGCCAGCCTGTCGCTGTTTACGGCCTGACGGGGTTCGGCTGGCGGCTACTGCAGTTCATCATCCACTGAAGTGGTGTGCCGACTGGCCTGGGCCAGATCCAGCAGCTCCCTGAGCGCCACAGAGACCATCGGGAAGCCCACGGTGTCGGTGGCCTTCAACTCATTGAGCATGCTCTGCCAGCGACCGATCAGGCTTTCATATTCGCTTTCCCAGCGTTCGATGGTCTGCTCCAGCGGCTCATCATCCAGCTGACCATTGAGAATACCCACGGTCAGCGCACGCTGTTGCCAGTCCAGATCATCACGCATGGTTTCCCGCGCAAGCGCTTCCCAATGGGTTACTGACGCCAGCGCGTTGACCTGCTGCATAAACCAGTTCAGTGACAGGTGCTCACCCATTTCAAAATAAGCCTGCGCTACCTGATCAATCGGTCGCCCGGTGAGATCCGCGGCCTCGATAATGCCCAGCGCGGAATACAGGTTGGCAGCACCGGCGGTCACTGCCGCCAACTCCTCCGGCACGCCGGCGTCCATACGCTGCTGGTAGGTTGCCTGCCAGCGATCATAGGCAGAACCTTTAAGCATCTGCCCGAGCTTAGCAGCAATACTGCCCACCGCCGGACGGAAGCGCTCGACCTCGGCCTTGATATCCATATTGGCGCGACGGTTACGCAGGAACCAGCGTGCAGCGCGACGCACCAGGCGCATGAGATCGACCATCATGTCTTCCTGTAGCTCAGTGGTGATCTGATAGTCCAGCGCCGTGATGGCCTGCCAGTGCTGATCAAGACAGAAGATATCCCGCGCCGTGGTATAGGCTGCGGCAATATCACAGATGGTCGCGCCGGTAGAATCATGCAGGCGGTTCACAAAGGTGATACCCATGTAATTAACCAGATCATTGGCCAGCTGGGTGGCAATGATTTCACCGCGCAGACGGTGGCGATACAGAGGTTCGTGGAAATCTTTCACCAGTCCCTGCGGGAAAGCAGTTTCCAGAATATTGGCGATGTAACTGTTTTCATTAATCTGCGGACGGTTAAGCTGCTCTTTCAGATCAGCTTTGGTGTACGAAATCAGCACTGATAATTCTGGTCGGGTAAGACCCAGATCCGCCGTTTTACGTTCAAGCAGCGTGTCTTCTGACGGCAGGAATTCCAGCGCCCGGTTGAGCTTACCCTGCCCTTCGTATTCCCGGATCAGCCGTGCGTATTCATCCAGCCGCACCTGACAGTCACGGTAAGCTAACGCAATGGCCTGGGTTTGACGGTAGTTATTATTCAGCACCAGCGCAGCGACGTTATCGGTCTGATCCATAAAGATCTGATTGCGTTGTTTACGCGTCAGGTCACCACTGTCGAGCACATCGTTAAGCATAATTTTGATGTTCACTTCGTGGTCAGAACAGTCAACGCCACCGGCGTTATCGATAAAGTCGGTATAAGACGCCCCGCCATTGAGGCCGAACTCGATCCGGCCCAGCTGAGTCACCCCGAGGTTACCGCCCTCGCCAATGACTTTGGCACGGACTTCACTGCCGTTAATCCGCAGGCTGTCGTTGGCTTTATCACCCACCTGTGAATGCCGTTCCGCAGAACCTTTAATGTAGGTACCGATACCACCATTCCAGATCAGATCAACCGGCGCCTTCAGAATCGCACTGATCAGTTCCGCCGGCTGCAGATGATCTTCGCTGATGTCGAAGCATTTTTTCATTTCCGGCGAGATATTGATGCGCTTGGCCGAGCGCAGGAAAATACCACCGCCTTTGGAAATTAATTCACGGTTATAGTCATCCCAGCTGGAGCGTGGCAGCTCGAACAGCCGCTTGCGTTCTTCATAACTGCTGGCGGAATCCGGCGTCGGATCGACAAAAATATGCATATGGTTAAACGCTGCCACCAGGCAGATATGTTTCGATAACAGCATACCGTTACCGAAAACATCCCCGGCCATATCGCCGATGCCCACCACAGAAAAGTCCGTATCCTGAACGTTAACACCCTGCTCACGGAAATGACGCTGCACGGATACCCAGGCACCACGCGCAGTAATCCCCATTTTTTTGTGGTCGTAACCAATGGAGCCACCGGAAGCAAACGCATCGCCCATCCAGAAACCCCGGTTAACCGAAATTTCGTTGGCAATATCAGAAAAGGTCGCCGTGCCTTTATCCGCAGCTACCACCAGATACGGATCATCACCGTCGTGACGGACGACGTTTTCCGGTGGGATAATCGCCCCCTCACTGAGGTTATCGGTAACGTCTAACAGCGCACTGATAAACGTCTGGTAGCTGGCAATCCCTTCTGCC
Source organism: Oceanospirillaceae bacterium (assembly GCA_002706025.1). Taxonomy (GTDB): domain Bacteria; phylum Pseudomonadota; class Gammaproteobacteria; order Pseudomonadales; family Oceanobacteraceae; genus Venatoribacter. The sequence continues at coordinate 48,134 of PAJK01000013.1, forward strand.
ATAAAGGCATCGCGGCCGCCGTCTTTCGGCAGGCACTTGGCGATAAAACCGCCTTTAGCGCCAACCGGCACAATCACCGCATTTTTAACCTGCTGGGCTTTCACCAGACCGAGAATCTCAGTACGGAAATCTTCGCTACGGTCAGACCAGCGCAGACCACCGCGGGCAACCGGACCACCGCGCAGATGCACACCTTCGACCCGTGGCGAATAAACAAAAATTTCATACATTGGCCGCGGCAACGGCATATCGGACACCGCATGCGGATTAATTTTAAACGACAGGTAAGACTTACTCTTTCCTTCGTCGTCCAGTTGATAGAAGTTGGTGCGCAGAGTCGCTTTAATTAATTCGATATAACGGCGGATGGTGCGGTCTTCATTCAGCTGATCCACATCTTCCAGTGCTGCAATCAGCGATTCTTCGCATTCACTGACCTGCTCAGCACGTTGCTCTGCACTGACATCACGCAGGTCGAAACGCAGATGAAAGAGTTTGACCAGCTGGGCACTGACATGAATATAGCGGCACAGGGTTTCGGCAATATAGCTTTCGGAAATACCAAAGCGGATCTGCTTCATATAACGGGCGAACGCCCGCAGAATGGCAATATCTTTCCAGCCCAGCTGACCACCCAGCACCAGACGGTTAAAGCCGTCGTTTTCTGAAATGCCATGCCAGATAGCACTGAATGAATCCTGAAACAGATTCTTCACTTCGGCAATGTTAATACTGTCTGACAGCGTGTAACGCAGCAGGAAATTATGAATCCAGACTTTCTTCCCATCAGAACAGGTAATTTCATACGGATGCTCACCGAGCACCCGCAGACCAAGATTTTCCAGCACAGGAATGACGTCGGATAACGGCAGAATCGTATCGCGGTTAAACAGCTTGAACCTGAGCTCGTTCTCACCTTCCTCCAGCTCGCGGTAAAAGCTCATGGCCAGATCGCCTGCCGGTTTATCACGCAGTGATTCCATATGCTGAATATCCGCCACCGCCGTGCGCGCGGTGAACGCTTCACGATAACCGGCCGGAAATGCTCCGCGATACAGGTGATACTGATGGTTACCCTGTTCTTCGCCCACCTGCTCACTGAGCGCCGCCTGCAGATCATCCGGCCAGGAACGCACCACCTGAGAAATGCGGCGTTTCACTTTTTCTTCGTCAAAATTAACCGGAGAGTCCGGATTCAGGCGCAACAGGTAATAGGCACGTGCCAGCACCGACTCAGAGAAATAGGTATTAAATTCAACATCCAGCGTATCAAATTCTTCACGCAATACCGCTTCGATTTTGAGCCGCATTTCGGTGTTGTAAACATCCCGCGGCGTGTACACCAGACAGGAAATAAATTTGCTGTAGGAATCTTTGCGCAGATAGACACGGGTCTGGCGCCGTTCCTGAATATTAAGAATACTGACCGCGGTTTTCACCAGCTCTTCGGCTGACGACTGAAACAGCTCATCGCGCGGGTACACTTCAAGAATACGGTTCAGTTCTTTCGCGCTGTGACTGCCCGGGGTAAAGTCGGCCATCGCGCGCACGGCGTTGAGTTTTTCCCGCACAAACGGAATATTGTTGGGTGTCTCGATATACACCATAGAGGTATACAGACCGAGGAAACGCACACCGCGTACCACTCGACCGTCTTTATCGAGGATTTTCACCACTACATAATCCGGATACGCCGGACGGTGTACCCGCGAGCGCGAGCCGGATTTCATAAAACTGACGATACTGGAATCGGTAATAAAATCCCGTACCTCATCTTCCAGATCCGTCAGCTTCAGACGGTCGCGGCTGGCCTTATTGTGGCGGAACAGACCAAGGTCTTTATCGCTGTCGCGCACCACGTAAGACTCACCTGCGTCTTCCTCAATATGGAATTCATCACAGGCNAGGAAGGTAAAGTGATTGGCCTGCAGCCACAGNATAAACTCGCGCGCTTCNCGGTAATCCGCCTTGCGGCCTTTCTCTGCCGGTTTGGCCAGNGCCGCCGCNCATTCTTCCGCGCGTTCNGAGATGGCCTGAAAATCCGCCACACAGGCGTGCACTTCGGCGATAACGTCCAGTAATTCACTTTCCAGCTGTGNCAGCAGCGCGGCATCAGAATGANGATCAAATTCAATATAGATNATGGCTTCCGGCGTACTGTCTTTTGCNGCCCGGCTCCAGTCATCTTTGCTGATCAGAGTATGTTTNCGATCACGCTTTGCGTGCATCACACAATAATGGATGGCGTGCAGCGACAGCTGATGGCTGTTGAGCAGCATACGGATGGAGTCCACCAGAAAAGGGACATCCTCACAGACGATNTCCACCACAGTATGCATCGACTGCCAGCCATGGTTTTCATAGTCCGGNTTAAAAACCCGCACCCGGCTTTCACCCGGCTTNCGCTGCTGAATGAACTGCCAACAGGACANNGTGGCACCGTACAGGTCCTCCAGTGCCCGGGCCATCATTTCATCTTCAGGGGCACCGGAGAAATAAATCCGTGCGAAACGCTGAAGAATATCCGCCTGTTCTGCCTGATTTCGCTCCGCGATCAGGGAATTCAGTTCAGTGAGCATAATCTTTTCCATTTTATTGTGATTTTTTCAGCTTAGAACATTTACGACAATTTAAACGCCCGGATGTTACGTTTTTGTAAGCTGCTGCGATTAACGCAGATCNTGCCCGGCCCAATGCAANNCGCCATTGATCTGTGACGGTAGCNGGTAATAAGTACGGNAATAAGCCGGGCAANGGTCGACGGCCATTGCTCAGACTGCGACAATCCGTCCCGGTGTGGCCGGAACTTTCTTCAGCCNCGCCGCTCTGAGCCATTGACCTGACTCTTNCAGTCAATAAAATCCCTGTTAAATCAACGCTCTGGAAGAAAGGACTATGACAGTACAAGAGGGTTTCGCCCGCCTCAATTCGTCTTTACAGGAACAGATCATCGGCCAGCCGCATCTGGTTGAACGCCTGCTTATCTGTCTGTTAAGTGACGGCCATTTACTGGTCGAAGGGGCACCCGGTCTGGCGAAAACCAAAGCCATCAATGCCCTTGCGCAACGTCTCGAAGGTGACTTCAAGCGNGTCCAGTTCACACCCGACCTGCTGCCCGGCGATATCACAGGNACTGAAATCTACCGTCCGCAACAGGAATCCTTTGATTTTCAGGCCGGTCCTATCTTCCATAACCTGATTCTNGCCGACGAGATCAACCGTGCTCCGGCCAAGGTGCAGAGCGCNCTGCTGGAAGCCATGGCAGAACGTCAGGTCACCGTGGGTGGTGTTACCCGCCCATTGCCGCCGATGTTTATGGTNATGGCGACTCAGAACCCGATCGAACAGGAAGGNACCTACCCACTGCCGGAAGCTCAGCTTGACCGCTTNCTGATGCATGTGGTGATTGATTATCCGGCAGCGGAAGCAGAGCAGCTGATTCTCCGTCTGGCCCGTGGCGAGGCACTGCAGCAAAGCACAGGCAGCGATGTCAAACTCAGTCAGGACGATGTGTTTGCNGCACGTAAAGAGGTACTGAACCTGCACATGAGCGATGCGGTTGAGCAGTATCTGGTGCAGCTGATCATGGCTACCCGCCGTGCCGAAGGCTATGGCAAAGACCTCGACAGCTGGATCGAATTCGGCGCCAGCCCACGGGGTACCATTGCCCTGGACCGCTGTGCCCGCGCCCACGCCTGGCTGAAAGGACGGGATTACGTCAGTCCGGAAGATGTTCAGGCCGTCGCCCATGATGTGCTGCGTCATCGTCTGCTGCTGAGCTTTGAAGCCGAAGCTTCCGGCATGACCGTCAACAAAGTGATTAACGAACTGCTGCAACGGGTACCGGTAATCTGATATGAGCCGCTCCGCCCGTTCCAGCGATCTGCAGTTTTCTGCCGGTGCCGTGATCGATGCCGCCAATCTGGTGCGTCTGCGTGCACTGTCAGGCTTTCTGCCGCTGCATCGCCAGCGCAAAATTCTCAACGACCTGTCCGGCAGCCATACTTCTGCCGTACGTGGCCGCGGTCTCGATTACGCCGAAGTGCGCGCCTATCAGCCGGGCGACGATATCCGTGCCATGGACTGGCGGGTAACCGCCCGCACTGGCGACGCCCATATCAAAGTGTTTAAAGAAGAACGCGAACGGCCGGTGATCATCGTCTGCGATCTGCGCTCGGGCATGCATTTCGGCACGCGCCACGCATTTAAAAGTGTACTGGCTGCCGATCTTGCTGCACTGCTGGCCTGGGCCGCCAGCAATCACGGCGATCGGGTTGGCGCGCTGCTGTTCAACGATGAAGACGAAACCGACCTGCGTCCGAAAACCGGCCGCAAACAGGTACTGCAGATCATCAATGCTCTGGCAGAAGCAAAACCGCAACCTTACCGCACGGGCCGCATGCAACAGATGTGTCGTCATCTGCGGCGCGTGGTTCGCCCCGGCAGTGCGGTATATTTCATCAGTGATTTCGCCGGATTCGACGATGAATGTGAACGTCAGCTGTTCGACCTGACCCGTCACAGTGATCTGATTGCCCTGCAGGTTTCCGATCCGCTGGAAGCCAGCCTGCCGCCACCCGGTGTTTATCAGTTTGCCTGGCAGGATAAAAAGCATCTGGTTAACGCCGCCGACCGCCGTTTGCGTCAGCAATACGAAGACGCCTGGCAGCAGCGCCGTGATGACCTTAGCGCCCACATGTTGCGGCTGAAATCGCCGTTACTGGCGTTAACTACCGACATGGCGGATCCACTCACAGCGCTGCGCAATGGTCTTGGCCTGAGCGGCAGTCGTACGAGCGGGAGGCGCGGATGAATCCGATCACCCCGCAGTTGCCGCTGGAAGATATTATTCTGCCCGCCGCGCCTGGCGCCTGGCCACTGGCACCCGGCTGGTGGCTGCTGCTGGTATTAATGCTGTTGTTGATCGCCGCCACTTTCCTGCTGCTGCGCCGGCGTAAACGCCTGCAGGCGTTGAGCCTGCCCTACCGCCACATCACCATCCGTCTCAATGATTTGCAGACGCAACATAAGCGTCTGAGCCCTGAAATGATTCAGGATATTAATACCCAGCTGAAAATCTGGTGCCGTCACCGCTATCCACAGGCGGTTAACCTGTATGGCAAAGACTGGGCGGTTTTTCTCGCCAACTCCAACAACAGTTTCAGCACAGATGAATTACGCCTGCTCGGCACCGGCGCCTATGTCCCTGAGGGACGCTTTGACGGCGATGCCGGCCAGCTGTTCGCTGCGGTAACGCAGTGGCTTGAACAGAGTGAAAAGCACTGGAGGCGTTCCAATGTCTGATGTCCTGCCCGATTTCCTGCCTCAGTTCCACTGGCTGTGGGCCTTTGCTCTGCTGCCGCTGCCGTTGCTGCTGCGTTTACTGATTCCAGCAGTGAAGCGCCAGAGCAGCGCCCTGAAAGTGCCGGTCCCGACACTGTTGCCGCAACAGAACAGCGAACACAGTGATGCGCCTGAGCGTGACGCCCTGAGCTGGATTCTGCTGGTGATCTTATGGCTCAGCCTGGTCATAGCCCTGGCGCGCCCCTATCAGGCCGGCGATGTGGTGGAAATGCCGGTCAGCGGTCGTGATCTGATTCTGGCCGTGGATTTATCCGACAGTATGAAGATGGGCGACATGCAACTGAATGGCCGTCAGGTTAACCGCCTGGATGCAGTAAAACATGTGCTGAATGATTTTATTCCCCGCCGTCAGGGCGACCGTCTGGGGCTGGTATTGTTTGGTGATGAAGCCTACCTGCAATCCCCACTGACCTTTGATACCCGCACAGTGCAAACCTTAATGAACGAGGCCCAGATTGGTCTTGCCGGTAAACGTACCGCCATTGGTGATGCGCTGGGCTTAACCATTAAACGTCTGAAAGATAATCCGGAAGACAGCCGCGTGGTCATTCTGCTCACCGACGGCGCCAATACTGCCGGTGAAATCGACCCGTTAAAAGCCGCAGAGCTGGCCGCCACCTACAAAGTAAAAATTTATACCATTGGTCTGGGGGCAGATCAGATGGAAGTCTCCAGCTTCTTTGGCAGCCGTACCGTGAACCCTAGCCGGGATCTCGACGAAAATGCCCTGCGTACCATTGCCCAAAGTACCGGCGGTGCATTTTTCCGCGCGCGCAACCCGGAAGAACTGCAGCAGATTTATGCCTTAATCGACGAGCTTGAGCCAACGGAAAAAGATCCGGAAATTTATCGGCCACAGACCAATCTGTATCACTGGCCATTATTGAGTGCGCTGATTTCTGTCCTGCTGCTGGCGCTGTGGCAAAGTCTGGGCGGATTAAAAAATACCATCATCGGCCGTTGGTCAGAAAAACACTCTGCCCGTTCCACTGATAATGCCACGGAGAAGTTCTGATGGAATGGCTGCATAATTTCCATTTTATTCGCCCATTGTGGTTACTGCTGATTATTCCGGCGTTGGCCGCCGTCTTTTTGTTCCGCCAGCGCAGAAAAAATAACGGTCAATGGCAACAGGTGATCGACCCGCTACTGCTGCCCTATCTTCTTGACGGCAACGACAGCCAGAAACCGGCATCACCTTTTATTACGCTGTTGATGGCATTGGCAGCCTTTATTGTTGCCATCGCTTTAGCCGGTCCGACCTGGCAAAAGATTCCACAGCCGGTGGCCAAAAATCAGGACGCGCTGGTCATTATGATGGATATGTCGTTATCCATGGGATCGCAGGATCTGTCGCCCAGCCGTTATGTCCGTGCCATCCAGAAAGTAACGGATATTGNCCGCTCCCGTCAGGACGGACAGACGGCGCTGATTGTATACGATGCCGATGCCTACACCGTCGCGCCGCTGACTGACGATACAGACACCATTGAAAACCTGCTGCCGTCGGTATCGCCATTTATTATGCCGGCGCCCGGCTCCCGCCCGGATAAAGCCATTGAACTGGCGCAGACGCTCGCGCGCGATTCCGGCGTTGGCAAAGTCCAGCTATTGCTGTTAACCGACGGTATCCAGAACAAAGATATTGGCCGTATTTCTGACGTATTGGATACCGGCCTTGCCAGCCTGAAAGTAATCACCATTGGAACCAGTGCCGGCGCACCGGTCCCCATGCCGGGTTCAGGTTTTCTGAAAGACGGTCAGGGCAATATTGTGATGCCCGGGCTCAACACCGGAGCGGTGGAAGCGCTGGCTTCTGCCCTGAATATTCCCTGGCGTAACATGACGCTGGATGACAGCGACTGGCAGAGTCTGATTTCACAACAGGCAGAACTTAATCCGCAGGTCGATGCTGACCCGCATGAGCAACAGCACAGGTTTGATCTCTGGGCAGACCAGGGGTATTGGCTGATATTCCTGCTGTTGCCGTTAGCCTTGCTGTTATTCCGCCGCGGTGTGGTAGTCAGTGTTTTTCTGATTCCATTTCTCTGGCCCCACGACTCTTACGCATTTGAGTGGCTGGATCTTTGGCAAACCAAAGATCAGCAGGCAGCAGAAATAATGAAAGATGACCCCAAAGCCGCCGCAGACGTATTTGAGGATCCACAGTGGAAAGGCTCCGCAGCTTATAAAGCCGGAGATTACCAATCCGCAGCTGAGGCATTCTCCCAATCCGCTGACAGCGCGGTTAACCATTACAACCGCGGTAATGC
>PAJK01000014.1 GCA_002706025.1 Oceanospirillaceae bacterium
ATAAACAGCGCCTCTGGGCTCGCCGCAGAAAGTGAAGATATTTCCGACCTGCCCGAAGGGACTCGGGCAAGTGGCCCCGGCCGGGGATGGCCGATGGGTCGCGCGGTCAGGAAATATCAAGCTTTCNAGGAAATACGAGCCAGAAAGCGCGAAGCGGGGAGTTAGCCCGTCCGGCGAGAGGGGTAAGGCCCCTCTATGAGGACAAGGGACCTGACATTTTTCGAAATGCTTGAATAGAAATTTGTGGGACAGCAGTGCGCATCAGCGGCCTTTTCTTTTATCAATGTCACTGTCATATCACCAGGCAATAACCATATCATCACGCTGGATCGCCAGATGCTCGGCACTGAGCTGCATTTCTGCAACCACAAACTGTGGTTGCACCTGTTTCACCACCACTTCCGTTGCCATGTCGCTCAGCTCAGTACGAGGCTCAAGATCGAGATTGTAAAAGGTACCGGTACGGTAAACCTGGAATTTATCCCCGGGGCGAATGCCGGCACCGGCACTGGCTTCGATATGCAGCCGGTTACCGCGGGCTTTAACGATGCGCGCCATAAACGGCTGACAACGCAGCACTTCATCAACATCATCCACCACACCACTCAGCAGTTCACGGACTTCATCACCGTAAGGCGTTTGCCAGAACTGTGGGGTAGCAAAACCGGTGCGCTCGGTATCAGCCCGGGTCCAGTCACCATGAGCGGAATAGCTGCGATGGAAAAGCATGGCGCCGCTTAACCCATCATGCACAAACACATCCATGACAAACTGGCGCTGATGCGAGCTGCTGTCCAGACCCACCAGCGTCAGCCAGGGATTCATACGCTGCTCACCGGAAATGGTTTTATTTGGCGCACTGCCCGCCATCGACAGATCACGTACCACTCCCGATACCACGTATTGAGCACCCATTTGTGTTGCCAGCGCCACGGAAGTGGTCAGACGCTGCTGCTGAGTTTCCATCGAAGGCGCGCGACGTGGGTCCTGAAACAGACTGACACGGGTTGCATCCAGTGCATGCACTGCTCCGTGATTATTCAGGGTATTCACCAGCAAACGCGGCAAATCCTGTTCAATATTTTCCAGTCTGCCCAGTGTTGCCTGCATTGGATTAGCCAGGCCGAAACCGGCAACTGCAATGGCTTTACGATAGCGCTGAGTACTGGCCGGACACATAGCTTCCGGCGTGACATCCGCGCGTATCGCGATCTGATAAATACCGTTCAGCTGATCTTCCCACAGCACTTCAACGTTTTTCAGCTGAGCCTGAGAGCGGATACGGACATCATCCTGAGAAACAACACCGTGCTCCATCAGCTGCGTGCTGCTGACATGCGCTCCGGCACGCAGACTGGCCTGGCGCATAGCATCTTCCAGGGCCTGTTCACGCACGTAGGAAATAGCGCCATTTAATGGAGCCTCACCCGTCGCTTCGACGGTAATAGCCTCAGCACGGACAATAATCAGCGACAGGATAAGCAGAAAATAACGCATACACAGTGTCCTCCGGTGTTCTTTGTATCAGCCGTTTTGCCAGCGGTTTTCAGCGCGAGTGCTCAGGCAGCGGCTCTCTCAGCAGCTCCATCAACAACTCTCTCAGCACTTCGGATAAATAGCCGGTTCAGGCGATCACTCGATAAAGTAAAAGCCGCCTTCCGGCATAGCTGCTTCGCTCTGCACCCGCTGGCGCTGGCTGGCAGCAAACTGACTTGCCCGCTCACCACCGCTTAATGGCGCCCGGCAATCCACATTGAAGCGCTGGCTGTCCATAGTCTGCAGACAGTTACGGAAGCCCTGGTCGATGACCATTTCCAGAACAGTCTCAACACTGCCATCAGGCATAACATCGGAGGAAACAACACGGGCACCGTGCATATAGGTTTCGACATAGGTGCGGAAGCGGTCGTTCTGCACCACCATGTCTTTCACTGTGGTACTGCCCTGAATGGAAGTACCGTAAACGCGTTCAGCCATGGCCCGGTAGGCGTCCATTTTGGATGCGCGGATGGCCATCAGGCGACGCTGCACACTGGTACGGCTCTTACTCTCTTCCATGGCACCGTAACCCACGACGCGCAATACCATAGGCGCGATCGGGTCCACTTCCTGCTCGACCGGCTTGAAGAATGCCTCAGGCTCTTCATTGATATTCTGCTCTTCAAACAAAGCCGTGGAACAACCCTGCACGATCAGGGCAGACGCAGCCAGAGCTGCCAGTTGAGGCCATTTCATATCCGTCTCCAACGCAACAAACTATCAGTAAGCATTGTGTCGGCAGGAGACGGAAAATATTTAGCCTCTGGCTGAATTTACCTGCACCGCCCGGTTATTGCGGCGAAGCAGCCTCCGCAGCCAGCGATCAGGCCAGTAATTCCATTGATAAAGTGCCAGACCACTCAACAGTGCTGCAGCCCCGGCCAGCGACGCGGCAGACAGGCGTTCGTCCTTCAGCCAGAAGCCCCAGAACACCGCCAGCACCGGCGCAATCAGCGTGATCAGTGTCACCCGTGAAGTCGGCAGGGATTTCAGCACATAAAAATAAAGCATAAAGCCCAGCAGCGAACCGAAGACAACCAGATAGCCCAGCCCCAGCGCTGAGGTCATATCCCAGATCTCAGGAATATGTACGCCGAAAAATGGCATGGTCAGCACATACCCGGCGGAAGATACCCACAGCGTGCCACTGGTCTGCACCAGAGGATGTAAGCCCGCATTGGCTTTTTTCACCAGCACGGCGCTGGCAGCGAAGCAGATCACAGAGACCAGAGTCCCCAGCACGCCGCGCCACGCATCGCTATCAACACTGAGGCGCCCACTGACCACCAGCGCCAGTCCGGAAAGCGCAATCAGCAAGGCAAGAAAACGTGCCGGAGTTAATTCGCGTTCTTTCAGCCAGACCCAGGCCATGGCACCGGACAGCATGGGAGCAAGCCCGTAAATCACAGAAATCAGACCGGAAGGAATAAAATGCGCCCCCCAATACACTGCCATCATAGCGCCATAGATCCCCAGACTACCGGCCAGATAACTCTTCAGTGCCTGAGAATGAAACGGCAGTCGCAGGCGTGCAATCCACAACAGAGGCAGTGACAGCACAGCGCTGATCCACATCCGCAGGCTGACACCGGTATAAAAATCGAGTCCGTTAAGACTGAACTGAATAGCAATAGGCGTCGTCGACCAGATAACCACGACCCCAAGGTACGCCAATATAATCTGCATGTTTATTTTGTCCGGAAGAAGAGACGACAGCGGGGCACAAAAAAGGCCGCGACTGCGGCCTCAGGAATAATTAACTCAATAACTCCCCGGCCGCGAAAACGCACGCACAACCCAGCGCAGCTGTGCACAAGGTGCCAGGCGCTTCAGGGTGATGGACTCTGATGTCAGTTTAATGACAGTCAACATAGTGGTTTTCCGGGATACGGGACATTAACGAAATTTGTACAAAAATTAGCATACATGCCCTTACCACTATTGGGCAAGGTCCGGATTTTGTGACTAAGCTTTTTTCACAGAGAGATGCTCTCAGTATTCCGCTTGCGGGACAGGCAGCGGAAGAAAGGACGGGATTAAATCAGGACACAATACAGGACTAACAACATGATAAAACGTTCCCTGCTGGCGACCGCAATCGCCGCGATGAGTGTGCAGGCCACCAATGCGGCACCTTTCCTGCCGATGGATGCACGCGGTCTGGCAATGGGTAACACTGGTGTTGCCAGCGCCCAGCGTGCTCATGCACCAGCCTATAACCCATCCCTGCTGTCACAGGGCTCGGATGATGATGATTTTGCCCTGCTGTTTCCGCAGGTCGGTGTCGATATCGCTGATGAAGAAGAACTGATTGATGAAGCTGAGAAAATCAGCGACGACATTTTCCCGGCATTTGAAGATGCCATTGAAGGTGCAGCCGGCGTCTCTGAGGGTCTGGATGCCAATCTGGATACACTGACTGCCCGCATTGATCAGCTGGAAACAGCGCTGGGCACAGGTGATGCAAACCAGATAGCCACCGCCAACAGCAATCTGAAAGATGCTCTGACAACGGTAGACAGCGATCTGGTTCTGACTCAATCTGCCATTTCTGATCTGACCGGCTCCCTCGGCAAAATTTCCGGCAGCCCGCTGTCTGCGCGCCTTGGTGTTGCTTCTGCACTGGCTATCCCAAGTAAAAAATTCGCTGCCGCCATCAGCCTGCAGGGCTCTGCCAATGTTTCTGCACGAATTAATTTTGCCAGCCGCGACCTCAACCTGTTGGACAGCTATGTACCGGCGGCACAAGGCTACGTAAACGCAACCGAAGGCGTAACCGACGAAATCGATTCCGCGACGGCAGACAATAACGTCGATGCCCAGGAAAGCTCTGATCTGCAGGACGCTGTTGATGCTCTTGGGGAATACAGCTATGAAGCCGGTGACGGTACGCTGATCTTCTCGGACGGCGAACTGACTGATGAAGCCAGTAATGCCGACCTGACTTCAACCGCAGAATTCGTTGCCGTTGCCGTGGTTGATCTTGGTATTTCATTTTCCCGCGAATTTATGATCGCTGACGAAGCTGTGGCTATTGGTATCACGCCTAAGCTGCAGAAAATTATGACCTACCACTACGCTGACGAAGTGGATGGTTTTGACGATGTGGACGAGGATGATCTGGAAGATTCCAAAGAGGAATACAGCCACTTCAATATGGATATCGGTGCCTCCTGGCGTTTTGGCGCAGACAAAACCTGGATGGTCGGTCTGGTGGCGAAAAACATCATGGGTGGAGAATTTGATTACGCCGATGCCGTGGTAACACCGAAAGATGAGGATGGTAACCCAACCGGTGAACCGTCTTATATTCTGGAAGGTGGTAAGGTTTCTCTCGATCCACAATTCCGTGCCGGTGTTGCTTACAGTGGTGAATGGGTGTCAGCAGCGTTGGATATCGACCTGGTAGAAAACGACCCGGTGGCTTACGAAAGCGCCACTCAGTTTGCTTCCCTGGGGGCTGAATTCGACCTCTTTGATACCCTGCAGCTGCGTGCCGGTTACCGCACGAACCTGAGTGCATCCGGCTCAGATATCGTGTCCGTTGGCTTCGGCTTATCGCCATTCGGTGTTCATATCGATATTGCTGCTATGGCAAATATTGATGATCCTGAATCCGAAGCAGGTGTCGCTCTGGAAACCGGTTTCTACTTCTGATTCCTGTTTCTGAACCCGGAACATCGGGTTACACTGAAAAGCCGCTGCAGTGCAGCGGCTTTTTTATTGCCTGAACATAAAGTGCAGCAAGCTATACGGATTCAATATGCAGATTTATCTGGTCGGTGGTGCAGTACGTGATGCCCTGTTAAACATTCCGGTAAAAGACCGTGACTGGATGGTGGTTGGTGCCACGCCAGAAGAAATGATCGCCCTTGACTATGAACAGGTCGGCGCGGACTTTCCGGTATTTCTGCATCCTGAAACTCATGAAGAACATGCCCTCGCCCGCACCGAACGTAAATCCGGCAAAGGCTATCAGGGCTTCGATTGCCGCTTCAGCCCGGATGTAACCCTGGAAGATGATCTGCTGCGCCGCGATCTCACCATTAACGCCATGGCGCAGGACAGCGACGGNAATATCATCGATCCTTACAACGGCCGCGCGGATCTTGATGCACNGCTTCTGCGCCACGTATCACCAGCGTTTNCTGANGACCCTCTGCGNGTATTAAGGGTCGCGCGTTTCGCCGCCCGTTACGCACCTCTGGGCTTCACCATTGCCACGGAAACCATGNCGCTGATGCAGCAGATGGTGAATNACGGTGAACTGGATTACCTGGTGGCNGAACGGGTCTGGACTGAAACCCAGCGNGCACTCGGAGAAAAAACGCCTGAANTGTATTTTCAGGTATTGCGCGACTGCGGCGCATTAAAAACCTGGTTCCCGCAATTGGATGCGCTGTTTGGTATTCCACAACCAGAAAAACACCATCCGGAAATCGACTGTGGTATTCATGCCCTGCTGTCACTGCAGGCNGCTGCNNNACTNACNGANAAAAATTCCGTGCGCTGGGCTGCACTGACNCATGANCTGGGTAAAGCGCTGACNCCCACNGANGAATTACCACGCCATATCGCCCANGAAAAACGTGGNCTGAAGCCGATTAAAAATCTGTGTAAAACATTAAAAGCACCNAAGGAACATCAGGAACTGGCGCTGTTAAGCTGTGAATTTCATACTCATGTNCACCGTGCCTTTNAATTAAAAGGNGCCACGTTAAATAAACTGTTCAATCAAACCGATGCCTGGCGTCGCAAAGAACGCTTCGAAGATTTTCTGCNGGTCTGTAAAGCCGATGCCAGAGGACGGACCGGCCACGAAACAGAACCTTACCCNCAGGCAGATTATTGCCGNNCAGCATTTGCAGAAGCAGGAAAAATNAGCGCCAAAGATATGTTGGCCAAAGGNTTACAGGGNGCGGAGATNCGCGCCGGACTGGATGANGCCCGNGGACAACACCTGCAGGCCTGGAAGGAAAGNGTGTTAANCGANGGCCAATATCAGCCAGCGGAATAACGCGAANCNGGCGCCGGTGCGACAGCAGGTTTTTCTTCAGCTTTAACTTCGACCAGNGGCTGGCGCTTAATCGCCGGCCAGAAATCACTCAGCGGCTTTTTGCTTTGCGGGTCCANNCCCTGCGGATAAATATCCAGCAGAGGACGCAACACAAACGCGCATTGGTAAATGTCCGAACGNGGCAATACCAGCCCGGAAAAATCNCCACTCCAGTCGTTGTACAACAGAATATCNATATCCAGCGANCGGCTGGAAAANTTCACCGCNTCCACNGGACGGCCAAAATCAAATTCCAGNTGCTTCAGCTGCGCNCGTAATTGCAGCAGGCTGCAATCGCATTCGATTTCCACCACCAGATTAATAAAGTCTGGCCCATCAAANCCCAGTGCCGGNGAACGGTACCAGGGCGATTCTTTNANCAGTCGNTAATCTGNNGCCAGACGGGCGATNCCCGCAGCAATATTCTGCTCNGCGTTCAGNTTTGACCCCAAACCCAGAAATACCCGNGCCATCAGCGATCTCCGNGCGGCCGCTCGCCACGNTCAATACTCAGNCCCACGACTCTGGCCTGCGGGACNACNGCGGGTTTTTCCACCTGAATACGTATCCACGGCATGCCGAACTCCTTCAATAATGCGTCAGCCAGCCTTTGTATCAGAGATTCGAGCAGCTGAAAGTTCTGTTCGCGAACAAAACGTTCAATAAATTCCGTGACCGCCTGATAATTCAGCGCATGAGTAAGATCATCGGTGGCTGCCGCCATGCGGATGTCCCAGGCCATTTCCAGATCAAACACCAGTGGCTGGCGGACCTGCTTCTCCCAGTCATACACGCCGATTACGGCATCAACCTTAAGATCGCGAATAAACACCTTATCCATGGGACACTCCATCCACCGNGGTCAGTGAGGTCATTGGCCAGCGTGGCACCACAGACACCGCTGTATCTGACTGCTCACCGGCTAACAGGCGCTGGGTACCGGCATAGGCAATCATAGCGCCATTGTCGGTGCAGAGTTCCGGNCGGGGATAATAGACAGCGCCTTTTAAGGATTCCGCCGTTACGCGCAGNTTTTCCCGCAGATTGCGGTTAGCNCCCACACCACCGGCGATGATCAGGCGGTTAATGCCGGTCTGCTGCATNGCGCGNTTNCACTTGATCGCCAGNGTATCNACCACAGCCGCCTGNAATCCGGCAGAAATATCGGCTTTATCCTGATCAGCAAGCACGCCATCTACGGCGCATTCGAGGATTTTTGTGCGGGTAAAGGTCTTCAGGCCACTGAAGCTGAANTCCAGNCCNGGACGATCGGTCATCGGACGGGGGAATTTAAAGCGAGTTGCATCCCCGCTGTCAGCCAGCTTGCTCAGNGCCGGACCACCGGGATACGGCAGGCCCATCATNTTGGCGGCTTTATCAAAGGCCTCACCGGCAGCGTCATCAAGAGATTCGCCCAGCAGCGAGTAACGGCCAATACCGTCCACCTGTACCAGCTGGGTNTGNCCACCGGAGACCAATAACGCAATAAAAGGGAATGGCGGCGGGTTATCTTCCAGCATGGGGGCCAGTAAATGACCTTCCATGTGGTGTACGCCAATCGCAGGGATNTTCAGCCCCCAGGCCAGACTGCGCCCCATACAGGCACCGACCANCANCGCACCGACCAGCCCCGGCCCCGAGGTATAAGCAATACCATCAAGATCCTGCAGGCTCATGCCGGCTTCCGCCATGACTTCCTGTATCAACGGGCGGGCTTTACGGATATGATCGCGGGACGCCAGCTCAGGCACCACACCGCCGTATTCGGCATGCAGTGCAATCTGAGAGTATACCCGGTGAGCCAGNAAGCCACGCTCACTGTCGTACAGGGCGATGCCCGTTTCATCACAGGATGTTTCCAGGCCCAGAACCCGCATAAATAAGTACCCGCTTGCGCTGTAGATCAGAGAAAGCGCGCAATGATACTGCCGTGAAGAGGCTGATACCAGCGAAACACCGGGCTTCAGACTAAGATTTCAACGATTTAGTACCAGCCCTCTTTGCATTTCCCGGTTAAAGGCTATAGAATGCCCGCCCTCTGACTGGGGCCTGTGGTTCCCCTGTTGATAAAAATTGACTGAAATTATGAGTAGGTGATTGGATGCCAGCTGTAAAAGTTAAAGAAAACGAACCATTCGACGTAGCACTGCGTCGCTTCAAACGTTCTTGTGAAAAAGCCGGTGTACTGTCTGAAGTACGTCGTCGTGAACACTACGAGAAGCCAACCTGGGTTCGTAAGCGTAAAGCTGCTGCTGCTGTTAAGCGCCACCTGAAAAAGGTACAGCGCGAACAGCGTAAAATGACCCGTCTGTACTAANAACGGGTGGTCCAGAGGTTGTTATGAGCACAATCGTCGAAACCGTTAAAGCTGCTGTAAAAGATGCCATGCGCGCCAAAGACAAACCACGTCTTGGTGCTCTGCGCCTGATTACTGCGGAGTTTAAAAAGGTTGAAGTTGACGAGCGCATCGAAGTTGATGATGCACGCGCTTTAGTAATCCTCGATAAAATGACCAAACAGCGTCGCGACTCCATTGCACAATATAAAGATGCNGGTCGTGACGAACTGGCGGATGCNGAACAGTTCGAAATTGACGTACTGAGCGAATTCCTGCCAGAAGCCCTGAGCGAAGAAGAGTTGGCCAAACTGGTGGCTGATGCGATTGCACAGTCCGGTGCTGCAGGAATGCAGGACATGGGCAAAGTCATGGGCATCCTGAAACCACAAGTGCAAGGTCGCGCCGANATGGCGCAGATCAGTCAACTGGTTAAGTCTCAACTGGGCTGATTCTGCACAGGGTGACAAAAGCGCTGNTCATCACAGGTGAGCGGCGCTTTTTGCATTTCTGACACACAGGTTTCCCGNTGCTGCAGGCATTTCCTCAAATCGCCGGAGAGTATAAGCTCAANCGCTATGGCTGGCCGTATTCCACAATCTTTTATCGATGACCTTCTTGCCCGTGTTGACGTAGTCGACGTGGTGGACAGTCGCGTCAAGCTGAAAAAGACCGGCAAAAACTACTCCGCCTGCTGCCCTTTCCATAACGAAAAGTCGCCCTCTTTCACCGTCAGCCCGGACAAACAGTTCTACTACTGCTTTGGCTGNGGCGCGTCCGGTACGGCGCTTAANTTTGTCATGGAGTTTGATGGTCTGAGTTTTCCCGANGCCGTGGAAAAACTCGCNACCCAGNCCGGCATGGAAGTCCCGCGCGAACAGGCCAGCTTTGAAGTCCGCCAGGAACAGCAGCANCAGCCACTGTTCGANCTGATGCAGAAAGCCGGACGCTACTATGAGCAGATGCTGCGCGCCCACGAGAAAAAAGCCCGCGCAGTGGATTACCTGAAAAACCGCGGNTTATCCGGCAAAGCGGCAAAATTTTTCGGCATTGGTTACGCNCCNCCCGGCTGGGACAACCTGCAGAACTTTCTCGCAGAGAACGGCGATAAAGAAACCATTAAGCANCTGGTTACCTGCGGCATGCTGATCGAAAAAGAAGACAGCGCNGACANCTACNGAACCTACGACCGCTTCCGCGACCGCATTATGTTCCCCATTCGCGATGCCCGTGGGCGCTATATCGCCTTCGGCGGACGCGTACTGGGGGATGAAAAACCCAAGTANCTGAACTCGCCGGAAACGCCCATNTTCCATAAAGGNCGNGANCTNTATGGCCTGTATGAAGCGCGTAAAATCCGCCAGAAACTGACCCGCATGGTCATNGTAGAAGGCTATATGGATGTGGTNGCCCTGGCTGAATTCGGCATTCACTACGCCGTCGCNACANTGGGCACNGCCACCAGTGANCACCACCTGCGCCGCCTGTTTAAAATCGTGCCGGAAGTNATTTTCTGCTTCGATGGCGACCAGGCCGGGCGCACCGCCGCTGCNCGCGCCATGGAAACNGTANTNCCCGTNCTGGAAGACGGCCTGCAGGCACGCTTCCTGTTCCTGCCCGATGGCGAAGACCCGGATACNCTGATCCGCAACGAGGGCAAAGACGCCTTCGAAAAACGCCTCAACAAAGCCGACCACCTGCCGGAGTTTCTGTTCGACCACCTGAAAGAACAGGTCGATTTTGACACCCTGGATGGCAAGGCCCGCTTCGACCAGCTGGCNGCNCCNCTGATTAACCGCCTGCCGAAAGGCATGCTGCGCAGCCTGATGAAACAGCAACTTAAAGCGGAACTGGGNACAGACTCCGTGGCNATGGAAAANCTGGAAAGCCANCCTCAGCCAGCAGCCCACGAAANCAGTGNTCCGGCCGCGGAAGTCCCGGGTGAACAGCCNCCCGCTTACCTGCAGGATGAACCNCAGGAACCGGANCTGCCACACGTCGATCACAGNGCCGANACNCTGGCNCCNCTGGTNCACAAAGCACTGAACAGTCTGGTGAAAAAGCCATCNCTGGCGGAAGAGCTGGANCTGCCGGATGCAGATCCGGAAAGCGAGTATGAGCGNCTGCTGATCGAAGTACTGAAAAAACTGAAAAGNGCCCCGCAAAGNAANCCGGTCGGCCTGCTGATTCAGTGGATTGGCTCGCCGTACCATGCAGAATTGCAGCAGATAGCCTCCAACCAGCGCAGCCAGATCCGGCCAACTGCAGCTGACATCAGCAGCGTGCTGAAACAAATGAGCGCACGCAAACTGAGCGCCGAGCTGAACGTACTTGATGGNAAACTGAAACGCGGCGAAAAACTGAGCGACGAAGAAAAGACCCGGCAACGGGAAATCCGCCGCCAGCTACACAGCATCCACAAGAAACGGGCACGNATTTACCAGCAAAACAGCTACTGAAAACGACAGATTGGTTGCGATCCACCACATTTTTAAAGATTTTTCAAATTGCCCCTTGAGATCCGCGCCAATGCCCCTATATTACCCAGTCCCGCCAAATATGCATGGCGGACTGCAGCAGCACAGCACTCAACGTGACACAGAGCCAAGCGGCCAGCACCGGTAAATCAGGGCATATCTTCGCCATACCGGGCACAGACTCACGGGAACTGACCTTGCTGAAGAGAAAAAACAACTGACCAGACACCAAAGGTAACATCCGGTGGGAACAAGCNCGCCAGATGGTGGCCTAAGAGTCGGTTAAAAGTTATACTTCGGCGCTTTTCTTCCGCCTTTTTGAAATCGGAACACAGGGCTTTTATGTCAGCGAACACGCACCAATCCCGTCTCAAAGAACTTATCGCCAAAGGTAAGGAACAGGGTTACCTCACCTACGCTCAGGTCAACGACCATCTGCCAGACGATATCGCCAATCCGGATCAGGTGGAAGACATCATCCGCATGATCAACGATATCGGTATTCCGGTATCCGAAGTTGCTCCGGACGGCGAAGCGCTGTTTATGAGCGACGCCGCCGATGACGCAGCNGCTGAAGAAGCCGCCGCCGCCCTGGCCTCTGTAGAATCCGATGTAGGCCGTACCACCGACCCAGTGCGTATGTACATGCGCGAAATGGGTACCGTGGAACTGCTNACCCGTGAAGGCGAGATCGTTATCGCCAAACGTATCGAAGAAGGCATCCGTGAAGTGATGTCAGCACTCGCTTACTATCCAGGCGCCGTTAACGTCGTACTGAACGCATTCGCAGAAGCAGAAGAAGATCCGAACCGTGTGGGTGACATCTTCTCCGGCTTTATCGACCCGTCCGATGTCGATCCGGAACCGGGTCCACAGTCTGGTCCGGATGCTGCCACAGACGACAGTGATGATGACGACAGCGACGACGACAGCGATGATGACGACGACAGCGATGACGACGACAACAGCGAAGACAGCGGCATTGATATGGCTGAAGTCTCCCGTCGTTTCGGTGAGATCANGGACGCTCACGATGCCGTAGAAAAAGCGCTGGAAAAACACGGCCGAGCCAACAAGAAAACAGAAGAAGCCCTCGAATCTCTGGCTTCTCTGTTTGCACCAATCAAGCTGACACCTAAGTATTTTGATCAGCTGGTAAATGAAGCCCGTGCGTCACTGGAAAACATCCGTACCCAGGAACGTCAGATCATGGTCATGATGACACGNAAGTGTGGCATGGACCGTAAAGACTTCATCAANGGCTTCCAGGGTAACGAAGTCAACAACGACTGGATCGAAGCACTGATTTCCGCCAACAAGCCGTATTCCAANAAACTGGATACCTACAAGCTGGAAATCTTCCGTGCNCAGAAGAAGATCAAAGCCGTTGAAGACCGCGTTGGCCTGACCATCCCGGAAATCAAAGAAGTAAACCGCCGCGTTTCTATTGGTGAAGCACGTGCCCGCCGCGCCAAGAAAGAAATGGTAGAGGCTAACCTGCGTCTGGTTATTTCCATCGCCAAGAAATACACCAACCGTGGCCTGCAGTTCCTCGACCTGATNCAGGAAGGCAACATCGGTCTGATGAAAGCGGTAGACAAGTTCGAATACCGNCGTGGTTACAAGTTCTCCACCTACGCAACATGGTGGATCCGTCAGGCGATTACCCGTTCTATCGCTGACCAGGCGCGTACCATCCGTATTCCGGTACANATGATCGAAACCATNAACAAACTGAACCGTATCTCNCGTCAGATGCTGCAGGAAATGGGTCGTGANCCAACACCGGAAGAACTGGCTGAGCGCATGGAAATGCCGGAAGATAAAATCCGCAAAGTACTGAAGATCGCCAAAGAGCCAATCTCCATGGAAACCCCGATCGGTGACGATGAAGATTCGCATCTGGGTGACTTTATCGAAGATACTCAGTCTGAGTCTCCACTCGATACAGCCACGACAGAAGGCCTGACCGAAGCGACACGCTCGGTACTGTCTGGTCTTACCGCCCGTGAAGCCAAAGTACTGCGCATGCGTTTCGGTATCGACATGAATACCGACCACACACTGGAAGAAGTCGGTAAACAGTTCGACGTAACCCGTGAGCGTATCCGTCAGATCGAAGCCAAGGCGCTGCGCAAACTGCGTCACCCGAGCCGCTCTGATCACCTGCGTGGCTTTATCGACGACTAAGTCGACCGCCACGCCAAAAGCCCGCTTATGCGGGCTTTTTTATTGGAAAATCAAAGGGGTGGCGCTCAGAGTAACACCTGCTTATAATGCGCCTTCTGCAAAGGTTCAGCCACACCTTTGCAAGCCTCAGAGCTGTAACGCAATGGAACGCCACACAGGCAGCCAATACCAGCGCGACACAGACACAGAAAATGGGCCTGTAGCTCAGTTGGTTAGAGCACACGACTCATAATCGTTAGGTCCTCGGTTCAAGTCCGAGCAGGCCCACCATTTTCTTCACAGTGAATTCTGCATATGTGCGGTAATGCTCCTGGTGAGCAGATTTCTAGATAACTTGAGCATTCTGCCAGATTTGGCCTCAGTTTCTAGATAACTTGAGCACGCCAACCTC
>PAJK01000015.1 GCA_002706025.1 Oceanospirillaceae bacterium
TGTCATGACCAATTGCCACAAAAAAACCGGACAAGAGAGCTTATCCGGATTTTCAGTGGCTGCTCACCATACTTCAAGTCTTAAGTGAACAGCATTGCGCAACTGCGGGCTTTTTTGTATCTGTCTCTTCGTTGGAGTGAAGGCTCAGATCTCGTCGTCTTCACTGAAGTTAAAGGCCATTGCTGCCTGTGGCGGCTGTACATAGTAGCCCTGAATAAAGTCCACACCGAGCTGCCACAGAGCCGCCACCGAAGTGGCGCTTTCGACCAGCGGAATAATGGTTTTCTTCTCTTCTTCGTGCAGTTCTTTCAGCAGATCTTTCAGTGCACCCTGGCCGGCACCCAGTTCTTTGGTAAATGAGCCATCAATCTTCACATAATCCACCGCCAGGTGCTGTACCGTCTGCATTGGATTCAGCGCGCAGCCGAAACGGCTGAGGGCTGCAGGAATGGCTTTCTCACGCAGGGTGGAGCAGAAGATCTGCGCCTGCTTCAGCATGGTCGAAGCGTCGTCTTCATTAAACTGCAGCACCACCGCGCCTTTAGGCAGTTTTGCTGCGTTAATGGCTACGCCGATCCATGCGGGCAGGGCTTCGTCCAGCAGGGATGCGCCACTCAGGTTGATAAATACCCGGGTGTTGTGCCCCTTGGCTCTGTGCTCGCCGAGCAGTTTGGTGGTGTGCAGCACAACCCAACGGTCGATTTTACGTTTCAGTTCATCACTGATGTCGGCGCTGTTCATAAAATCACCGGCTGACAGTTCTTCGCCATCCGGCATATTCAGACGCAGCAGGGCTTCGTAATGCTCTGTTTCTTCGCCTTTCAGGCTGATCATTGGCTGGAACATCAGACGGAAGCTGTTGCCTTTGACGGCATCCTTGAGGATGCTTTCCAGACTTGCTGCACCGGCTTTATGGTCTTCTGTTTCTTTCGGCTGATACAAGGCAACACCGTTGCCACGCTCATGCCCCTGTTGCTTACGCACATCATCTGAAGCGTGATGCGACTGTTGCAGAATTTCGTCCGGACGGGAGCTGTTTTCAGTGATCAGAGCTACGCCAACAGAAACCGTGGTGGTGACCGTGCGTTTACCCAGATCAATCAGCAGATGTTCGACTTTGTCGCGGATCTGTTCGGCGTACTGTAATGCGGATTCCGCATCAATGTTCATGCGCAGGCAGGCAAAGATGTCTTCGCCAACGCGGGCCAGCACGTCCTGCTCAGTTACCATGCCGCGCAGCATGGTGCCGATTTCAGTGATGACGGTGTCAGCGTAGCTGATACCAATATCGCTTTTTACTTTACCGAAGTTGTCGATATTGATGTACAGAACGGCACCACGGGCACCTTTGAGAACCGCTTTATCGACTGCGCCTTCCAGCGACGCGCGGAAATACGGTTTGTTGTACAGGCCGGTCAACAGGTCGCGGCTGCTGATCTCCCGCAGCTTAGCTTCCAGTTCGGCGTTATCGGCGTTGGAGCTGATCGTTACCTGGGTGCAGCGCTCGTCGGAGTAGGTTGCCGGGGTGAAGCCCATGTTCATCGGGAAGGATTTGCCTTCGCCGTTCACACCTGTGGTGCGCAGCTGCTGAGCTTCGCCGTCATTCAGGTAGGATTTGAAAAAGGCTTTGAAACCCTGCTGTGCGGAAGCATGGATCATATCCATGATCGGCATGCCTTCCAGCTCTTCTACGGATTCGTATCCAAACAGATCGAGATAGGCCTGGTTGGCGTAGACGTGCATGCCATCGTGAATATAGGCCACGGCATCTTTAGAGCTTTCCAGCAGATTCTGGCAGCGTTTTTCGGCATCACGCACATGCACTTCAAGGGTACGTAATTCGCGGCGTGTCTGCAGATGGGTCAGTTCGCGCTGAATCATCAGCAGCAACAGATTACTTTCATCCTCAGGCACCACGGCAGCGGCGCCGCGTTTGATGGCGCTCTCTACCATCATACTGTCGGCTTCTTCGCTGAGAAGAATCATCGGCAGGTCTTTGTTAAGACGCTTGATGAGTTTCAGCATCTCTTCGTAACTGACGTCACCGACCTGACTGTGGCAGATCAGCAG
The DNA here is from genome assembly GCA_002706025.1 of Oceanospirillaceae bacterium. Classification (GTDB taxonomy): domain Bacteria; phylum Pseudomonadota; class Gammaproteobacteria; order Pseudomonadales; family Oceanobacteraceae; genus Venatoribacter. Next base: position 2,071 of record PAJK01000015.1, read on the forward strand.
ATCCCAGGTTTTATCCTGCAGCTGTTCATTGAGGTCGGTCAGAGATGTGATCTGGTGGGCGCGGGTGGCACTGCCTGAATTGCGCATGAGGCTGACCAGTTTCTCTGCATCATTTTCAGTTTCTGTAAGCAGTAACAGATGCAGGGTATCCCTACTGGAAGACATGCACACCTCAGGCAATTAATAAAAGTAAGATTATAGAGCCTGATTTGTGAAAAAAAATGACCGCGACTGACAAAATTTGGCGTAATCGCCTGCTTTGGCGTTAAAACAGGCGTTACAGTTTGTTCCAGATGGAATCAAATTCGTCATCGGCGATGCCGGCAGCCTGGCGCGTGTTGTTACTTGTCTGGGCAGCTCCACCCGAAGCACGGAACTGGAACTGGCTGAAACTGCTGGTCGAAGCCAGACGTTTGGTGAGTTGCTGGCGACCCTGCAGGTCGTTGAAGCTCAGCTCAACCTTGTTGCCGGTACGGAAAGGCATACGCGGCAGCAGAAGTGTCGCCGGTTGAGCAATGGCTTTGATCGCAGGTAACAGCAGTGCGCGCATAAATGGACCATTACTGCCAGTTTTTTGCAGAAGGCGTGCTGCGCCGACTTCAGCGCGGGGCGCAAGCAGCTCAATACCGAGTTGAGTACCCTTATCACGCATGTGGCGTATCCAGCGGATGACACCGATAGACCAGTGCTTAACGCCGTTTTCCTGAATACCGAGCAGTTCACCCGCCTGAATGCTGGATGGCAGGTCGCCGATCCAGTGCACACAGTAGCCACCCGGGCTGGTATTGATCAGGTTGGCAGAATGGGTCGGATACTTGGCTTCCACCGGGGTATCGTCGTTCTTTGACTGATTGTGCTTATTGATGAACTCGATGGCATCCAGATTGATGTTCTCGATTTCAGCCAGACGGGCACCGCCGGCATCGAATGCGTTCGCCCAGACATCACTCTGGCCGCTGCCGGTATCGATGGAGCTGATTCTGTCATCGCCATCGACGGTTTTCGGCTTGATGCCGGATACCACGGCTTCAAATTCCCGCATGCCGGCACTGTAGTAATGCGTTGCTGTCAGGCCGATACAGAGCTTGAGTACGCCTTCTGAACTGGCGCGGCGGAACGACCGCTGCCAGTGGATGCCCCAGGCCTGAATAGCATGGGACAGCAGGTTGTCATTGAGCTTACCGGGTACGGTGATCTTGTGCTGGCCGTTTGGATTGGCGGCCCACTGTTTCAGCGCCTGCACCAGGTTGGCGGTATTCAGTCCGCGGAACAGCGGCTTCTGCGCGTCACGCAGATGCTGACGGTATTGTCCCGGACGGTCACGGTGCAGGTTGATGATAAACAGTGATGATTCAACATCTGCCGGCGTCAGTTCGGTAAACGCAGCCCACAGCTCACTGGCTTCATAGAGTTCAGCCAGATCCTGCTGTCGCAGATTATTAGGTTTTGCTGTGCCCATCAGATGCGCGCGCATGAAAACGTCGCGGATAGAGGACGTTGACATAAAGCGCGTCTGGCGGTCGCTGACTTCAAAATCCAGCAGACCATGAGTTTCGGCCAGCAGGTAGAGCTGGTTGATTTCCAGCCACGCGTGTTCCGGCGCATTACAGTAAAGCTGGAAAGCGCGCAGGATGGTCTGGTTGGAATCTGAGATCGCCCGGTGTACTGCCAGAGTCACCACCTTGGGTGGTTTATCGGCGCTGGTCATATGGGCAATGCTGTGGGCGACTACGGTTTTGTAGCCGGTGGCCAGATGGCCCTGCAGTGCCTGACTCAGGTTGGCGATCTTGAGTTGTTTTTCGTTGAGTGAAATAGACGACTTAAGAAAGTGTTTATTCAGCAGAGTGCAGATGCTATATATGTACGGACGTACCACTTCAAGCATCTTGAAACGCAGCAGCGGGTCAGTTTTCCACTGATTCAGTTCCCGGATCGCCAGATACAGTTGGCGCGCCGATTCACCGGTATTGGCCATGGGCAGTGATTTCGCCCATTGCGTAATACCCTCGACGTTCCCTGGACAGAACGTGAGTTGTGAAAGCGATGTTGCCGGTATCTGCAACTTGATGGGCGTTACTTGGCTGTCCATGCAATCCTGCTGATTAAGTCGTAATTCATCTTCTGGCCTGTTAGTAAAAAGTGCCAGATATGACATTCATTATAGCGGCTTTGTGCCGTCTGTAACTGAATACAGAGCAATTTCACTGGTTTATAGGGAAGAATTCAGTCTCTGTCGAGATGAATAAGCGCCTTATTGGGCAATCCGGCTATCTCTCTTGCCAATTTAGGCACAAGGTAGCCTGGTAACTGAGCCTGCATCTGACGATGGAGGTCGACTGCTTCCCGTTGGTCGACATCGAAATGGTGTGCTCCTTTCACCGGATCAAGAAGGTGAAGGTAATAGGGCAGCACGCCGAATTCAAACAGGCGTTCACTTAACTCAGAAAGAACGCTGATATTGTTGTTGATTTTGCGCAGTATAACTGACTGATTCAGTAGTGTAATACCTGAATTTTTCAGGCTTTGCAGACGTTGTCTGTGTTCCTCACTCAATTCCCGTGGATGGTTGATATGCAGCACAATCGACGCTTGCAGACGGCTGGCAGACAGCATATCTGTCAGTTCCGGCGTCAGACGCTGAGGAATAACGACGGGCAGGCGGCTGTGTATGCGCAGGCGGCGGACATGGGGAATGGCTTCGCACTGATTGATCAGGCGCGCCAGGTCCTCATCCTGCAGCAACAGAGGATCGCCGCCGCTTAAGATAATTTCACTGATATTGTGATCGGCACGCACATAATCCAGGGCCTGTTGCCACTCGGCACGGCTCAGGCGGTTTTCTGAATACGGAAAATGCCGGCGGAAGCAGTAGCGGCAGTTCACTGCGCAGCCCGAAGCTGCCAGCAGCAGCAGGCGGCCATGATATTTATGGATAATGCCGGGTGTGGCGTTGGCTGCCTGTTCTCCCAGCGGATCTGCAATATAACCTTCCCGCGTCTGACGCTCTTCCTGTAACGGCAGTACCTGCAGCAGCAGCGGATCATCTGCTCTGGCTTCCATCAGGCGGGCGTATGGGCGGGGCACCAGCATAGGGAAATCCGGCTGGTTATCAGTCTGCAGTGCGACGTCTGAACGGGGGATTCCCAGCCAGTTGAGCAGCTCGTCGGGGCGACGGAATGCAGATGCCAGAATCTGTCTCCAGTCTTCACTCTCAACAGAATCCGCAGTTCGGGTTATGATAGGCAACTTTTGAAATATCCTAAAAATTGATTGGGCTGTGAAATGGCGAACTATTCTACCAACGAATTCAAATCAGGTCTTAAGGTGATGCTCGAAAACGAGCCGTGCTCCATTATTGAAAATGAGTACGTGAAGCCGGGTAAAGGCCAGGCGTTTAACCGCGTTAAGCTGCGTAACCTGCGTAACGGCCGTGTGGTTGAGAAGACTTTTAAATCCGGTGACTCTCTGGAAGGCGCCGATGTTGTTGAAGTGGATATGGAGTACCTGTACACCGACGGTGAATTCTGGCACTTCATGGCAACCGACGGTTCTTTTGAACAGCATGGCGCATCAGAAGAAGCGCTGGGCGACACCATCAAATGGCTGAAAGAGCAGGACGTTTACGTGGTGACTCTGTTTAACGGTGCCGTACTGACCGTTGCTCCGCCAAACTTTGTTGAGCTGGAAGTGACTGAAACTGATCCGGGTGTAAAAGGCGATACCGCTAACGGTGGTAACAAGCCGGCAACTCTGAGCACTGGTGCTGTGGTTAAAGTGCCTCTGTTTATCAACATCGGTGACAAGCTGCGTGTGGATACCCGTACCGGCGAATACGTCAGCCGCGCATAAGCTGCTCTGCTGATGGTGTTAAAGGGAGCTGCGGCTCCCTTTTTGATGCCTCTTTTTTAATCGCTCATCTGCCTATCAGGAAATCCCATGTGGCAACCTTCTGCCAGCCGTGAAGCTTTGCTGGCCCGCCAGCGCCTGTATCAGACCATCCGCACGTATTTCAGTCAGCGTGATGTTGTGGAAGTGGAAACCCCTTACCTGTCCGTCGCGGCGGTATGCGATCCGAATATCGAACCTATGCGTATCGAACCTGGGCGGGTTGGCGGCCAGAGCACTGAGCAGCACAGTGACCAGCGCTTTCTGCATACCTCGCCGGAATACGCCATGAAACGCCTGCTGTGCGCAGGCTACGGCGATATTTATCAGATTGCGCGGGTGTTCCGCCGCGGCGAAGCCGGACGGCGTCACAACCCGGAGTTTTCCATGCTGGAATGGTACCGGGTTGGCTGGGATGATCAGCGCCTGATGCAGGAAGTCAGCGAACTGGCTCAGGCCATGCTGGCGCCGCGTTATCCACAACTGGTAGTGGAACATCTGCATTACGCCGATGCTGTAGAGCGCTATGCCGGCATTGATGTGTTCGCCGCCAGCGAGTCAGATATTGCCGCGAAGGGCGTGGAACTGGCTGGTCAGGATCTGCAGCTCAGCCGTGATGGCTGGCTGGATGTGATCATGAGCCATGCGGTAGAGCCGGCGCTGCCTGTCGATACCCTGGTCTTTATTGATGAATTTCCGGCGTCTCAGGCGGCACTGGCGCGGGTGATGGATGATCAGCAGGGGCGTGCTGTTGCCCGCCGCTTTGAGCTGTATTTTAACGGCGCTGAACTGGCCAATGGTTATTACGAGCTGACCGATGCTGACGAACAGCGCCGCCGCTTCGAGGCTGAAGCCAGCGCCCACCCGGCAGATCAGCGCCCGCTGGATGAGCATCTGTTGGCGGCATTGCAGCATGGCATGCCGGAATGTGCCGGTGTCGCCATGGGTCTGGATCGTCTGCTGATGATGGTTATGAATACCGGCAGCATCGCCGACGTTCTGGCGTTTGACTGGAGCCGGGCATAACAACTGCCAGACAGTACAGCTATCAGAAACGGGTACGGATTTATTCTGTGCCCGCATCATAGCGTTTCACCTGTGACGTCTGTTTGTCATAAAGCCGTCAGCATTGGCAGCGACAATCGCCGCCATGAATACTTTTATCCGCTCCTTCGTCCTCAGCATTGTTATGCTGACCGCCAGCTTCAGCGCGCTGGCCCATAAACCAGCCTCCAGTGAGTACTACCTGTTTATTAATGAGCAGGGCGTGATGATGGACGCTTACTTTCCCTTAGACCGCATTGATTATGCTCTGGGTGTACGCATCGCCCATGAGGAAGATTTCCGCGGCGCTGACCTGCGCAGCCAGTTGCAGCAGCGGCTGGATCAGCACCTGTGGCTGGCCGACGATCAGGGTAACCGCATCCGTGCGCAAATCCGCCAGACCTGGAATACCTGGAAAGATCAGAACGGCACCAATACGCCGATGCTGAAAGCTGAACTCTGGTTTCCGCTGGCAGATACGGATGGTCGCATCACGCTGCATTCCGATGTGATTACTGCGGCGGTCAGTAATCACGATCTGTACGTCAGCGTGCAGAGCGATTTCCGCCAGGGCGTGCTGGGTGAGCCTGCCCTGCTTGGCGTGATTACCAAACCGTCACCGCAGCTGTATATCGAACGCGATGGTGCCAGCCTGTGGCAGGGCGTCAGTTCGATGTTTGTGCACGGCATGGATCATATCCGTCATGGTACGGATCATCTGTTGTTTCTGTTCTGTCTGTTACTGACGGCGCCATTGATGCTGGTTAACGGGCGCTGGCAGGGCAGGCTGACTAACCGTCAGTCGGTTATACAGATTGTGAAGCTGATCAGTGCTTTCACACTCGGTCATACCCTGACACTGGTGATGGCGACACTGGGCTGGATTCCGGCCGGTGGTCAGGCCATTGAAGTGGTGATCGCGCTGACGATTATGGCTACCGCGGTGTTTGCGCTACGCCCGCTGCCGTTCGGCCATGGCGGCCAGCTGAGTATTGCTGCGGGTTTTGGTCTGATTCACGGCGCTGCATTTGCAGAAAATCTGGCGCAACTCGGGCTGAGTGGCGTTGATCTGGCGTCGGCATTGCTGGCCTTTACCAGCGGTATTGAACTGCAGCAGTTACTGCTGGTGGCGGTGGTGATGCCTTTCCTGCTGGTGATCAGCCGTCAGCTGCAGGTGTATTTCTGGCTCAGAGCGGGTGCTGCGGCCTTTGCGCTGGTGGCGTCAGCGGGTTGGTTGGCTGAACGCATTCAGCAGATACCGAATCCTCTGACCCTGTGGCTGGAACAACTGATCGATATTGCGCCGTATCTTTATGCTCTGTTGATCGTGGCAGCCGTTACCTGCTGGCTGGTTCAGCGCAGCCGCGTGATAAACGCTCAGGTGCCGCCGCTGGCAGATTAAATCTGCTTACCCGTGCCAGAGATTGGCGCACATAAAAAAGCCGCGTGGTTCATGTGAATCACGCGGCTTTCTACAACTTCAGCTAAAGGCTTTTTTCAGCTTCAGGTAAAGGCTTTCTACAACTTCAGCTAAAGGCTTTCTACAACTTCAGCTAAAGGCTTTTTCAGCTTCAGCTTATCGCTTTGAGTTTATTCCACGCTCATGGCAATGGCTTCACCCATGCGCAGCGGGGATTCTGCTGCCAGCTCTTCCAGCCAGTGAATTTTGTCTTTGGCAAAACACAGCACCACGGTAGAACCGAGCAGGAAGCGGCCCATCTCTTCACCTTTTTCGAGGGTGACAGGCTGTGGGTTGGTGTAATCCGTCACTTTGGTTTTGCGTTCCATTGGTGTGATGCGGCCAGCCCATACGGTTTCGATGGCTGCAACAATCATGGCGCCGACCAGAATCATGGCCATCGGCCCCTGTTCGGTATCAAAGATACACACCAGACGTTCGTTGCGGGCAAACAGACGCGGTACGTTTTCGGCAGTGGTCTGATTCACAGAGAACAGATCGCCGGGTACGTACACCATTTCGCGCAGGGTACCGGTTACCGGCATATGCACGCGGTGATAATCCTTCGGCGACAGGTAAATGGTGGCGAACTCACCGCCCATAAACTCTTCCGCGCGCTGAGTATTGCCACCGAGCAGTTCGATCAGGGAATAATCCTGACCTTTGGCCTGAAAAATACGGCCGTTTTCAATTTTACCCAGTTGCGATACTGCACCATCCGCCGGCGATACCAGCTGGTTATCAGTGGCACTGACCGGGCGGGCATCGTCTTCCAGTTCGCGGGTAAAGAAATCATTAAAGCAGCGGAAATCATCTGCCGTTTTGCGTTTGGCTTCATTCATGTTGATGCCGAACTGCTTAATGAAAAAGTTGATAAAGGTATTTTTGATCCAGCGGATTTCGCTGGCCGCCAGCCAGCCCACCAGGTGGGAAAGCAGGTGCTGCGGAACAATATACTGCAGTGCAATAAAGGCTTTTTGTTTTAATGTCATGCTGGGTGTTGTCCTTATGGCTGTGCGCCGGTGTTGACCGGGGTGTTGTCGTCATTACCCCATTCAGACCATGAGCCGTCATAGCCTTTAATGTTTAATCCAAGGATTTTACCGACCAGATAGGTAAAACCGGAACGGTGGTGAGTCTGGCAGTGCGTGGCGATTTCTTTGCTTTCATCAATGCCCATGTCTTGCAGCAGGGTACGGAAACCGTCCAGTTCATTGATTTTCAGGCCGCGGCTTTTATCCATACCCAGCGTCCATTCGTAATTCACGGCGCCGGGAATATGGCCGCCACGTTTTGAAATCACTTTTTCACCTGTGTATTCCTCTTTCGAGCGGGCATCCCACACGGCAAAGTCCGGCTGACCAATGCGTTCAATAATCTGTTCTTTGCTCAGGGTGCAGTCGCTGTTCACCAGTTCCGCCTGATAGCTGCTGGCTACCGGGGTAACCTCGCCGCTTTCTGTTGGCAGGCCTTCAGCTAACCACGCACTCAGGCCGCCGTTCAGGTAGGAATACCTGGTGTGGCCAATGCAATCCAGAACCCAGATCATACGGCCCGCCCAGCCGCCGCCTTCATCATCGGAGCAGATAACATGGGTGTCGGCTGTCAGACCGATTTCACTCAGCGCGGCTGAAATCTGTGCCATGGGGGGCAGCTTGCCAGGCGCTGGCTGACCAGCAGACTGCAGCTTTTTAAAATCCAGCCAGACTGAGCCCGGAATGTGATTTGCGATAAAGGTTTCGGCCTTCGCCTGTTCGACGATCAGTACTTTGGCTGCATCAGCGAAAGGTAACCGGGCAGCCAGATCAGCCGGTTCAATTAACAGGGGAAGGTCTAACAGAGGAAGGTCTAACAGAGGAAGGTCAGCCATGAAAACTCCGCGAACGATAGTCGTACAGATGAAAAAACGGATGGAGAGCGGGCAGTTTATCCAACGACGCGGCGGATGTCAGGTCGCTTGCGCCTGCTTATCACGCTTATGAGTGTGCGCGGCCGCGACAGTTCAGAATGCTGTATGTTTGTTTAACACTGTTCCCGTGCTGTCAGAGGATTGTTGTCACCCTTTTTGCCGGTTGGTCGCCCGCAGAGTATTGGCCCGCAGGGCAGCCAGACTCTGACTGCCGATCATGCACAGGTTTTTAAAGCCCATGTACTCCGCCTGAGAGATAACCTCCTGCCCCTCGGCTGCAAAGCCCATCACCAGTCCAATCGGGCTGGCGCCGGCGTCAATGGACATCATCACGGTTTGAGCCGGAATGCGCGTTGTTACGCTGTCCGGTAGCCGTACCAGAAATTTTTCACGGTTGTCCGGGGTCAGCAGCAGTCCGGCGGGTTTTTCCAACAGCTTGCTGAACACTGATGGGCGGCTCAGATCTACCGTTAATGTGCGCCGGGGGTCTTCGCTGCTCAGGCCTTCGGCATAAATCACTTTCAGCTGAGTTTTGTCTTTATTCAGCAGGGCAACGCAGGCCGAGGGCAGACCAAGGCCTTCGGTAACACCTTTCAGCAGGCTTTTCATCAGGAAGTGCCAGTCACCAAAGCTGTCCGGTTCCTGCTGCAGCTGACGCAGCAGTTTCTTCATGTAATCTTCGTCGCTGTGACGTTCGGTGTTTATCTCTGTATTTAATCCAGTGACAGCCTCTGTCCCGGAATCAGCTTCAGCCTCGTTGTCTTTCGTGGATGCTGGTGGCGCATCGGCCTGGCTGTTGAGAGTTTCTGCTGCAGCGCTGTTGTTGGTGTTGTTGCTGTTAGTGGTGGAGTCACGATCTGACTGCAGCCCAGCGTGCAGTTCAGCATCCGCCGGCTGTATGGCATTACCGTCTGCGGCAATAAAAGGATACTGCGCTGTTTCTTTTTCTGGGGATAGCAGCAGGTGCAGGCCAGTCCCCAGAGTGGAATGCTGTTGCTGACTGCTTTGTACCTGCAGGCGTCTGACTTCCGGCGTGACCTGAAACTGCGCTTTGCCGGACCAGTGACTGACCAGTGCTGTCCAGCGCATGGCGCGCTTGCCATCCGGTGCCATGTGCAGTTGCCAGGCAAGCTGATTGGCCATCAGGCTGATCATGGCCGGTGCCTGACACTTGTGGATCAGAGCCCGCTGGTTATCCAGATCGCGCGGATCATGACGGCGTAACAGGCGCCATTGGGCAGGGTCTGGCTGATGCTCTGCCTGCCAGGTCTGCTGGGCCATTTGTGGCAGATGCAGCTGACGCAGCGTCAACAGCCATTGTTTCTCATCGTCTCCAAACACCTGTTGCATAGCACTCAACAGAGAGTCACCGCGGCTGAGCAGATACTGCCAGTTGGCAGCCTGTGGCCACACCTGCAGCCAGGACCAGTAAGGGGCCATGGCCAGCATGCTGCTCCAGCGGGCGTAATTAACCGACTGTGTGCCTCTTTGAGTTGCCCAGTGAGCCGCCAGATTGCCGGCAAAACGGGCACACATAATGGCGCGCCGGTACGCCTGCTGCGCCGGTTCGGAAGGGTGCAGCGGCACCATAGTGAGCTTTTTCATCAGCCGCACCAGTTCCTGCATACCAAGTAACGACAGGCAGTTTGCGGCACCGGAGATCTGTTCCACGCAGCCTGGATGCTGGCGCGCTGCCAGCATCAGCAGATTCTGGCACAGCGCCGGGTCACTCTCGATGCTGGGGGCAAGCTCGTCAAAACTGATACGCGCTTTCTGCATCTGCTGACGAATACGCTGATGCGTTTCCGCCAGAATCGGCAGGTACTCGGTATTGCGGACTTCTTTCCACAAATCATCGGGAGCTGAGCTTATTGTTAGCAGAGTCATGTGCGGGTTTGTGTAACCGTCATTTGTAGCCTTTACTTAACTATAGTCTTAATCCGCTTCATGGGGCGTCACAGCATCAGGGATTTTTAATAATGCTGTTTTTCTTGGGTCTGATAATTGTTTTCGGCAGTGTGCTGTACGGCTATGTGATGTCGCATGGCAACCTGCTGGCGCTGTGGCAGCCGTTCGAGATGTTGATCATCTGCGGTGCTGCCTTTGGTGCATTCTTGCTGGGTAATCCAGGCAACGTCATCATGCGCTGCTTTAAGCTGACGCCGCAGATTATTATGGGCAGTAAGGTTAACAAGGCCATGTACATGGATGTGTTGGGCCTGATTTACGACATCCTGAATAAAGCCCGGCGTGAAGGCATCATGGCTATTGAGTCAGATGTCGAGAGTCCGTCATCCAGTGCGTTGTTTTCCCGTTATCCGGCCATTCAGGGTAATGAAGAGCTGGCCAATTTTATTGCCGACTATTTCCGCATTATCGCTGCCGGTAACCTGACATCGTTTGAGCTGGAAGCGCTGATGGATCAGGAAATTGAAGCCCGTCTGCATGAACTGGAACAGCCGGCGATGGCAGTCAGTAAGGTTGCTGATGCTCTGCCGGGTTTTGGTATCGTCGCTGCTGTGCTGGGGATTGTGATTACCATGGGGGCGATTGAAGGTGAGATTGCTGAAATCGGCTCTCATGTCGCTGCCGCGCTGGTCGGTACTTTCAGTGGTGTGTTTCTGGCGTATGGTATCGCCGCGCCGGTGAGTGCGGTGATGCAGCATATTGCCGAAGAAGAAATCAAACTCTATGAGGCCAGTAAGGCCTGCATTATTGCTTCTCTTAACGGCCTGCCGCCGCAGCTGGCGGTGGAATTTGGCCGTAAATCCCTGTTCACTCATGGCCGGCCAAGCTTTACCGAAGTGGAAAGTAAAGTGCGGGGCCGCTGATGGAAAATTTAGGTCCCCATCAGAATATAATCATTCGCCGCTATAAAAAGGGTAAACATGCTCACCATGGTGGCGCCTGGAAAGTCGCCATGGCCGACTTTGCGCTGGCGATGATGGCGCTGTTTCTGGTGTTGTGGATTATTAACTCGTCCAATGAAGAACAGCGGGCAGCGATTTCCGGTTATTTTCAGGACCCGAAAGCCTCTGAAGAAGGCGCTAAAGTGCCTTCCGCTTACATCATCGATTTTGGTGGATCACCGACCACAGCAGATAACATTGCTGTTTCTGAGCAGATTGATCCGGAAAAAATTCTGCAGGCGGAAGAAATTGAAAGCATGGCGGAAGCCATCGAACAGCGCCGCATGCAGGATATGAAAGCGAAGATTGAAGCGCGCATTGAGGCCAGCCCGACGCTGAGCCCGTTTAAAGATCAGCTGTTAGTGGATATCACCACCGAAGGTCTGCGCCTGCAGATCGTCGATCAGAGCAAGCGTCCGATGTTTGCGCCGGGCAGTGCTCAGCTTAAATATTATTCGGAAGACATTCTGTGGGAGCTGGCGCCTGTGATCGCCGGCATGGATCACCGTATTTCCATTGTCGGTCACACCGATGCGTCGAAGCTCAACAGCAGCCGTGACGCCGATGACGGCAACTGGCAGTTATCTTCTCTGCGCGCCGATGCTGCGCGCCGGGCTTTGATGGAAGCCGGGGTGGAAAAACAGCAGGTGGCGGAAGTTATCGGTATGGGCGACACCGCGCCGCTGAAGCCGGATGATCCATACGCTGACGTGAACCGCCGTATCTCGGTCACGCTGCTGAACAAGAATGCCGCCGAGGCGGTACAGGAACGTGGTGGTGAAGGCGAAGCTGCGGCGCAGGGTGATGCCGCTGATGAGCGTAAACCTGTGATCAATCAGGCCGGCTCGCTGCTGGAGCAACTGCGCAAAGAACGCGAAGCGCGCAACAACAGTTACGATAATCCGCCCAACCGGGAAGAGCTGACCTGGTAGGTCAGCTTTGACTGATCTTCTGCAGCCTTGCTGTTCCGCTGTCGGATCAGAGTTCTGTCAGAGTCTGCAGAATGCGCTTGTAGCTGACGAATCTGTCTTCCCTTACATCACCTTTTTCTACCGCATCACGGATGGCACAGCCGGGTTCCTGTTCATGGCGGCAGTCACGGAAGCGACAATAGCCGGCCACCGGGCGCAGCTCGCGGAAACCGTACATCACTTCATCCTCCGACATATGCCACAGACCGAACTCGCGGATTCCCGGGGAATCGATCAGATCACCACCGGCAGGAAAATGATACAGGCGGGCGGTGGTGGTGGTGTGTTTACCTTTGCGGGTGTTCTCTGACAGGGCGCCGACTTTCAGCTCTTCGCCCGGAAGCAGAGTACCGATGAGCGAGGATTTACCGACGCCTGACTGTCCAACAAATACGCTGATGCGGTCGTTGAGGAATTCTTTCAGATCGCCGAGGCTGGTTTCGTCGCGGCTGCAGACGCGCAGCGTGCGATAGCCCAGCGCTTCATACTTGCTCAGCAGGTCATCAAAGCGCTGACGGTTAGTGTCATCAAGCAGATCGGTTTTGTTGAGCAGTATGATGGGCTCGATTTCGCAGTTTTCTGCCGCCACCAGATAACGGTCGATCAGGTTAGCGTGCGCTTCCGGCTCGGGGGCGATGACCAGCACAATAAAGTCGATGTTGGCGGCCACTGGTTTGATTTCGTTGTAGGGGTTGGGACGCGACAGTTCTGACTGGCGTTCCAGCACGGTTTCAACTACGCCGGTAAACACACCTTTGGTCTCCGGACCCGGACGGAACACCACGCGGTCACCGGTAACCAGGGAGCCCAGGTTGGCTCTGAGCCAGCAGCGGTAGCGACGTGAACGGTCGTTGGCGGCTTCGACTTCGACCTGGGCGCCAAAATGCGCCATGATCTGGCCTTCGGTTTCGTCGCCCAGTTCGCCGGCATTCAGTTGTTCGCTGATGCCCACTTCTTTTTTGCGGGCGCGGTCAGCCTTCTCCTGCTGGATCTTTTCTACCCGCCAGGCCTGGCGGCGGTTCAGTTTGCGTTTGCTCATAGCGGTCGTGGTGGCTGAGGGTGGTGCTATTGTCTGTGTTGGCCGGGCAGGGTGCAAGTTGCTAGACTCTTATCATCAATAAGAGAGGCTGGTTATGAGTCAGAACGATAATCTGGTGTGGATGGACCTGGAGATGACAGGTCTGGACCCTGAACACGATGTCATCATCGAAATTGCCACCATTGTGACAGATGGTGATCTCAACATCATTGCGGAAGGGCCGGTTATTGCTGTCAGCCAGCCGGATGTGCTGCTGGATGCCATGGATGAGTGGAACACCAAAACCCATGGTAACTCCGGCCTGACCCAGCGGGTACGTGACAGTGACGTCGACGCCCGCGAAGCGCAGCGCCAGACCATTGAATTTTTGCAGCAGTATGTGAAAGCCGGAGCGTCACCGCTGTGCGGTAACAGCATTCATCAGGATCGCCGCTTTCTGGTGAAGTACATGCCTGAGCTGGAAGCGTATATGCACTATCGCAATATCGATGTGTCCACGCTGAAGGAGCTGGCCAAGCGCTGGAAGCCTGAGGTGGTTTCTTCCTTCGAGAAAAAAGGCAGCCATCAGGCGCTGGATGATATCCGTGAATCCATTGCGGAAATGCTCCATTACCGCAAATACTTCCTTGATGTGTAAGTATTTCAGGCAAGGATAAGTAGTTTATACCTTGCATTATATATGGATAAAAAGCCCTGATATATTCAGGGCTTTTTTGTGGTTATTTAAAACAATCTGATGCGTGTGCTTATTTAATCGGGCTGGTTTCATTTCAAACGCTGGGTGAAGTTCAGAAATGCCCTGTTTTTTAAGGCTAAATGGAACAATCGGCAGGAAAAGTTGAAAAAGGAATAAACTGTTTTATTTAAAAAAATAATAAATGCGTTAGAATCTCCGTCAAGAAATGTCTGGTTACAGAAATAATTAAATTACTGCCTGGTTATATATGGCCGGCAGTAAGTCATAAAAGCGCAGACAATGAACATCCCTCAAATATCCCTGCATATCGTGCAGGCTTTTGTCGTGGAGTTCTTGTCATGAATGACTGAGGTAAGGTGTGAAAGATTACGACAACTGCAGCACGGATAGTGTTGTAGGTGATCTGCTTACAAAATCCGCACTGGCACTGTCGCTTCTGGCAGGGCTCTGCGTATGCCTTGCTGATATGTTCAGCATTGCTGACCTGCCGTACTCTGAAGTCCGTAATTATCTGGAAATTCTGGGTGTTGCGGTCGCCGGCCTGCTTTTATACAGCATTGTTTTCTGGCTATGCTTTTTCTGCTGTAAAAGTTCTGATGTTGCTGCGCGCATTTTTGCGGTTGCCGTGCATCATAAGGTTTTTACTCCTGATGTTCTGGTTGCCGCCCACGGCAGCCGCGCTCCTCCCCGTTAATTCAGTATCAGTCAGATTCTGAATTTACCCGTGTATCACGTCTGAGCTGTCCCTTTCGGCCTGTGGCTGAAAGTGCATGCTGGCGTCTGCCGCCCGTCAGTTCTCCGTCTGTCTGCTACTGAAATCTTCGTCACAGAACGCCGCATCTTCGCTGCGCATCTTCTGTGTTTACCTGCGGCTTCGCCGCGTTATCTGTGCATCTGCTCTGCGGATGTGCTGGTCTGTTTCACATTAAAAAGGCTGAAAAATGACAGATAAGAAAGTCTCCCGCGTGTTTGCGGGGCTTCTCTTCAGCGCTGTGGCTCTGCTGTCCGGTTGTTCCGGCGGCGTGCTTGACCCAAAAGGTCAGGTTGGCGTTGATGAGAAAAATCTGATTCTGATTGCCACCGGGCTGATGCTCCTCGTGGTAATACCGGTCATTATCCTGACGCTGGTTTTTGCCTGGAAATACCGGGCTTCCAATGAAGATGCTGTGTACGAACCTAAGTGGGCTCATTCGAAAAAAATTGAGCTGGTGGTATGGCTGATCCCGATTGCCATCATCATCATTCTGGGCAGTGTGACCTGGGTAACGACTCACCACCTTGATCCATACAAACCGCTGGATCACGACAGCAAACCACTGGAAGTTGAAGTGGTATCGCTGAACTGGAAATGGCTGTTTATCTATCCGGAGCAGAACATTGCAACCGTGAATGAGCTGGTGATTCCGGCCCATCGTCAGGTGGCATTCAAACTGACTTCCGAGTCTGTGATGAACTCTTTCTTTATCCCGCAACTGGGCAGCCAGATTTACACCATGGCCGCCATGACCACCAAACTGCACCTGATTGCTGACCACGCTGGTACCTACAAAGGTATTTCTGCGAACTACAGCGGCGCAGGTTTCAGTGAGATGAAGTTCAACACCATTGCTACCGAAACCGAAGCAGATTTCGATCAGTGGGTGAACAAAGTAAAAGCGGCTCCTGAGGCGCTGAGCGGTCCGGTTTATGAGCAGCTGGCTGAGCCTAGTGAAGGCAATCCGGTGACTTATTACAACTCAGTCAAAGCAGGTCTGTTTGACGATATCGTAATGAAGTACATGCAGCACCACGGCCATACACCATTCACTGGTCAGAGTGGCATGGACTCCATGTCAGCGATGCATCAGAAAGAACACATGACTGGTGCGGAGGAATAAAAAATTATGTTTGGTAAATTAACGCTTGAGGCCTTTCCGTTCCACGTACCGATCGTGATGGGCACTCTGTCTGTGGTAGCAATTCTCGGGCTGGCGCTCGTTATTGCTCTCACCAAATACCAGAAATGGGGTTACCTGTGGCGCGAGTGGATTACTTCTGTAGACCACAAACGTCTGGGTGTTATGTACATCATCCTGGCCATGGTTATGCTGCTGCGCGGTTTCGCCGATGCCATCATGATGCGTACTCAGCTGGCTGCGGCGACCAATGGTGCTGCCGGTTATCTGCCACCTGAACACTACGACCAGATCTTCACCGCCCACGGTGTGATCATGATTATCTTTATGGCGATGCCATTTATGATCGGCCTGATGAACATCGTGGTGCCACTGCAGATCGGTGCCCGCGACGTGGCCTTCCCGTTCCTGAATAACCTGAGCTTCTGGTTAGCTGTTTCCGGCGCACTGCTGGTGAATATTTCTCTGGCCGTTGGTGAATTCGCCAAAACCGGTTGGGTTGCTTATCCACCGCTGTCCGAACTTACCTTCAGTCCCGACTCGGGGGTCGACTATTACATATGGGCCTTGCAGATATCGGGGATAGGGACGACCTTAACGGGTGTTAACTTCCTGGTGACTGTGCTGAAAATGCGCACCCGTGGTATGAAGCTGATGCAGATGCCTATTTTTACCTGGACCTGTACCTGGGCCAACATTCTGATCGTGGCGTCTTTCCCGATTCTGACCGGTGCTCTGGCTATGCTGACACTGGACCGTTACCTGGATTTCCACTTCTTTACCAATGATCTTGGCGGTAACGCCATGATGTACATTAACCTGTTCTGGGCATGGGGCCACCCTGAAGTTTATATTCTGGTTCTGCCTGCTTTTGGTATTTTCTCGGAAATTATTTCGACCTTCTCCGGCAAACGTCTGTTCGGTTACACCTCTATGGTTTTTGCCAGCGGCGCGATTTCCGTACTGGGCTTTATCGTTTGGCTGCACCACTTCTTCACCATGGGCTCAAGCGCCGATGTGAATGCTTTCTTTGGTGTAACCACCATGATTATTGCGGTACCAACCGGTGTGAAACTGTTTAACTGGCTGTTCACCATGTACAAAGGTCGTGTGCAGTTTAAGCCACCTGTGCTGTGGACTCTGGGCTTTATGGTGACCTTCACCATTGGTGGTATGACCGGTGTTCTGCTGTCTGTACCCGGCGCTGACTATGTACTGCATAACAGCCTGTTCCTGATCGCTCACTTCCACAACACCATTATTGGTGGTGCGGTATTCGGTTACCTGGCTGGTTTCTCTTACTGGTTCCCGAAAGCCATGGGTTACAAACTGGATGAGAAATGGGGCAAACGCGCCTTCTGGTTCTGGCAGATTGGTTTCTACGTAGCCTTTATGCCGCTGTACGTTCTGGGCTTCCTGGGCATGAACCGTCGTGTAAATCACACCGATAACCCAGACTGGAATATGTGGCTGTACATCGCCTGTGCCGGTGCATTTATTATCGCGCTTGGCGTTCTGTCTCAGCTGATTCAGTTGTACGTTTCTTACCGTGACCGTGAGAAAAACCGCGATGTTACCGGTGACCCATGGAATGGCCACACACTGGAATGGTCCACCATGTCTCCTCCGCAGTTCTATAACTTTGCCCAGGAACCTGTGGTTAAAGATATCGACGCTTTCACTGACATGAAAGAAAACGGTACTGCTTATCAGCGTCCTGAAAAATACGCGCCTATCCATATGCCACGTAACACTGGTGCTGGTTTCATCATGGGTATGCTGCTGACTGCCTGTGGCTTCGGCATGGTATGGCACATCTGGTGGCTGGTAATCGTTACCTTCCTGGCGACTATCGTGACTTACATTAAACGCTGCTACGACAACGACATCGATTATTACGTCCAGCCGGACGAAATTGAAAAAATCGAGAACGAGCATATAGCTGCGGTTCAATCAACATTAAAGGCCTGATTATGTCGACAAGTGTTATGAATCACGATGCTCACGAACACGAGCATCACGACAGCGGAAGCACAACACTGTTTGGCTTCTGGATGTATCTGATGACGGACTGCATTCTGTTTGCATCCGTCTTCGCCACCTACGCTGTGCTCTTTATGAATACAGCCGGTGGCCCGGCAGGGCACGATATTTTCGAACTGGACTATGTTCTGATCGAAACCTTCGCGCTGCTGTTTTCCAGTATCACTTATGGCTTTGCCATGATTGGTGCGAACCGCGGTAACAAGCAGGTTACTCTGCTGTGGCTGGCGGTGACTTTTGTTCTGGGTGCCGTGTTTATCGGGATGGAAATCAATGAATTTGCTCACCTGATTCACGAAGGTTTTGGCCCTCAGCGCAGTGCATTTTTAACCGCGTTTTTCTCGCTGGTTGGTATGCACGGTCTGCACGTAACCGCTGGTCTGATCTGGATGGTTGCGCTGATGCTGGAAGTTAAAAACCGTGGCCTCAGCCCGCGCACAGTAACCCGTGTTGGTTGTCTCAGCCTGTTCTGGCACTTCCTTGACGTGGTCTGGATCTGTGTATTCACCGTTGTTTATCTGATGGGGACTGTACAATGAGTCAACATGATCAAGCTCATCAGGATCACGGCATCAAACCTTACGTAATTGGTTTTGTCCTGGCGGTGATTCTGACCGTTATTCCATTCTGGCTGGTGATGTCCGGCAGCATGGATAAAGTCACAACCTTATGGACCATTGTCATTTTTGCTGTGGTTCAGATTGCTGTGCACCTGAAATACTTCCTGCACCTTTCGTTAACCACGGAAGAAGGCAAGATGAATACATTCACCTTCCTGTTCTCAGCCTTAATTATCGTGCTGGTGGTCGGCTTATCCGTTTGGATTCTGTACGCCTCCAACGCCATGATGATGGGCTGATCGAGGTGTCTATGAAACTGAAACGCTACCTGAAAGTAACCAAGCCGGGGATTATCATGGGCAACCTGATAGCCACCGCCGGCGGTTTCTTTCTGGCAGCCCAGGGCAGCGTGAATTTCACGCTGCTGCTGGCGACTGCCCTGGGGCTTTCTCTGGTGGTTGCGTCCGGCTGCGCCTTCAATAACTGCATTGACCGCGATATTGATGGCCGTATGGAACGTACCCGTAACCGGGTAACCGTGACCGGAGAAATGTCACTGGCAGCGGCGTTTGCTCATGCTCTGGTACTTGGTGTTGCAGGGTTTGCCCTGTTGATCTGGCAGACTAATCCAACCGCTGTTTTTTTTGCGGCATTTGGTTTTGTTATTTATGTCGGTGTTTACAGTCTGTGGATGAAACGCAGCTCTGTATACGGCACTCTGATCGGCAGTCTGTCCGGGGCAGTACCACCCGTGGTGGGCTACTGTGCAGTCAGTGGTTCGTTTGATACCGGTGCTGCCATCCTGTTGCTGATGTTCTGCCTGTGGCAGATGCCACATTCCTATGCCATTGGTATCTTCCGCTTTGACGATTACAAAGCGGCAGGTATCCCGGTGCTGCCGGTGGCCCAGGGCATCAACAAAGCCAAGCTGCACATCGTTCTCTACATTCTTGCTTTTGCCTTAGTTACTGTTCTGCTGACCGCAACCGGTTATGCCGGTTACGGTTATCTGGCCGTGGCCTGTGTTACCAGCCTGTGGTGGCTGGCGATGGCCTTGCGCGGCTGGCATGAAGATGTCGATGACTATGGCTGGGCGCGGAGCGTATTCGGAATTTCTATTGTGACTATCACGGCACTCAGTATTGCCATGGCAGTGGATTTCCAGGCTCCCACCGTTTTGAGCTGATCCGTCAGCTTAAAGTAAGCCGGAAGACGTATGAGGGTGCGTCTTCCGGTTTTTTTTTGCTAAATAATCTTGTTATACCCAAATGACAGGTTGCCCCATTTTGCACCGGTTTGGGCAAATCTTAGTAATAAGCCTGATACTAAATCATCACCTTGTATTCGCCATTGCGCATCTGATTATCTTTCCTAGACTCAGAGGTATACGAAGTCCTCAGGTCCCGGTTATGAATTTTATTAACTCTGTACGCATTAAAATGATGGCGCCGATCGTGGTTTTGGCGGTTATATTGATCGGCTTGTTTATATTCAGTTATGTCGTCAGCAAAATGCAGAGTGATGCGCTGAAGATTCAGTCAGGGCGTTATTTTGAAGCCATTTCAGAAGTTCTGAACGCCGACCGGGATATTTATCAGGCGCGTCTTGCGCAGCAGATGCTGTATTCCGGACAGGGCAGTGAGGAAGAAAACCGGGAAGATTTTCAGAGTAATGCAGAACAGGTTCGTGATCGCTTCAATAATTACCGCAGGTTTCTGGAAAGTGAACCTGAATTATTAACATCATTTAACAATTTTGATGGCCTGTATCAGGAATGGCGTGATGCCAGCGAAAGATTATTAGTGTCGAGTAAAGCGAATCTGTTCGTGACCTCAGAATTCCGCGTACTTGACGAAAAATTCATGACCATACGTAACATGCTGGATCTTGCCGGCGAAGAGTTACGTCAATACACCCGCACAATGACCTCGTATGCCAACACAGATGAAGTGAATCGTAGTATCGAAGCGGTGGTCGAGGTGTTGAATGCTGACCGCGATCTGTATCAGGCGCGACTTGCACTGCAGCAGTATATGGATGGTGCCAGCTCAAAAGACGAAGCCTTAAAATTCTTTGATGAGAACGTTGCCCAGGTCATGCTGCGCTTCAATATCTATCGGGAAAATTTGTCTGATATGCCTCATCTGACAAAAAACTATACCCAGTTTGACAACTTGTTTAATCAGTGGGTAATGGAAAGCCGGGTATTTTTTACTTCGCCGGAAATGGGCAAAAAATCTGAGTTGCCGGCGGACATGATGTTGGCAAATGAGAGATTTTCAGCCATTCGCAGCGTATTGGATAAGGCCGGTGAAAGTGTCCGTAACCATGCCCGCAGCGTTGAGCAGCGTATGGAAAAACAGATTGATGGGTATCAGTCGTTTGCCGTGGTTGTGATTCTGGTGGCCTTTGCGGCCGCACTGATTTTTGGCCTTGTAGTCACCCAGCGCCTGACACACACAGTTCAGACCATGGCAGCGCGCATCCGGGAAATTGCTGAAGGGGATGGAGATCTTACCCAGCGGATTCATTCCAGCCGCAAAGATGAGCTGGGCGAAATGGCGAACGAATTTGATAAATTTGTTGAGCATCTGCGTGGGCTGATCAGTCAGATTCGCAGCCGGTCTGCAGAACTGGGCAGTATGACGGATGGCCTGAATCAGACTTCCGAACAAACAGAAAAAATTACCCGTTCCCTGGCGGACGCTTCTGACTCCATCGTCAGCGCCGGCCATGAAATGAGTATGTCGAACAGACAGATGGCAGAAACGGCCGATAACACAGCTCAGGAAGCCAATAATTCTGATCAGCTGACGCAGCAGGGTATTAATGCGGTAAACAGTTCCCAGCATGCGATTTCCGGGCTGGTAAAAGATATTGAAAATGCGCTGGGGCAGTCGAAAGAAGTGGAGTCCAGTTCCGAGGCCATTGCCTCCGTACTGGAAGTGATCCGGAATATTGCCGAGCAGACGAACCTGCTGGCATTGAATGCGGCGATTGAAGCGGCGCGGGCCGGTGAGCAGGGACGGGGATTTGCCGTTGTGGCAGACGAAGTGCGTACTCTGGCGACCCGTACTCAGGACAGTACCGATGAAATCGAATCCATGATCAGCCAGCTGCGCAACAGTGTGCAGAGCTCTTCCGGTGCAATTCAGAACAGCCGCAGTAATGCTCAGGCAACGGCAGAGAATTTCGATAAAGTAACGGATATTTTTAACGCCCTCAGTAAATCGTTTTCCAGTGTGCAGAAAATGGCACAGGAAACGGCTCAGGCGACCCGCGAGCAATCAGACGCTTCGGAGAATATCAGTGAAAATCTGGTAGCAATGAAAAGCGAGACCGACCACGTCAAAGATGTATCGGCGAAAATTAAGTCCCGTGCACATGAAATCAATGAAGTGTACAAAGGCATGGATAAGCTGGTTGGCAGCTTTAAAGTCTGATCTGATTTTCTGCTGATGCAGTGGGTGGCCGGCATGCTGGCCGCTCACTATTTTCTACTTTCTCCAGACATTTCCTGCCAGGCATTTTCCGCGAGGCTTTGTGCCCACACTTTCTGCCAGGCATTCTCGCTCAAACGTCCATCACGCATTTGCGTCTGGCGGACCCTCCAGTAAGAGCAGTAAGAACAGTAAGAACAGTAAGACCAGTGAATTTGCAGTGTTTATAGTTTTTGCCGGGTCAGTGCCCAGTCAATGTGTTCCTGCACCAGAGCACTGACCTGTGGCCGTTTGGCTTGCAGAGCCTGTTCCACTTCTATGCTCGCCGGCGCATTGCCCAGTGCCACTGCAATATTGCGCAGCCAGTTTTCATAACCGGTGCGGCGGATCGGCATGCCTTCGGTATTCTTCAGAAACGTCGCTTCATCCCAGGCAAATAATTCCAGCAGGCTGGCTTTATCCAGGTTGGCGCGCGGTGAAAAATCCGGTTCAGAGCTTTCATGAGAGAAACGGTTCCATGGGCAGCCGATCTGGCAGTCATCACAGCCAAAAATACGGTTGCCGATACCTGTGCGCAGGTCCTGCGGAATCGGGCCATCCAGCTCAATGGTCAGGTAGGAAATACAGCGTCTGGCATCCAGGGTGTAAGGGCCAACAAAGGCCTGAGTCGGACAAATATCCAGACACGCTGTGCAGCGGCCACAGTGTTCCTGTTCATACGCAGCGTCTGTGGGTAAAGGCAGGTCGGTAAGAATTTCACCGAGAAAGAAATAGGAGCCGGCTTTGCGGTTGATCAGCATGGTGTTCTTGCCCTGCCAGCCGAGACCGGCGCGCTGCGCCAGTGCCCGTTCCAGTACCGGGGCGCTGTCGACAAAGGCGCGGAAGCCCATCTCGCCGGCGGCCTGCTGAATCAGCTTGCCCAGCTGGGTCAGGCGTTTGCGCACCAGTTTGTGATAATCGCGGCCCAGGGCATAGCGGGAAATATAGGCCTGATTCTTATCCTGCAGCTGTTCGGTGATGCTTACATCCGGGGCCAGATAATCCATCCGCAGGCTGATGACCCGCAGCGTACCGGGTAATAATTCCTGCGGGCGGGAACGCATGGTGCCATGATCTGCCATATAAGCCATGGTGCCGTGATAGCCTGCGGCCAGCCAGCTGCGCAGATATTGCTCGTGCTCGCCGACATCAACCCCGGTAATACCGGCCTGCTGAAACCCCAGATCGTTGGCCCAAAGGTCAATCTGGTGGCGCAGTTGGTTCATGTCCTGACAGTTTTTTGAATCCGGCATTTCGACTTCAGCAGCAGCTTCTATATAATTTTGTGCAATTTACCACAACAGGCAAAAACAGGATGAATCGACCTTACAGTGTCAGGGATCATTTACCCGGTGAGTTATACCGCGCGGAGCAGGTGCGGGAGCTGGATCGCCGGGCAATCGCTGAGGGCGGTATTGAAGGCTTTGAGCTGATGCTCAGAGCCGGGGAAGCAGCGTTTGCCTGTCTGCTGGAACGTTGGCCGGAAGAAGAAGAAATCTGCATTTTCGCCGGCCCTGGCAACAATGGCGGCGATGCCTGGGTGCTCGGCGCTCTGGCCCGCTACCATGGCATGAAAGTGTGTTTTTATACCCTGGGCGATATGGATCGCCAGTCCGACAGTGCCCGCAAAGCCCGTGACATGGCAGAAGAAGCCGGGGTTGTCGCCCGCCCGTTTATCAGTGAAGAAGGTAAAGGCGAGCTGAATTACGACGGCGCCATCATTGTGGATGGTCTGCTCGGCACTGGCCTGAACTCCGCTGTACGCGGTGATTACGCGCAGGCGATTGATGCCATTAATCAGCACTGGGCTGAGGTGCTGGCGCTGGATCTGCCTTCCGGCCTGAACGCCGATACCGGCAATATTATGGGCTGTGCGGTCAAGGCAGCGATCACAGTCACCTTTATTGGTATGAAACAGGGGCTGCTGACGGCCAGCGGTCCGGACGTCAGTGGTGCGGTGGCCTTTGCCTCGCTGGAAGTGGACCCGATGATCTGTGCCTCTGTGCCAGCGGCCTGTGAACGCATCAGCTGGGACCGGCTGGATCGGCTGGCGCAGCGTTTACCGGCGCGCCGCGGCAATGCGCACAAAGGTGAATTCGGTCATGTGCTGGTGATCGGTGGTGATCACGGTATGGGTGGCGCTGCGGCAATGGCAGCCGAAGCCGCCGGGCGCAGTGGTGCCGGGCTGGTCAGTTGCGCGACCCGTACTGAGAATACCGTCCCGATTCTGGTCAGGCGGCCGGAAGTTATGGCCCGTGGTATTGAATCCGGGCTGGAGCTGATTCCGTTACTGGAGCGCGCCAGCGTACTGGTCGCTGGTCCGGGACTGGGGCAGAGCAGCTGGTCAGAACTGTTACTGCAGCAGGTTCTGGGCTCTGATTTGCCGCTGATTCTGGATGCCGATGCACTGAACATTCTTGCCTCTCCGGGCTGGAACCGCAATTTCAGCGGCCGTGATGTCATAATGACACCGCATCCGGGAGAAGCAGCGCGCTTGCTGGGGATCTCCACTGCTGAGGTGCAGGCCGATCGCTTTGCTGCAGCGCAGGCGCTGGCGGAACGTTATCAGGCGGTTGTCGTTCTTAAAGGTCAGGGGACGCTGATTGCGCGTCCTGATGGTCGTATGGCACTGTGCAGTGATGGCAATCCGGGCATGAGCTCCGGTGGTATGGGCGATGTGCTCAGTGGCGTGCTGGGTGCGATTCTGGCGCAGCAGGTGCGCGACGAAAATAATCACCTGGATGTCTGGGCAGCTGCGCGTCTGGGCGTGTGTGTGCACAGTGCGGCCGGTGATCTGGCAGTACGCAGCAGTGGTGAACGGGGCCTGCTGGCCACCGATCTGATGATGAAATTGCGGGAGTTAGTAAACTGATGTCCATTCGCCTCACTGGTGAACACGAAATGACAGCCTTTGCCGCGGCCTGTATGCCGGTACTATGCGAAGGCGGGCTGGTTTTTCTGGAAGGGACGCTGGGGGCGGGTAAAACCACCTTCAGTCGTGGACTGATTCAGGCCGCCGGCCATCAGGGGGCGGTAAAAAGTCCGACTTATACTCTGGTGGAAGATTATCAGCTGGCTGACTGCCACATCTGTCACTTCGATCTGTATCGCCTCGGTGACGCCGAAGAGCTGGAATTTATGGGTATCCGCGATTACCTCGATCAACAGGCTCTGTGTCTGATCGAATGGGCAGAAAAAGGCGCAGGTATTCTGCCTGCTGCCGATCTGATTATTACCATTGATGATCTGGGCGACAGTCGTGAACTGCACTGGCAGGCCGGCAGTGATAAAGGCCGTCAATGGCAGGAGAAACTGAACCAATGCGCCGCGGCGTTTGTGCATGAGGGAGATGGTTCGTCGTGAAGCGCTTTATTCCTGCAATATTATTGCTGGCCGCTCTGGTTATTTCTGTCTCAGTGCGGGCGGATGTCGAAGACGTCCGGGTCTGGCAGTCACCGGATAAAACCCGTCTGGTGTTTGATCTTTCCCGTGCCCATCAGCACAAAATTTTCACGCTTTCCAACCCTGACCGGGTGGTGATTGATCTGGTTAACGCCAGTAATAAAGCCAACCTTGATGGCCTTGATACCCGTTCAACCAGTATCCGCAGTCTGCGTACCGGCACCCGCAATAAAACCGACCTGCGCGTGGTGATTGATGTATCCGAGCCGGTAACCGCCAGCAGTTTTCCGCTGGCACCCAATGATGTGTATAAAAACAATCGTCTGGTGGTCGACCTTGAGCCGGTGACCCAGACCAAAGTGGTTGCGCCGGTTAAAAAGGACGACAGCTACAGTGACAACAAACGCGACATTATTATTGCCATCGATGCTGGTCACGGTGGTGAAGACCCGGGGGCGATCGGTTATGGCCGCACCAAAGAGAAACAGGTGGTACTGGCCATCGCCAAAGAGCTGGAGCGCCTGTTAAAAGCAGAATATGGCTTTACGCCATTTATGGTACGTACCGGCGACTATTATATTGGTCTGCGTGAGCGTACGGCGAAAGCGCGCAAAGCCAACGCTGACTTCTTTGTTTCTATTCATGCCGACGCTTTCAAAATCGCCAGCGCCAGTGGCAGCTCGGTGTTTATGTTGTCCGAGCGCGGGGCAACCAGTGAAGCGGCGCGCTGGCTGGCGGATAAAGAAAACGAATCGGATCTGGTCGGCGGCGTCAGCCTGGAAGATAAAGAAGACCACCTGGCCATGACACTGCTGGATCTGTCGATGACGGCCAAACGTAATGCCAGCGTGCAGCTTGGTGATTCTATTCTCGGGCAGATGAGCAAGGTCTCCAAACTGCACAAGAAGCAGGTTGAAGAAGCCGCTTTCGTGGTACTGAAAGCACCGGATATTCCGGCGCTGCTGGTGGAAACCGGTTTTATTTCCAATCCGCAGGAAGCACGCAAACTGGGCGACCGCAGTTACCAGAAGAAAATGGCACTGGCCATTTTTAATGGTGTAACCAGTTATTTCCGCAGCCACCCGCCGCGCGGTACCTTGCTGGCGGATAAAAAAGGCGAGATTCCGGTGTTCAGTAATTACGTCATCCGCAGTGGCGATACGCTGTCCGAAATCGCTGTGTCTAATGGTGTCGGCATTGCCGATCTGCGCCGGGTTAATGGCCTGAAGAACGACAGCCTGAAAATTGGCCAGACCATTAAAATTCCGAACTCCTGAGTGACTGCCCCGCCAGTCACTCAGCCATCATTCACCTGACCATTCATCAGATCACAGACAAGGCTTTTTATGTCACGAATCCATTTACTGTCTCCGCGGCTGGCTAACCAGATTGCCGCTGGTGAAGTGGTCGAACGTCCGGCGAACATTGTTAAAGAATTGGTGGAAAATGCGCTGGATGCCGGCGCTGACCGCATTGAAATTGATGCTGAGCAGGGTGGAATAAAACTGCTGCGTATTCGCGATAACGGCTCCGGTATTGAAAAAGACGATCTGCCATTGGCCCTGAGCCGGCATGCGACCAGTAAAATTACCACGCTGGATGATCTGGAAGCGGTGGGCAGTCTGGGCTTTCGTGGTGAGGCGCTGGCATCAATCAGTTCGGTTACGCGCCTGACCCTGACCTCGAAAACCGATGAGGCCCCTGAAGCCTGGAGTGTGAATGTCGAAGGGCGAGATATGGAAGCCAGTATCAGTCCGGCAGCCCATCCGACCGGCACCACGGTTGAAGTGCGGGATCTGTTTTTTAATACCCCGGCGCGGCGCAAATTTCTGCGCACAGAAAAAACGGAATTTTCCCATCTGGAAGAGTATGTAAAACGTCTGGCGCTGAGCCGCTACGATGTGGGTTTTTCCCTGCGTCACAATGGCAAAGTTATTCATCAGCTGCGCCCGGCGACGAGAGGTCTGGAAAAAGAAAAGCGCGTTGCCAGTCTGCTCAGTGCCGATTTTATCGACAGCGCGGTACACATCGAAACCGAAGCCGCTGGTCTGTCATTACAGGGCTGGGTAGGTCTGCCGACCTTTTCCCGCTCGCAGGCCGACATGCAGTATTTCTTCGTTAATGGTCGTGTTGTGCGCGATAAACTGGTCGTCCATGCGATCAAACAGGCGTACCGCGATGTGCTTTATCACGGCCGCCATCCGGCGTTTGTTCTGTATCTGACCCTTGATCCTAAGCTGGTGGATGTGAACGTGCACCCGACCAAGCATGAAGTGCGTTTCCGTGATGGCCGGCTGGTGCATGATTTTCTTTTCCGCACGCTGCATCGTGCGCTGGGCGAAGTGCGCCCGGATGACCGCCTTGCCGGTTCAGCACCCGGTTCACTGAATACGGATTCATTAAATCCGGGGGTATCCCACACCGGCAGTCTGTCACAGCAGCAGGCACCGGTAACCGGTGTGCAGGCGGGNGAATTTGTGCAGCAGGAGCGTCTCGACTGGCAGACGCAGCGTCCGGCGCAATCTGCACCAGCATTTTCTTACCAGCCACAGACTCCGGCGCCGGGCCGCGATGCCATCGCCGAACAAATGAATGCCTACCGGCAGATGAACGAAGCTGAATCGGTACCGTTTTCTTCTTCGCTAGCGGGCAGTGCTCAGCCTTTACCTCAGTCGCAGCAGGATGTTCCTCCGCTGGGTTATGCCATTGCTCAGCTGCACGGTATTTATATCCTGGCGCAGAATGATCTGGGCATGGTGATTGTCGATATGCACGCCGCCCACGAACGTATTACCTACGAGCGGTTAAAAATCGCAGTGGATCAGCAGGGCGTTCAGAGTCAGCCGTTATTAGTACCGGTGACGCTGGCGGTCAGTGAACGCGAAGCGGATGCCGCGGAAGAATTTGCTGATGAATTCCGCCGCCTTGGTGTTGAGATTGCCCGGGTGGCACCGGAAAGTATTGTGGTCAGACAAATTCCTGTGCTGCTGCAGCAGGCCGAAGTGCCGCGACTGGTGACGGACATGCTCGGCGATTTAATGGAGCACGGCACATCGGACCGTATTCTGGCGCACCGTAATGAATTGCTGTCGACCATGGCCTGTCATGGATCGGTACGTGCCAACCGCCGCCTTACTGTGCCGGAAATGAATGCCTTGCTGCGCGATATGGAAGAAACCGAACGCAGTGGCCAGTGTAATCATGGTCGTCCCACCTGGACGCAGCTCACTATGTCTGAGCTGGATAAACTTTTTCTGCGGGGACGCTGATGATAAACCGCGAACTGCCACCGGCCATTTTTTTAATGGGACCGACCGCATCGGGTAAAACCGCACTGGCACTTGAGCTGGTGGATAAATACCCNTGCGAAATTATCAGCGTCGATTCGGCGCTGGTTTATAAAGATATGAATATCGGCACTGCTAAGCCGGATGCGGAGATGCTCGCCCGGGCGCCGCACCGGCTGATTGATCTTATTGATCCTGCTGAAAGTTATTCCGCAGCCAATTTCCGCGAAGATGCGTTACGCGAAATGGCCGACATTACCGCCGCCGGCAAAGTGCCGCTGCTGGTGGGCGGTACCATGATGTACTTTAAGTTCCTGCGCGACGGTGCCGCAGAGTTACCGCAATCGGTGCCGGAGGTGCGTGAGCGTTTACTGGCTGAGGGGCTGGAACTGGGCTGGCCGGCCATGCATGAAAAACTGGCGCATATTGATCCAGAGTCTGCAGCCCGATTAAAACCCATGGATTCCCAGCGCATTCAGCGCGCGCTGGAAGTTTATGAAGTCTCAGGCAAAACACTGTCGCAGTATTGGGCTGAACAACAGACGGAACCTCTGCCGTATCACGTCGTCAATCTTGCGGTATGTCCTGAAGAGCGGAGTGTTCTGCATCAGCGTATAGCGCTGCGGTACCGGCAAATGCTGGATCTGGGCTTTATTGATGAGGTGAAAGCCCTGTATGAACGGGGAGATCTCAACACCAATATGCCCTCTGTCCGCTGTGTTGGATATCGTCAGGTGTGGGACTGGCTGGACGGTAAATATGATTATGATGAAATGGTTGAACGTGGCATCATAGCGACGCGTCAATTGGCAAAGCGGCAGATTACATGGTTGCGCAGCTGGCCGGATCTTCACTGGCTCGAAAGCAGTGATCCGGAACTTCTGCAAAGCGCCTTGAAAATCCTCCGGGCTAACGCCATATTTAACGCATCGTCCTGAATTCGCAGCTCTACAGCCATAACATGGCCGCTCCGGATGGGACTGGGGCTTATTCTTTTATCTTTTTTCGCTGTCCCCACATTGGACGGCAAACCTTATTTAAGGAGATCAACATGTCAAAAGGGCATTCATTACAAGACCCTTACCTCAATCAGCTGCGTAAAGAACGTATTCCGGTTTCTATCTTTCTGGTAAACGGCATCAAACTTCAGGGTCAGATTGAATCTTTCGATCAGTTTGTGATTCTGCTGAAAAACACCGTAAGCCAGATGGTATATAAGCACGCTATCTCGACTGTCGTTCCTTCCCGGAATGTACGTCTTGCACCATCTGAAACAGGTGAGGCAGCTGCTGACGAATAATCGCAGACTGTTATCTTGTCGGGTTGACCGCAGCGCTTTTGCTGTCGGCCTGCCCGTACATAACCCTGACACCATCTTTTTTATTCCGGCGCTGTTCATTGCAACAGTTTCTCCCTGTATGCTGCTCTCTGCATATATTGGTCTGACCTCTTCCACTTACTATTCCTGGTGTAGCCTTGTTTTTTGAACGTCATGAAAATGGCGGCGAGACCGCTGTTCTGGTACATATCGATTTCCCTGAAGGTGCTAACCGCGAAGACGTCAACGAGTTCCGTGAACTGGTTGTGTCGGCGGGTGCTGATCCGGTAGAACTGGTCACCACCAGACGCGATGTACCGGATGCCAAAACATTTATCGGTAAAGGTAAGGTCGAAGAAATTGCCGGCGTACTGCGCATGTATGGCGCTGAGCTGGTTATTTTTAATCACAGCCTGTCACCGAGTCAGGAGCGTAACCTTGAGCGTGCACTGCAGTGCCGGGTGCTCGACCGCACCGGTCTTATTCTCGATATCTTTGCCCAGCGTGCCCGTACCCACGAGGGTAAGCTGCAGGTTGAGCTGGCACAGCTGCAGTATCAGTCAACCCGACTGGTGCGCGGCTGGACTCACCTTGAGCGTCAGAAGGGTGGTATTGGTCTGCGCGGTCCGGGTGAAACACAGCTGGAAACCGACCGTCGACTGCTGCGCGAGCGGGTGAAGAATATTCACGCCCGGCTGGAGAAGGTTCACGCCCAGCGTGACCAGGTACGTCGTGCGCGGCGTCGTTCTTCTGTGCCGACGGTGGCTATCGTTGGCTACACCAACGCCGGTAAATCCACTCTGTTCAATACCGTGACTGCCGCCGAGGTGTATGCCGCTGATCAGCTGTTCGCGACTCTGGACCCGACCCTGCGCCGTTATGATGTGGAGAATGTCGGCGAAGTGGTGCTGGCCGATACCGTAGGATTTATCCGCCATCTGCCGCACAAACTGGTGGAAGCTTTCCAGGCAACCCTGCAGGAAGCGGCCGAAGCTGACCTGTTAATGCATGTGATCGACTGTGCTGCCGCCGAACGCGACGGCAATATCGAACAGGTTGAGCTGGTTCTGAGTGAAATCGAAGCCGATGATGTGCCTCAGCTGCGGGTGTACAACAAGATTGACCTGCTGGAGCATGCTGAAGCGCGTATTGAGCGCAATGACGAAGGCATGCCGGTCGCGGTGTGGATCTCGGCACAGAAACAACTGGGTCTGGATCTGCTGAATCAGGCGATTGGCGAGCTGCTGGCGACGGAAATGTTCAGCGNTGAAATCCGNCTGANGCCCGCAGAGGCCAAATTACGATCTATTCTTTTTGAATTGGGTGCNATNGNGCAGGAAGAATACGCCGACAATGGTGATATGCTGCTGACTGTGCATCTGCAACTGCAGGACTTCAGACGGGCTCTGGCCCGGGCTGGTATTGATGAATCACGGTTTATCGAACAGGAAAAAGAAGCCTGGCAGTGAAAATAAGCCATTATTGGCTTTCTTTACGGAATCTGACGTATGAAGACGGTTTAAATCCGTTATCATTAACCCCAAATAAACGACAATGACATAGTCGCCTGATTGGAGTGATATATGGCCTGGAATGAGCCCGGCGGAAAGGGCAATCCCAACGACCCGTGGGGAAATAACAATCGCGGCGGTAACAAAAACCGCGGCGGCGGNAATCAGCCACCGGATATTGATGAAGCAGTTAAGCAACTGATGGATAAACTGAACGGTTTATTCGGCGGTGGCAAACGCAACAATAACAACGGTGGGGGCAACAAATCCGGNGGTACCGGCGGTATTTTCGGNATTCTCGTTGCTATCCTCGTAGTCTTCCTCGGCTTCCAGTCTGTCTATACCCTGGACGAGCAGGAACGTGGTGTCGTGCTGCGTCTGGGTAAATACCTGGAGACNAAAAACCCGGGTCTGCAATTTAAGATTCCGCTGGTTGATCAGGTGATTCCGGTTAAGACCACTCAGGTCCGTACCACTGAAATCAAAGAACGTATGCTGACCGAAGACGAGAACATCGTCGAAGTCGAGCTGGAAGTTCAGTACCGGGTTACNGATCCGGTGGCTTACGCCCTGCGTGTTGAAATGCCGGAGCGTACCCTGTCTTCTGCAGCAGAAAGTGCGCTGCGTCATGAGGTCGGNTCTGCTGCCATGGACCCTATCCTGACCACCGGCCGTGCCGAGCTGGCGGATAAAGTGCAGGTTCGTCTGCAGGATTACCTCGACCGTTACCAGACCGGTATGGTGATTTCTCAGCTCAACATCAAAGANTCCCGTCCACCATCTCAGGTAGCGGCAGCGTTCGATGANGTGCAGAAAGCCAAGAACGACAAAGAAACNCTGACCAACCAGGCCGAAGCCTACGCCAACTCGGTGGTACCGGAAGCCCGTGGTCGTGCTCAGCGTCAGCTGGAAGANGCCGCGGCNTATAAAGACCGTGTTATTGCCCGNGCAGAGGGTGAGGCATCCCGCTTNGATCAGCTNTACACCGAATACCGTAANGCNCCGGAAGTTACCCGTGAGCGTCTGTATATTGATGCGGTNTCCGAGGTCTACACCAACTCCAGCAAAGTGCTGGTGGACGTNGATGGTGGCAACAACATGATGTATCTGCCACTGGATAAACTGATGCAGAATCTGCCGGCAGCCACAGGTACTGGCACAGCCAACCTGAGCAGCAGCGATATCTCGCGNCTGACCGATCAGGTNCTGAACGAAGTACGTGCCCGTCAGAGCAGCAACAGCAATACAACCCGCAGCACAAGGGAGGGCCGTTAATGTCTCCGAAAGTTATGATTTCTGTTGTGCTGCTGGGCATCCTGTTACTGGTAGCCAGTCAGGGCCTGTACGTAGTGACTGAGCGTGANCGNGCTATCGANCTGAANTTNGGTGAAGTGGTNGANGCNGATATTNNNCCGGGNCTGCACTGGAAAANGCCATTTATCAACACGGTAAAACGCTTTGATGGCCGTGTACTGACNCTNGANACNAACCCATCCCGTTTCCTGACGCTGGGTAAGAAGTACGTGATCGTGGATTCNTTCGCCAAATGGCGCATCAACGATGTACGTGCCTACTACAAAGCNACATCCGGTGACCGCATGCAGGCTTCCAACCTGCTGTCTAACCTGGTGAACAAAGGTCTGCGTGANGAAATNGCCANCCGNACNCTGCANGATGTNGTNTCNGGNGAGCGNGATNAGCTGATGACGCTGCTGACNGCNANNCTGAANACTCAGACNCAGNNNGATCTGGGNATTGANNTTCTGGATCTGCGTGTGAAAGCNGTGGATCTGCCGGAAGACCTGAGCAACTCNGTNTANGACCGTATGTCGGCCGAGCGTGAGCGGGAAGCCCGNGAGTTCCGCTCTCAGGGTAAAGAGCTGGCGGAAGGTATCCGTGCCGATGCNGATCGTCAGAAAACGGTTATCGAAGCAGAAGCCTACCGTGATGCCGAGCGCACCAAAGGTGAAGGGGATGCAGAGGCTGCGCGAATCTANGCCAAAGCCTACAACCGTGACCCTGAGTTCTATGCGTTCACCCGCAGTCTGAAGGCCTANACAGAGACCTTCAAACAGAACGATGTGTTGCTGCTCAAGCCCGACAGCGAGTTCTTCCGTTATATGAAGGACTCCAANGGNAAATAAAGAGTGCTATCAGGCTGGTCTTTAACCATGTTCATCTGAAGACCAGTTTGCTAGAATCCATCAACCGGGCCAGAGGCCCGGTTTTTTTGTGCGATTTTCTTTTGAAAGATGCCCAGCTGAGGAGTCCCGGTGCAGCCTGATTTATGGCGTGAGCTCGCGATTGCTGTCTGTCTGGTGTTTATCATTGAGGGAGTAATCCCGTTTCTCTGTCCGTCCCGCTGGCGTTCACTGGTTGGGCGGCTGGCAGAAGTGGATGACCGCACAATGCGAATGACAGGACTGATCAGTATGCTGATCGGCCTGGGACTTCTCTATCTGATCAATTAAAAAGGTCTGATGATGACAAGCGCTGACCGTTGGCTGCTGCCGGATGGTATTGAAGAAGTACTGCCGCCGCAGGCCCGCCGCACAGAACAGCTGCGCCGCCGGTTGCTCGATCTGCTCGATAACTGGGGATACGACCTCGTTGTACCTCCGGCCCTGGAATATCTCGACTCTCTGCTGACCGGTGTTGGTAAAGAGCTGGATCTGCGTACCTTCAAGGTGACCGATCAGCTCTCCGGGCGTATGATGGGTCTGAGTGCTGACACCACCCCGCAGGTTGCCCGCATTGATGCGCACAGCCTGGCACCTGAAGGTACCGCCCGTTTCAGTTACTGCCGTACCGTCTTTCATGCCAANGCAGGTTCTCTGCTCGCCAGCCGCACGCCGACTCAGATCGGTGCGGAAATGTATGGTGAAGCCGGAGTNGGTGCCGANGTAGAAATTATCAGCCTGATGCTGTCTATGCTGGAATCAGCAGGCATGCAGCAGGTNCATCTGGATCTGGGTAACGTTGGTGTGTTCCGCGCACTGGCGCAGAAAGCCGGCCTCACCGAAGTTCAGCAGAACGAGCTGTTTAATCTGCTCAAGNTGAAATGTGAATCCGACATCGTCGCCTGGACCGAACGTGAAATTCAGCAGCCGCAACTGGCCGAAGCCTTTGCCATGCTGCCGCGTTTACAGGGCGATGCCGTTAAGCTGCAGGANCGCATTGCNCGTCTCGGNGAGCTGGTNNNGGAAACCATCGNCCCNCTGNANCATATTCAGCAGGTTGCCGAACGNGTGGCAGCCCGCTATCCGCAGACACCACTGTATTTTGATCTGACCGAACTGCGTGGCTATAACTATCACACAGGCCTGTTGTTTGCCGCNTATATTCCGGGTTATGGCGATGCCATNGCTCAGGGNGGCCGCTACGACGAGACCGGTGCGGTATTTGGTCGNGCGCGTCCGGCGACCGGTTTCTCNGCCGATCTGAAAGTGNTGTCCCGTTTNGGCACCTTCGTTACCGAAGAGAAACAGACGGTTGTCGCTCCGGATGCAGATGATGCAGAACTGTGGGCAGAAATTGCCGCTTTGCGCGCCGCTGGTAAGCGCGTGCTGATTGCAGCGGAACAGGATGCGGTCCCGGCGGACTGGTATCTGAAAAAACAGGATGGCCAGTGGCAACTGGTCGAAGCATAAAACCCCGTTCCATTCTGAACGGGCCTGAATATATAGAGTGATTGGTATCGCCATGGGCAAAAGCGTTGTTGTTCTGGGCACCCAGTGGGGTGACGAAGGTAAAGGCAAGATTGTTGACCTGTTAACTGAAAAAGCCACCGCTGTGGTGCGTTTTCAGGGTGGTCACAATGCTGGCCATACACTGGTTATCGACGGTGAAAAAACGGCACTGCACCTGATCCCATCCGGGATTCTGCGTGACGGCGTGAAATGTGTTATCGCCAACGGTGTGGTGGTTGCTCCGGATGCACTGCTGAAAGAAGTGCGTGCACTGGAAGCCCGCGGTGTACCNGTGATGGAGCGTCTGAAACTGTCTCACGCCTGTCCGCTGATTATGCCTTANCACGTTGCACTGGATCAGGCCCGNGAAATCAAACGCGGTAACGCCAAAATCGGTACCACAGGTCGTGGTATTGGTCCTGCGTACGAAGACAAAGTTGCCCGCCGCGGTCTGCGTGTTGGCGATATGTTCCAGCCTGAATTCGCTGACAAACTGAAAGAAGTGATGGAATTCCACAACTTCTCTCTGACTCAGTATTACGGCTGTGAAGCAGTTGATTACGAAGAAACTCTGGCTGCCTGTAAAGAATGGGCTGANCAGCTGAAAGACATCGTGGTAGATGCNGTNGACCTGATCCACACCATNCGNGAAAACGGTGGTGACATCATGTTTGAAGGTGCTCAGGGCACNCTGCTGGATATCGACCACGGTACCTATCCATACGTAACCTCATCCAACACCACCGCCGGTGGTGCTGCGACCGGTTCCGGTGTTGGTCCGCTGTATCTGGATCAGATTCTGGGTATTACCAAAGCCTACACCACCCGTGTTGGTTCCGGNCCGTTCCCGACTGAACTGTTCGACGACATCGGTGANCACCTGCAGNNNAAAGGNAACGAAAAAGGCACCACCACTGGCCGTTCACGCCGTTGTGGCTGGTTTGATGCGATGCTGGTTAAACACTCTATCCGTGTTAACTCCATCAANACCATCTGCCTGACCAAACTNGACGTACTGGATGGTCTCGACACCATNAAAGTGTGTGTGGGTTACGAAGACGAAAATGGCAACGCCATTAACGTACCGGCCAGTGCTGACCAGTTTGAGAAAATCAAACCTGTCTTCAAAGAACTGCCAGGCTGGAAAGAATCCACTTACGGTGCGAAAAGCATGGCCGATCTGCCGGACAATGCCCGTGCTTACATCCGCTTTGTTGAAGACGCCATTGAAGCGCCAATCGATATTATTTCCACCGGTCCTGACCGTCTGGAAACCATCGTGCTGCGTCACAGCTTCGATATGTAATATCGGATCTGCGCGAATAAAAAACCCGCTACGGCGCACTGCTGTCCCACAGTTTAAAACGGATTTTTTTATAAACGGCTTTTAATGCCGATAAGCCATATGCCTCCTGGGGGAACTTATCCC
>PAJK01000016.1 GCA_002706025.1 Oceanospirillaceae bacterium
AAAGTTGGTCTGTTCGGTGGTGCCGGTGTTGGTAAAACCGTAAACATGATGGAACTGATCAACAACATCGCGAAGGCACACTCCGGTCTGTCTGTATTCGCTGGTGTTGGTGAGCGTACCCGTGAAGGTAACGACTTCTACTACGAAATGGCTGAATCCGGCGTTGTAAACCTGGAAAACAAAGCTGAATCGAAAGTAGCAATGGTTTACGGTCAGATGAACGAGCCGCCGGGTAACCGTCTGCGCGTAGCACTGACTGGTCTGACTATGGCTGAGAAGTTCCGTGACGAAGGTAAAGACGTACTGCTGTTCGTGGATAACATCTACCGTTATACACTGGCCGGTACCGAAGTATCTGCACTGCTGGGCCGTATGCCTTCAGCGGTAGGTTACCAGCCGACTCTGGCTGAAGAAATGGGTGTTCTGCAGGAGCGTATTACCTCCACCAAGACAGGCTCCATTACTTCTATCCAGGCGGTATACGTACCTGCGGATGACTTGACTGACCCGTCACCAGCAACCACCTTCGCTCACCTGGACTCTACCGTTGTACTGTCCCGTGACATCGCGGCTAAAGGTATTTACCCGGCGATCGATCCTCTGGATTCCACCTCCCGTCAGCTGGATCCACTGGTAATCGGTAACGAACACTACGACACAGCTCGTGGCGTTCAGGGTGTTCTGCAGCGCTATAAAGAGCTGAAAGACATCATCGCGATTCTGGGNATGGACGAACTGTCCGACGAAGATAAGCAGCTGGTAGCCCGTGCACGTAAGATCGAGCGTTTCCTGTCTCAGCCATTCCANGTGGCAGAGATCTTCACTGGNGCGCCTGGTAAGTACGTGTCTCTGAAAGAAACCATCCGTGGTTTCCAGGGCATTCTGAATGGTGAATACGATGAGATGCCTGAGCAGGCGTTCTACATGGTAGGCACCATCGACGAAGCGATCGAGAAAGCCAAAAACATGTAATTTGGGCTGGCCCGGATGACAGTAAGCTGTCGTCATCCGGCCTCCTGAATAAGAGGATATGAATATGGCTATTACCGTTCACTGCGATATCGTAAGTGCTGAAGAAAGCCTTTTCTCTGGCCTGGTAGAGCGCGTTATTGCCTCCGGCGAACTGGGTGACCTGGGTATTGAACCTGGCCACGCTGCGCTGTTGTCACCGCTCAAGCCTGGTCCGGTCCGTATTGTTAAGCAAAACGGCGAAGAAGAGGTGATCTACGTGTCCGGTGGTTATCTGGAAGTGCAACCGAATTCGGTTACCATTCTGGCTGACACCGCTGCACGTGCAGACGATCTCGATGAAGCTGCTGCTCTGGAAGCTAAGAAGCATGCTGAACAGGCAATTGAGAATCAGGGTGCAGACTTTGATTACTCACGTGCACTGACTCAGCTGGCCGAAGCTGCTGCGCAGCTGCGTACCATCCAGCAGATCCGCGAAAAGCTTGGTAAACACTAAGATTCTTGCGGTACAAAAAACCTCGCTTCGGCGGGGTTTTTTTATGTTTGAAAATTACNGCNGGANGCCGCAGCNNGCTGCGACAACACCGANNNCCAGCAGATCCGCGAGAAACTGGGNAANCACTAAGCTTNNNCNGTTNANCGTNAAAGAAGNCCCNNNCTGTGTTAGACAGNGNGGNTTTTTTTATGTCNGNNNNTNATCNGCNGGANGCCGCAGCCAGCTGCGACAATAACGATGGCCAGCAGATCCGCGGAAAGCTTGGTAAACACTAAGATTCTTGCGGTACAAAAAACCTCGCTTCGGCGGGGTTTTTTTATATCTGCAGGAAGACCAATGGCCAGTCAGCGTTGAATCATAATAAATGTGTAATTGCATTCGGAACCTGGTTTTTTAAAAGGTGTATCAGGGGATAGCAGACAGCCGATAATCGCCAAGGACAGGAAATGAAAAGCTCAACATTAAAAATTGTGACTTGTCGCAGCTTAGGCCGGTTTTTAAAACTTATAATCAACGCCCTGGTATTGAAAATACTCCTTCGATCATTACTGAATATGGAAGCTTGGTAATACATGAAAAAGATTAAGTTATATTCTGCTCTGCTTTTACTGAACTGTTTGACAGGCTGTAGCAGCAACTTGGCTGTAAAAGCTGAAACTGATAATGCCCGTACTACCACCTCTACCCTGTTGGAAAATGCTGAAAATCTGCAGGGTGCAGACCGATATGCATCCTGTGTGTTATTAGGAGAGTTGTATGTCGATGATGGGGAATATAAAAGAATTGAACAGCGCCACAATCAGAATAATAAAGACATATGTTACCTTTATGTTTTAACAAAAGGTGAAGCTGTATACGCAAACGGCTATGACAGGATGTTTATTAAAAATTTCCCAGCCATCCAGGAAACTGAACAGTTATGGCAATACCACCGTGAATCCGGTTACCCCGTCAGCTTTTTACCACCATATATTCAGCTTCTGGCCGATCTTTCATACTCAGATGATCAGGCCCTGTATCGTTTACTTTCACTTTTAGATTCGCCATCGGGTTCAACATCCGAAGATTTAANTGGCAGGGTGTATTCGGTATACAAAGCCAATCCAGATCGCTTCAANAGAATATTTAGTGAAGCGGGTTTTGGAAGTGAGGAGCTGGACGCTATTAAATCTGTTATGGAAACGCCTTAAAGGAAGCCTGACGAATCCTCTTTATCTCATAGCAAGAAAACCTGCGCGTTAACGTGGGGAACAGATTGACAATAATTAACAAAATTTTCACCAGGTTATTTAGTCAGACACAGCTGATCACCGCGCAAAGCGCTTCAGGTTTTCACCAATACGGAAGTTAAATGCCAGGCTGATGCGCGGATCTTCTTCGAAGTGGGGAGCAACCATGTGCAGGAGATAGCTGGGGAAGATAAACATGGTGCCGATTTTGGGCGTGTAGGCAACCGTGGTTGCCGGGCGGTAAGGCGCGCCAACGGGAATCGGATCGAAGAACAGAATGTCGCCGTCGTGAATGCCGCTCTGGGATTCCGGCGGGTTTTCGTTCACGTCGATATAAAGCGCACCGCTCCATTCACACGGCAGGTGTGCGTGTGGAGCATTCCAGGAACCGGCGTCATTGATATTTACCCACAATGAGCTGAGCAGAATTTCTGCGTCGTCAGGCAGCTTTTCTGCATGGCGGATCAGTTTGCCACCCACCTCAAAAATCATCTGGCTGAGCCAGCCGTATACCGCTTCCTTACGGTTAAACAGATCGTCCTGCGAATGCCAGCCGCGCTGATTCGAGCGTTGAATGCCCTGCTCTGTCTCCCGTAGCTGCAATAAGGCAGAGCGTATTTCTGTCTGGCGCGCTTTTACGTCATCCAGCTGCACTTCGAGAATCGGCACGCCAAAATGGAGTCTGTTGTCGGCTTTCATAACTATGTCAGTTCCCTTTCTGTTATTGGGTTTCCTTTGGCCTACTTTGGCACAGACAAATAGTGAACTGAATAGCATTAATACGACATCCCGACATCTGTCGGGTTGAGGCTCTTTGCCGAAGCAGGCACTGTAATTCATCAGAAACTTGTCCATTCGGTCAAAATTCAGGCAAAAGCATTAACAGATTTATAACAATACGCAGAACTCAGGAGCAGCAGATGGAACATGGGAAGAACTACAGAAGGAAGCTTAAACCTCTGGTGGTGGTTATTGGTCTGGCAAATGCTCAGCTGGCGCTGGCCGATGACTGTACATTAACACTGACCGTTGATGCCGTGGCAGCAACGGATACAGAAGCCACCAAAACCCTGGACGAAGCACTGGCCGAAGCCGCGGCGTCAGCCTGTGATACCCGTGTGATTACCATTGCCGATACCCTATCGGGCGAGACGGAAACACAGCAGACGTCGTTCTCCATGAACGGCGGCAGAACACTGGAAGTAAACGGTCCGGCGGGCGGAGACTTTACCATCAGAACCACGTTCGCCAACCAGGAGCTGTTTGATGTTACTGAAGGCTCATCACTGACGCTCAGTAACCTGATTTTTGATGGAGAAGAGACCGCACGCACTGAAGCAGTTTTCGCGCTGACAGACAGCACACTGACAATCGACGAAGTCACGGTCAGCAATGTGAACTCCGGTGAGATCTCTGTTATTGATCTGATTGAAAGCGATGCTGCGATTTCCGGCAGTACGTTCAGTGGTAACCGCCGCTTGCTGTATGCCGACGGCTACGGTGGTGAACATACATTGACCGTTACGGATTCGACCTTCAGCAGTAACACCGGCGCTGCCATTGATGCTTTTGATAACAAACTCGTCATTGAAGATTCGCTGTTTGAAGATAACAGCAGTGTCGACAGCGGTGCGGCGATCTATTCTGATGGCGAGAGTGGCACCGGCTCAGTCCATATTGCTTCATCAATCTTCCGTGGTAACAGTAGCGGCGGGAACGGCGGCGCCATAAGAGCCAGGTACCAGAACGCGTTTGTAGTTGAAGACTCGGTGTTTGAAAACAACTCAGCCGCGGCATCAGCCAGCTTAAATGGCCGGGGTGGTGCTCTGTCGTTTGATGGTGGGATGGGCGGGCTGACGATCCGTAACAGCCGTTTCAGTGGTAACAGTGCTGACGGGATAGCAGGGGCTGTCAACTTTGATTTTCTGTATTTGCCTGAAGGCTCTGCGATCAGCATCGAAGACAGCAGCTTTAGCGGCAACCAGGTGGCGGTGAGTGAATTTTACAGCGGCCGCTATGCCGGTGGCGCGATTGCGATAAGCGCTGAAAGCGCGGTTGNGCTTGATATCAGGCGTAGCACCTTCAGTGGTAACCAGTCGGAAGATGAAGCAGGGGCAATTTACGCAGTCGGAAATGTTGATCTGACCATCGACTCATCCACGCTGGATGGCAACAGCGCGAGATACGCTGCCAGCGCATTGGGTTTTTACGGAAAGGCACTGTTGGTCAGTCATTCCACCATTACCGGCAACACAGTCACAGCCACAGATGCCAGCAGGTTTAATAACAGCGCACTGTACGCCTACCCTGACGATAATCTGCAGATTACCCATAGCGTCTTCAGCGGTAACAGTGCGGCCGCAGATGACACCGCTGGCAGTCTCTGTAGTGACATCGAATCCAGCTTTTCTACGTCACTGGCTTATACCTATTGGGATGGCCGCACTAAGCCTGTCTGTAAAGAACCAGACACCGACCAGAGCGTGATTACCTCCACCGCCGACCCTCTGTTAGGCGAGCTCGCCGATAACGGCGGTCCTACGCTCACCCGTTACCCGGCATTTAACTCCCCGTTAGTGGATGCCGGTGATGCCAATATTGAAGATGCACCGGCAACGGATCAGCGCGGCAGTGCCCGTATCGACCGCGGTGCTATCGATATTGGCGCGGTGGAGTATGGCAATCTGCCACCTGAAATTACGCTGGCGGCAGAGGACGCTACGCTGACGGTCGGTGATGAGTTCAGCCTGGATGCCAGTGATTTATTTACCGATCCGGAAGGCGACGCCCTTACCTTCGCGATGCAGGGCGCGCCGCAAGGTATCGGAATTGATGCCGGCACAGGTGAGGTATCGGGCACGCTAACCACCGCAGGCACGTTCAACATTACCGTCACAGCAACCGACGAGCTGGGGCTGAGTACTGATGTCAGCTTTACCGTTACCGTGGAAGAAGCGCAGCGCCGGAGCAGCAGCGGCGGTGGCGGCGCAGTTAATCTCTGGTGGTTAATGCCGCTGTTATTGATCCGTNGTCTGAGGAAAAAACAGTACGCCCAATGAGATGCGCAGCGGCAGAATTTCTGCCGCGTTTTTAATTGGATTTAATGCGCCATATTCATGCCGCACGCGTTCGGTTTTTGTTTAGCTCAGGGAACACTGGGTGCAAAAAATCATTCTGGAATTCCGTTTTGAAAGGCATATATTGAGCGCATCGGAACGTAGCACAGTCTGGTAGTGCACTGCCTTCGGGAGGCAGGGGTCGGAGGTTCAAATCCTCTCGTTCCGACCAGACTTTCCTGAGTTGCATTNTTTTTCGATGCATAAAAAAACGGAGCCACAGCGCTCCGTTTTTTTATTCAATNAATCAGGCTCTGTCGTAAGAACATACAGAGCACGATTTTTCNGTGTGATTTTATTCTTCAAACAAACCTTTCAGCGGCCGCA
Organism: Oceanospirillaceae bacterium; assembly: GCA_002706025.1. Classification (GTDB taxonomy): domain Bacteria; phylum Pseudomonadota; class Gammaproteobacteria; order Pseudomonadales; family Oceanobacteraceae; genus Venatoribacter. The sequence continues at coordinate 6,138 of PAJK01000016.1, forward strand.
GTGGCTCATATTCAGCCTGTTGTTTCTGCGCTTTGGCCTGGAAGGTTTTCATCATATCGCCNGGGCGGAACATNCCCGACTGCCAGGTNGCCATGTATTTCAGACTGTCTTCTACGCTGTGGTCACGACTGTAGTTGAGCATTTCTTTGCAGCCGGTTACTGCTAATGGTGAGTTAGCGGCGATCTGACGGGCGATGGTCATGACGCCGTCGAGCAGTGCCTGCTGCGANGCAAATACNTCATTNACAAAGCCNAGTGCTTTTGCTTCTTCAGCAGCAAATTTACGTCCGCTATAGGCCAGTTCACGTACCACGCCCTGAGGCATGAGTTTCGGTAAACGCTGCAGGGTGCCAACGTCAGCGGTCATGCCCAGTTCGGTTTCTTTGATGGTGAANTAAGCATCTGCTGTGCAGTANCGGGAATCCGCGGCACACACCATATCCAGTGCACCACCGATGCAGCCGCCCTGAATGGCTGCCAGNACAGGAATCCGCACCTGCTCCANNGANGACAGNCTGTCCTGCAGNTCAAGCACCAGACGGCGCAGGGCTTCGCCCATGCGGCCGGGATCGCCACTCATGGGTAACGCTTTCGGATCAGAGAAAACACTCAGGTCCATGCCTGCAGAAAAGTGCTTACCGGTGGATGAAATCACGATCACCCNGGCATCGCCGCTGGCCTCGATAGCGCGCATGCACTGTGGCAGCTCAACCCAGAAGGCTTTGTTCATGGAGTTCAGTTCATCCGGGCGGCTCAGCTGTACGTGGGCAATATGATCTGTGATGTCGACGGTAAAGCATTGGTANGCGGACATGGGCTTCCTCACACTCTCAACGGGTGATTATTATCAGGATTTATAATGTTGACGGTGTCAAGATAAGTGCAGTGGCAATGCAGGTCAACCAGCCAGACCAGACCGGCCGCAGACGGTTTTCTATTGTCTGTTTACTATTGCCTGATTTCAGCCGCAGGACTGTTTGCGCCATCGGCTTAAGGCATTATGCTAGCCGACCTAATAATTTGAATCTCACCGACGANCGCCACAGAGACCCTTCATGCATAATCCTTTTACCCTGCTCGATTATCAGGCCCGTATTAACGGTGACGCCCTCGCCTGGGCCAACAGCAAAAGTACGCTGACGTTTGCGCAGATACGGGGCGTCGCGGCGCGCATGTCCACCCGCCTGGCAGAGCTTGGAATTCAGACTGGCCAGAGTGTGTTTATCGCCACTCAGCCTGATCTCGACTGGTTGCTGATCTGTGCACTGATGCACCGTGGCTGTATTTCCTGCTCCAGCCACGGTGCCGGTGCCAAAAACCTGCCTTATGAACCGGACTGGATTGTGACCGATAATCCTGCGGTCAGTGGCGACAACGTCATCCGTATTGATCAGCAATGGCTGGCGGATCTGGCGACTTATCCGGCCGATGAGCCCTGCATCAGCTTCGACAGCCCGGAAAGCATCTGCCGTATGGTGATGACCAGTGGTACGACGGGTGTCTCCAAGGTTGCGCCGCTGTCGGTGGATGTCTTTCTCAAGCGCAGCGACAGACTGGTGGGCGATTGGGTCAGCACGCGTGGAGACTCCCTGAACCTTATGCCGCTGTCGACTATTGGTGGTCTCTACAGTGCGGTGTACTCCTGGCGCTCAGGCCGCCCTTATTTTACTTACAGTACGCCAGCGTCAGTGATTGAGGTGATGAAGAAATACCGGCTGGCCTGTCTGACTGGTTCTCCGACCCAGCTGGCGAATTTTCTCGATGGCATTGGTCAGCATCCGGTGACCCTGCCGGACCTGCGTGAAGTCCGCATGGCTGGCAGTGCGGTCAGTCCGCGGCTGGTTAAAGCCCTGAAAAATGCCCTGAAAGTGCATATCTACAGTGTCTATGGCTCTACTGAGACCGGTGGCGTCGGCATGATTCAGCTGCGCCAGCCGAGCGATGTGGAAAAAACTGCCTATGTTCGTCCGGGTGTCGATGTGCAGATTGTCGATGATAACGATGAGCTGCTGCCGGCCGGCAGTGAAGGCCGTGTGCGGGTACAGGGGCCATCCAACATTAATGGCTACCTCGGTGGCGTGAATGCAGAGTCATTCAAGGACGGCTGGTTCTACCCGGGCGACCGTGGTTCTCTGACAGCAGAGGGCCTGCTGACAGTATTCGCCCGTGACGCCGAACTGATCAACCGCGGTGGTGAAAAGGTCAATCCGGTACCTGTGGATAACGCCCTGCTGAATTTCCCCGGCGTGCACGATGCGGCGGTTTTTGGCGTGGAAAATCAGCTGGGCTTTGTTGAAGTGGCCGCGGTTGTGGTGGCCGACAGAGACGTGGATATCCGCCAGCTCGGGCAATCATTGCAGGGCCAGGTCAGCGCAATGGCCATGCCCAAACACTTCTTCCGGGCGGAACAGGTGCTGCGTAATGAAATGGGCAAACCCATGCGTCTGAAAATGGGTGAGATCTACCGCCAGAAGCTGGTTGAGCACGGCGCCAAGGGGTTCTGAATTCTNATTCACCCCATTGCACCTGGCCAGCTATTCGCTGGCCAGAGCCTTTTGCTGCTTCTGGTAGGCGGCTTCGATACTGGCCGGCTCGTAGGGCAGAATTTCCAGATCTTCGCCGGCAGTACGGCGTGTTTTGATAACACCGTTTTCCAGTCCCCAGTCTTCCAGAAAGCGCACACGATCCTGCTGCCAGCGGCACTGTTCCTGATGTGAAGGTACGGTAACAAACTGGTGGGTCTGCTGATTTTCGTCCTGATAAGAAACCGCCAGCCAATTGAGTAACGGCGCTTCGCTGTCAGCATTCAGCAGTACCCAGAATGTACGGTCCATCTTCGGCGGGATAATCAGCTCATCGGCAAGCAGGTGATTCGAGCCGTTACCTGCCGGAGCCGATGCCTGCTTCTTTGAATCGATAATGCTTTGGCCAGCGTAAGCCCCCTTTTCACCCAGCGTCATGACTGCGCCTGTCTTTGCAACCGAATCATTATCAGAGGCCATCATNACCCGTGAAACAGTGCGCACAGCAAGGCGTGCCATGGCAGCATTATGGGTTTCGCGTTTGGCTTTCAGTGACTGGGCATCTGCCCAGGCCAACAGGTCACGGCCGCCGACCACATGGAAGTCTGCGTCTGAGTTGTAAGGAAAGCTGAGTTCAGTGGCGTTNATACGTCGCCACTCAGAGGAAGGGTTGCGGATGGACACCACCAGATAACCAAGGCTGTAACCACACAGGTCATCGCGGAATGNTGCCGATACTTCCAGTGGTGGATTATTGCGGTCAGCTTCGCTGACGAAGGTCGCCTCCGGGCCTATCTTATGGCTGGCNCAGCCTTGCAAGGTGAGCAGGACCAGACTGGTCAGCAGCGGAAATTTCATTTTCATAGTCACATATCCCTGTATCGNTTACCTGTTTCCGGAACAGCCGGTTATGGTAATTAANAGATNTGACATTANTGTGAATAACCGGTNAGACNGGGTATGTTGNGCNTGAGGGCNTTGAAACCAGGGGTGTTGAAACTGATGGTGTTGAAACTGAGNGNGTTGAAACTGAGCGCNTTGANAGCNTGGCTGCTGANACCGNGGCTGCTCTGGTAGTATAAAGCCCAGAAATAATAAACAGGCTNCACTATGCACAAGATCAATCTTTCCCGCGTCGATCTGAATCTGTTTGTGGTGTTTGATGCCATTTACCGNGAAGGCAATCTNACCCGCGCCAGNGAGCAGCTGAGTCTGTCGCAGCCGGCGGTGAGTCATGCGCTCAACCGTNTGCGTGAACGCTTTGATGATCCGCTGTTTGAACGGGCGGGCAAAGGNATGACNCCAACNCCATTGGCCAAGGCGATCATTCCCCGGGTGCGGGCNGCGCTGCAGGATCTCGAATCGACCCTGACNGANGGGCTNAACTTTGATCCGTCGGGCTCTGAGCGGGTATTCAGTATNGCTTCCCGTGATGTGATGGAAGCCAGTGTGCTGCCGCGTCTGATGGCGTCGCTGCAACAGCAGGCTCCGGATATTCAGCTGCGCAGTGTGCGNCTGCCCAGNCGGGATATGGAAAGTGCNCTGGCNGCCGGNACGGTGGATTTTGCNGCNGANGTCCTGCTGCCGGTATCGGATGCCATCGAACATCAGCTGATCGGCAATGAACAGCTGGTGGTGGTTATGGCCGCAGAACATCCGCTGGCACATCAGCCGTGGGNTCTGGAGGCCTATCTCAGTGCCCGCCATGTACTGGTTTCCAGTCGCAGNGAAGGTCCGGGNGTGGAAGATTTTGCTCTCAGCCGCAGTGGTCAGGCCAGGCGNGTTGCTCTGCGTTGTCAGAANTATTTTGCTGCCATGCAGGTGGTGCGCGGTACGCATCTGCTGCTGACTCTGCCNGACAGTTTTGCCCGCAGAATCGCCGCTGAAGCGGATATCTGNGTGCGTCCTCTNCCCCTGGANNTGGCGCCACTGGAGCTGCATCTGTANTGGCATCAGAAGTCATCCCGCGANCCGGCGGTGATGTGGCTGAAAGATCAGATCCTTGCTTTACCTCTGGCCACAGATCTTTGAAAACCAGACCTCTCAAACCCAGGCCTCTGAAACCCAGACCTCTGAAGCCCGTACCTCTTTAGCCCAACTTTGAAGCCCAACTTTGAAGCCCAACTTTGAAGCCCAACTTTGAACCAGCATGGCCGCCCGCTNATCAGGGCACAGACAGNGAATAATCNGAGCTGGCGTTAATCGCTGAGTTNTTCCAGGTTTTGCCATCGCTGAGGATGGCACTGAGGCTGTAACTGTTGCTGCTGGCAGTGGCTGAAAACGTGGCATTCAGAGTATTGGCTGTCGCTTCCTGCACCAGCAGGTAGTTAGTGCTGCTGGTGTTGCTGCCAGTGGAGTACAGCTGGTAATAACCCACACTGTTTTCTCCTGCCACTGTCTGCTGGCTGACCTGCAGCGCGGCCAGTCCCTGTTGCGCAGTGCTTTGCGCTAACAGCAGCAGCGCCGGTTCGGCCATCGGCTGAGCACAGGTCTGGGCCTGGCTCAGCTCACGCAACTGGCGAATACACCAGACGGCATCGTTACTTTCACTGATGGTTTCCGGTCCATAGGTCATATTCAGAGTGTGGCTGCCCAGTGAACTCACTGCGGCAGAAATCTTCACCGCTGTTGTGCTCTGGCTGAGGAAGCTGATGCTCTTGCGTTCGTTATCGTAGCGGAAGTCGCTGAGCGTGGTGCCGCTCATGCGGCTGTTACTGTCGAGCGAAAACTGCGGTGCTTCCGCTGCGGTAGCAACACTGCCGGCACTGAACAGCGGCAGTGGGAAGGTGCCACTGGTATCACCCAGCGCGACAAACTCCGCCGCCAGACAGGAGGCTGCTTCAGGGCCAGAGCCCGTATCGCGGATCACAAACACAAACTTGTTCCAGCTTTCTGTCCACTCCCGGTTGCCTGATGCTGTGCTGTCATCCCGTTGCCGGGCGACTTTATGCATCAGCACCCAGGTGCCGGTGAGGTCACTGTTGAGATCGGTTCGTTCGCTGAAGCTGCTGATATCGTAAGTGCTTTCGCTGCCCGTGTTCCCCAGGCTGATGGTCGGCCCGGCGGGCAATGGTATGGCTGAGTCCGTGTTCCAGTTGCAATCCGGGTCGTTGTTCGATGATGCATCGTTGTTCTGCGGCGGATTGGCGTTGCCGTCCTGATCGTCGTTGCTGTCCGGATTTTCATCGCCGGAATTGCCTGAGCCGGGAGCGTTTGCCGGTGGGCTGGTTTCTGAGCCGGATGAGTCATTCTGCAGGCAGCCACACAGCAGCAGCGGCAGCAGACAAATAAGCATGCGGGGCACGGGCGTTACCTGTATTGAGTGTTTGTTATTGTTATGCAGACATCAGGGTCGCGGAGTGGTCAGGCTAAACCGGTACGAAGGTTCTGTAAACTGTTGTTATCTGTGTTGTTGTCTGTGTTAGCGCCCGGAGTCAGGAGAGCAGAGTAAGGGAGGCCGATAACCGGGTGGAAGCGGTGCCGGCACCGCTTCCTGATGTGTTACCAGCTCTTATAAGGCAGGAATTTACCGTTCAGGGTCAGCAGCACGCGGTCGCCTTTCGGATCTTCGACCTTGTCGACTTCCATGGAAAAGTCGATGGCACTCATGATGCCGTCGCCGAATTTTTCCTGAATCACTTCTTTCAGGGTTTCGCCGTAAACGCCGACGATTTCGTACAGGCGATAAATCAGTGGGTCGGTTGGCACTGCCTGATCCCAGATTTTGGTTGGGTAGGCTTCCAGTGCCGCGCAGACTTCCACACCCAGGCCCAGATACTCGCTGATGGCTTTGGCTTTTTCAGCGGGTGCGCTGTTCATACCCAGACAGGCGGACGTCAGCCACACAGGTGACATACCNAGGTCAGTGCCCATTTTTTCCCAGCTCAGACCTTTCTCAAGTTTGGCGGCGATGATGGTCTCGGTCATGGTTACTTTATCCATCAGAATTCTCCTCGTTTGATTATTTNTTATCGGCAGGGCTGCTGCGCTTCAGGCGCGCTTGCCATGCGCTTTTGTGGTGCGCACTGGTCGTGCAATCTGCGCTGTCATGTGGGTGAAGCGCAGGGTCAGGCGACTTTTTTGCCTGGCTGATGGCAGATTGCAAAGCAGGTGCCAGAGCGCGCGATTTTAGTGGCCTGACTGTGGGAAAAGCCGGGATTGCTCGACAAAGTGTTTAATAATCAATGGGTTAGTAACTGTACGCCAGTGCCTGGCTGATTACAGATACAGAGGGAACAGGTGGGCTGCCGTTTCAATCACGATGGCGTGACGCCGGGCCAGACGGGCGTGATCCTGATCGTAGCCTCCGCCGATCACGGTGAGCACCGGAATATGACGGCTGAGGCAATGACGCAGTACCAGCTCATCGCGTTCACGCACACCATTGAGGGTAATGTTGAGGTGACCGAGCACGTCGTGTTCCCAGACATCGGCGCCAGCATCGAACAGCACCAGATCCGGCTGCTGTTCATCGAGCAGCTGCAGCAGGGTTGCTTCCACCACGCTGAGATAGGCGTCATCGGCCAGCCCTGTGTCCAGACCGACATCCAGATCGCTGGCGGATTTGCGGAAGGGGAAGTTTTTCTCGCAGTGAATGGAACAGGTAAAAGCCCGTGGCTCATTGGCCAGAATCGCGGCACTGCCATCCCCCTGATGCACATCCAGATCGAAGATCAGCACCTTGTTGACTTCGCCCGTACTGAGCAGGGTCAGCGCGGTGTACGCCAGATCATTGATAATGCAGAAGCCTGAACCGAAATCGTAGTGAGCGTGGTGGGTGCCGCCGGCGAGATGGCTGGCCATGCCGTATTCCAGTGCCAGTCTTGCACTCAGTAGTGTGCCATTGGGCGCCGTGAGAGTACGGTCGACCAGCCCCTGACTCCAGGGCACGCCGACTCTGCGCCAGGCTTTCGTATCCATGCTCTGGCCGCACAGTTCATCAAGATATTGCGGACTGTGGGCAATGGTCAGATCAGTGGTGGTTGCCATGGCTGGTGTGAACAGATTATGTCTGCCGATCAGTCCCTGCTGTTGGCAGTAGTCGTGCAGGCGCACGAACTTGGACATCACGAAGCGGTGGTTCTCCGGGAAGGGGCAGGAATAGTTCGGATGGTAAACCAGTGGCAGCACAGCGGATCTTGTTTCAGGCAGTCTGTAACAGACTATTCTGCCTCAGCTGGCTGATAAATTCCTCTTCTGCCAACGGTTTACTGAACAGGTAGCCCTGATACTGGAAGCACTGGCGTGCCTGCAGATACAGTCGCTGGTCCTCGGTTTCCACCCCTTCGGCGATGATGTCCATATTGAGGCTGCGCCCCATCTGAATGATGGAATCGACAATCCGCGCCGGTTGCGACAGTTCGATAATGTCGGTAATAAACGAGCGGTCGATTTTCAGCTTGTCCAATGGCAGGTTCTGCAGATAACTCAGCGACGAATAGCCGGTGCCGAAATCGTCCAGCGCAAACGTCAGCCCGTTCTGGTGCAGGGCTTTCATTTTGTCGCGGATGATTTTCTTGTCCCCGAGGAAGATGCTCTCGGTGATTTCCAGTTCCAGCAGTTCAGGCTGTAACCGGTAAACCTCCAGGCAGTCAGCCACCAGGGATTCAAAGTTCGGGTCCATAAACTGTGCCGGGCTGATGTTCACCGCCAGGCGGCTGAAACTGCGCGGCAAGATATTACTCTCCTGCCAGCGCTTCAGGCAGCGACAGCTTTCCTCCAGAATCCAGCGCCCTAACGGGATGATAAGGCTGGTCTCTTCGGCGGCGGCGATGAAGATATCCGGTCTGACCGGGCGGCCGTGGTTATCCCAGCGGCACAGGGCTTCGGCTCCGGTGATATGACCGTCACTGTTGTACTGCGGCTGGAATACCAGCGAGAACTCTTTGTCATTGATCGCCTGGTGCAGATCATTGAACAGGTTCAGTTTATCCTGGGTCTGTTGCTGCATGTTTTCGGTATACAGGCTGATATCGTTCCGCCCCTGCCCTTTGGCGTAATACATCGCGGTGTCTGCCTGACGGATCAGGTCGCTGGCGTCCTGCTGACCAAAGGGATACAGGGAAATGCCGATACTGGCCGACAGATGGAAGTTCTGAACATCCAGGCGGAACGGCTCCCGTATGGTGTTCAGCAGGCGACCTGCGCATTCGTTGGCGACGGTCGCCGCAGCTTCCGGGGTATCGGACAGTTCATCGAACAGCACCAGGAATTCGTCGCCACCAAGACGCGCAGTGAGGTCTTCTTCGCGTACGGCGTTGAGCAGACGACTGCCCATTTCAATCAGCAGACTGTCGCCCACCGGATGACCGAGGGAATCGTTGATGTTCTTGAAGTGGTCGAGGTCGATGAAGAGTACGGCACCAAATTTACCGATACGGCGCGCGTGGGCCATTTTCTTCTCGATGTGCAGCAGCGCGAAGCGGCGGTTAGCCAGGTTGGTCAGCGGGTCGAAGTTGGCCTGATATTCGATCAGCTGCTGTTTGCGTTTCACTTCGCTGATGTCGCGGATCAACCACAGCACCCCGCTGGTGACGACGTGCTGCACATCGGATTCATCCAGCAGTGGTGTCATACGCGATTCGATAAAGAAATCGCCGTGACGGAATTCAACAATGACCGTGTCCTGGGTTGTTACTGCCTGATGGCGGCAATGTTCAAGACGGTCAGCCTCATGATGCTTCACCCAGCAGTTAAACTGCTCGCCGATCAGATCCCGGTTCAGCTCACGGATGGAACTTTCGTGGTTACCGTAACGGCTGCGCACCCGGCCGTTATTGTCGATCAGCAGCGCCACATCCGGGAAGGCCCGGGTAAAAGCCTGATCGCGCATGTACTGGTCATGCACCTGCTGCATGGTGTGCTGCAGGTGGCGGCTGAGGCTGTTGAAAGCGGATTCGAGCTGGGAAAATTCCTGCGATGCGCGGCTGTGGATAACGCTGCCCAGATGGCCATCGCGCAGTGAGCGGGTAAAGCCAACCAGGCGGTTCAGCGGGCGCATAACTTCGCGCTGAATAATCTGCTTCAGGCCCAGTGCGTACAGCACCAGCAAGCCAAGCAGCAGCCCGGCACGCATGATTGTCTGGCGCACCACTTCTTCGTACTGGTAGCTGGCATCGTAGTGCGCAATCAGCCAGCCCTGCTGACTGCTGCGCAGTTTGCCGGTGCGGATACTGACCGGCAGCAGCGCATAAAAATCGGTACCGTCCTGCACTGCCTGATAGCGGTTACTGCTCAGATCCAGCCCGGCAGGCACTTTCNCNGGCTCAAANGTCTGGCCGATTTCTGCCCGGCGGGTGGACAGGCGAACAGAATCACCGATAACCAGACACAGGTGGCGCACGTGATAGCGGGTCGACATCTGCGTCAGAGCGCGGTCGGCAAGAGGCCAGTCGTTACTGAGCAGTTGTGACTGCATGGTCTGATTAAGACCGGTCAGCTCAGCTTCCATTTTGTTCATCCAGCTGCTGCTGTACTGGCTGGTCAGGCCCTGATAGAGGAAGTAACTGATCGCCAGCGACGTTATCCCCAGTGCGAGGGTGGTCCACAGGGTCAGTACATGACGCAGCGAGTAAGAGCGGCTGGCCATCATGGCTGTTGCTCCACGAAATAGGGGTAACTGATTTCATTGACGAACAGGTGCTGGTCCAGCAGCTGATAGCGCAGCATGATGTCAATCAGCTGATGGGCGTTACGCTCTATTTGCGAAGGGGATTCGCGCAGCATGCTCAGGTTGTGTTTGCGGTCTGGCAGTTCGAGGCCATCGAACATGTGAGGAATATCATCCGCAGCCAGCCCGAGGCGCTGATTCATGATCTGATAGGACTGCTGTGGCTGGTCGATAATCTGCTGGCGTGCTTTAAAGTAAGCTTCCACCAGAGTTTTCAGCTGATGATCAAAGGGCTCCAGCGCACTGCGCTGAACGGCCAGAACATCAACGATCTGGCCCTTAATCGCCGAGCTGTCAAACAGCCGGACTGCGCCGGCCTGAGCCAGTTCAGTAGCATAGGGCTCAAAGGTGACGGCGGCATCAATATGGCTGTCGCGCCATTGCTGCGTATGGGTATTGAGAGGCGCCGGAACAATCTGCACGTCATCCACATCCAGGCCGGCGTGATCCAGCGCAGCCTGCAGTATCAGTGCGCCAAGAGCGGTTATTTCAACGGCGATCTTCCTGCCTTTCAGATCCTGCAGGGTACGGATCTCCGGGCGCGCCATAATCACATCGGCGCCATCGGAAATATCAAAAATCAGCAGCACCACCAGGTCCTCACCGTCGGCCATCAGGGTCAGAACCTCGTCCAGGGTTAATGCGGCGGCTTCTATATGGCCCAGACTCATGGCGCTCATCACATCGGTGGCGGATGGCAGCTCAATCAGACGGACAGCGTCTTCGGACAGGTAGCCCTGTTCGCGGGCCAGATACAGGGGTTCATAGCCCGGCCAGACATTGGTACCCACACGTAACGGATGGGGTGTCTGTTCACAGGCACCCAGTAAAAAAGATGAAAACAGCAGAATCAGTGCAGGCAGTTGGCGCACAGCGACCTCAGGCAAATGACAATCTTACTAAGATTAGCAGTCAGTCCTGCATTTGCCGGGCATTCACGGCAGAAATTGCTCTGCGTCTATACCAAGGGCTAATAGTCTGCTTTGTTCAGGCGTGGTCAGCTGTTAAGCCACTGACAGGAGGTGGCAGCATGGCCAACAAAAATAAAAAAATGACGCAAAACTCCGCAAAAAACGCCGGTACTCAGGCAGGCGCGGACAACCAGAGTGCACCAACAAGTCGCTTCGAGAAAATTTTCTATCGCTATCTGGCCTGGTTCCCGGTACTGGTGTTACCCATGCTGGTGGTGGAAATGTTCAAGGCAGGCGATTACGCCATTGGCGGCATCATAGGTGTGATGCATGCGATTCTGGTATTCCGCTTTGTGCAGGTGATGAACATCGGCCAGTGGTTTAAAAAAAAGCCGGCGATTAGTCAGAGCTGAAGCCCGCTGATTATTCATCTGCACAGCGTGAAAACTGCTGTAAAAGCAGGAACAAAAACAGCGGCCTGAGCCGCTGTTTTTACTGTTGCCGCAAATAGCTTAAGAGCAGAACTCAGCGCTGGGTCAGTGCTGTTTTCGCCCGGGCTGCAGCCGCACGTACCTGATCCGGCGCGGTACCACCAATGTGGTTACGGGCTGCGACGGAGCCCTCCAGTGTCAGTACGTCAAACACGTCTTCAGTGATTTCGCCGGAGAACTGCTGCAGCTCTTCCAGTGTCATTTCACTCAGATCCTTACCACTCTGCACGCCATAAGCCACGGCTTTACCAACGATTTCGTGGGCATCGCGGAACGGGATACCTTTGTGTACTACGTAGTCAGCGAGGTCGGTAGCGGTGGAGAAACCACGACGCGCCGCTTCACGCATATCGTCTTTGCGTGAGATCAGGTTCGGTACCATATCGGCGAAGGCACGCAGAGAGTCACGCAGGGTATCAACAGTGTCGAACAGCGGCTCTTTGTCTTCCTGATTGTCTTTGTTGTACGCCAGCGGCTGGGATTTCATCAGCGTCAGCAGGGAAATCATGTGGCCGTACACCCGGCCGGTTTTGCCACGCACCAGCTCTGGCACGTCCGGGTTTTTCTTCTGCGGCATGATGGAAGAACCGGTGCAGAAGCGGTCTGGCAGATCAATAAAGCGGAACTGCGCGGAAGCCCACAGCACCAGCTCTTCGGAGAAGCGCGACAGGTGCATCATGATCAGGGACGCCGCGGAACAGAATTCGATGGCGAAGTCGCGGTCGGAAACCGAATCCAGGCTGTTCTCAGTCGGTGCATCAAAGCCCAGCAGTTCCGCTGTGTAGTGACGGTCGATCGGATAGGTGGTACCGGCCAGTGCCGCAGCGCCCAGAGGCAACTGATTCATGCGCTTGCGGAAGTCCATCAGGCGGCTGAAGTCGCGTTCCAGCATGGCGTTCCAGGCCAGCAGATGATGGCCAAAGGTCACCGGCTGTGCGGTCTGTAGGTGAGTGAAGCCCGGCATAATGGTGTCGGCTTCTTTTTCTGCCAGCTCAACCAGCCCCTGCTGCAGGCGGGTCAGTTCTGCTGTGATGGTATCGGTTTCATCACGCAGGTAGAGGCGGATATCGGTGGCCACCTGGTCGTTACGGGAACGGCCGGTGTGCAGTTTTTTACCTGTGATGCCGATCTTTTTGGTCAGTGCTGCTTCGATGTTCATGTGCACATCTTCCAGCTCCACCGACCACTCGAAATCACCGCGTTCGATCTCGATACGGACTTCTTCCAGGCCGCGGATAATATCGTCGCGTTCCTGTTCGCTCAGAACGCCGACTTTGCACAGCATTTTGGCGTGGGCAACCGAACCCTGGATGTCCTGACGGTACATGCGCTGATCAAAATCGACGGATGCCGTGTAGCGGGCAACGAAAGCATCGACAGGTTCAGAGAAGCGGCCACCCCAGGAGGAGTTGGTAGAAGATGAATCAGACATGAAAACCCCGGTATTCTGCTGTGCGTGTGTGATAAACGGCGCGGATTATAGCAATGACGCGTCCGCTCTGTCGCCCGCTTCGTGACCCAGGCCCTTGCTCTGCGGGCGACTGCAGGCGAGACTAACCGTACGGAATAAACCGGTTGATCAGGACGATTGTGCTGTGGGCGCATCTTCAGATTTACAGCAGCAGAAGCAGGAACAGAAACGGGCGCAACAGACGCAGCAGCGTCTGCTCGATGCTTTTTTCCTGCCCGACCTGTGCAATACCCGGGCGGTACTCATTCTGTTGGCCGTCAGTGAAGGTCTGGTGCTGGCACTGAACCTGATGGAAGGCCCGTTGCTGGAATTTTCCTGGCAGCGTTTCAGTGTTATGTCGCTGTTTGTGCAGTGGGTGTGCCTGNTGTCGGTGGCCGGGCTGTGTCAGCTGCGGGCGCTGCTGGTGCGGCTGTCAGTGGCCGTGGCATCTGTGGTCGCCGTGCTGTTTATTAATTTGGTGACCTTTCTGGTCAGCCTCAGTGGCGAACTCCAGTGGCCGCTGGACAGCCCCGGCGTCGACTGGCCATGGCTGATCCGCAACCTGCTGATCTGCAGTATTTTTGCAGCGCTGGCGCTGCGCTACTTTTACGTACAGAGTCAGTGGCGGCTGAAAGCGCAGGCGGAACTGACGTCGCGGCTGGCAGCACTGCAGGCGAATATCCGCCCGCACTTTTTCTTTAATACACTGAATACCGTGGCGTCGCTGATTATGGTGGACCCGGATAAGGCCGAAACCATGCTGCTCGATCTGGCGCAGCTGTTCCGCGCGGTGCTGAAGAACGATAACGCGCTGGTATCGCTGGCTGAAGAGATCGAACTGGGGCGGCGCTATCTGGACATTGAACAGGTCCGGCTGGGCGACCGCCTGCAGGTAGAATGGCAGTTGCCGGGGCAGATTCCGCCGTTAAAAGTACCGCAGCTGGTGTTGCAGCCCTTGCTGGAAAACGCGGTTTATCATGGTATTCAGCCCAATCCGGAGAGCGGTACTATCACCGTCTGCCTGGAACAGGATGGCGCTCAGCGCTGGCAGCTGAGCATTACCAATACCCTGCCCGCACAGCGTGGTGGACGAACCTCTCATCAGGGCAATGGCATTGCGCACGCCAATATCCGTGCGCGGCTGCAGGCGCAGGATGAGGTCGCTGACCTGCGCACGGAAGAAGCTGACAACGAATACAGAGCCCGGCTGCTGTTGCCGCAGCGGGCTGAAGGTGCAGAAGGTGCAATGGACAAGGCAATGGAGAAAACCGCATGAGTTACCGTGTGCTGCTGGTGGACGATGAACCCCTGGCACGGGAACGGCTGAAACGCCTGTTACTGGAACATGATGATTTTGACTGTGCCGGCGAAGCCGCTAACGGCGATGCGGCGCTGTCCTGGCTGGCGCTGCATCAGGCCGATCTGGTGCTGCTGGATATTCAGATGCCGGGGATGAGCGGGCTGGAAACCGCCGCAGAGATCATTAAGCGCGACAACGCACCGGCGATTGTTTTCTGCACCGCGTATGACGAACACGCGTTGCAGGCATTCGGCGTAAAAGCCATTGATTACCTGCTTAAGCCAATCCGTAAGGAAGACTTTTCCCGTGCTTTGCAGCGTGCGGTGGAATGGCTGGGAACGCGGCCACAGCAGAATGAAGAAGCATCGGCGGGTGTGCGTACACACCTGAGTGCGCGCACACATAACGGTCTGCAGCTGATTCCACTGGACGATGTGCTCTACTTTTACGCCGATCAGAAGTACGTCAGCGTGCGCCATACCGGTGGCGAAACCCTGATTGATGATGCTCTGAAACAGCTGGAGGATGAGTTTGACGGACGGTTTGTACGTGTGCACCGCAGTGCGCTGGTTGCCCGTGACCGCATCGAGCGTCTGGTCGCCCAGCAGGGTGGCGGCCACAAGGTCTATCTGCGTGGGCTGGAGGAAGGTGTTGCCGTCAGCCGACGCCATCTGGCTGAGGTCAAACGGGTGATGAAAGGCATGTGAAGATTTCTTTCTTCACAGTAAAAAACGCCGACAAAGCGGCTTATCTGTGTCGCACTCGGGGCGGATGCTCCATATAGTGAAGTCAGTACCGGAGTGGGCGCGCAGCGCCTGCTCTGCTGATTTTCCGGCAACAGGCAGTATGTTATGAAAACCATTCTTTCCGTATCGGCACTGGCCGGTCTGCTCATTACCCTGATTTACAGTCTCAGTACCGCGGCGGTGTCCGGGCACAATGTCGCCACCGGTGAAGCCATTCATCTGGCAGGCTGGCAGGCCATTTACGTGTTCATCAACGATAAAGGTCTGCATGCGTATATCTTCAGCCTGCTGCCGGTGTTCCTGTCATTCAGCGCGATTATTGCCTTCACCTGGCACTTTATCCGCCGTAAGCGACAGCGCAGCCTGGAAGCCTGAGCGAAGGCAGCCGGGCAAAAACGCATACGGTTAAGCGCGGTCAGTTCAGGGGTCTATACTCAGGGCAGACTCCTGTGACCCACTCTGTGACGGGAGCATCGCCCCTCAGGAAACAGGGATACCATGGCCGGATTAAGAATAATAATGATCGCTCTGCTGAGCTGCCTGTGGGCTGTACCGTCAGCAGCTCTGAATCTCAGTCAGGCGGAGAACCGTCTGCTTGAGTACGGAGAGGTCCGTTATTTTTTTGATGATCAGGGTCTTACTGCGGAGCAGGTCATGGCTGCCGTGGATACCCTTGACTGGCAACAGGCGTCTTCAGCATTACTGACTCCGCCGCGCAGCCGTCACCCTGCCTGGATTCTTCTCGATATACACAACGACACTGAAGACGCCGCATTCCGGTTGCTGGAACTGCGTTGGACCAACCTGCGTGAGGTGGTGTTTTACCAATACGACAGCACCCATGGTGAGCTGATTGAACTGCGCGCCGGGTTGCAGTACGGGCCGGAAGTGCGCTACCGGCACGAGGCCAGTATCTCCTTTCCGCTGATTGTTGAAAAAGGCGAGACCACGCAGGTGTTGTTGAAGGTTTTCACCTCCTATAACTACCTGCTGCCCATTTATCTGTGGGATGAGCGTGGCTATGACGAATTTCAGTTGGGGCATTACAGTCTGTATGCCTTTCTGTTCGGCATTATGGCGGTTATGTTCTTTTACAACATGGCACTGTGGCTGTTTACCCGCGACGCTATGTATCTGATCTACTCGTCTTACCTGCTGTCCATTACCTTTTTTGTTCTGGCGTCGAGTGGCATAGGGGAGCATTTGCTGTGGGGGAATTATCTCTGGTTCCGTCTGCATGCCTATGGCATGGCGGCTATGATCAGCTTTGTTACCGCCTCACTGTTTCTGCGCTATTTCCTCAAATTGCCGAAAAAAGGCGGCTGGCCGCTGCATCTCAACAACATTCTGCTGGTTTATTGGGGAGCTGTTCTGCTCCTCTATCTGACGGGAACTGAGCCTGAGGTTCTGAAAACTGAGCTGATGTCTCTGGTTTCCACCCTGTGCAGTCTGATCACCGGGGTCTATCTGGCGCTACGGGGCAGCCGTTCCGCGCTGATTTTCTCCGCCGCCTGGTCGAGCGTTATTCTCGGTACGGTTATTTACATCCTGATGCTGCGCGGCGTTCTGCCGTTTAACGGCTTCACTCAGTATGTGCAGTTGTTTGGCTTCGTGCTGGAAATCGTACTGCTGTCCTTCGCTCTGGCCGAGCGGATTAATCAGGAGCGGCGGTTGCGTGAAAATGCTCAGAATGATCTGTTGCTGGTGCAACAGGCTCACAGCAGGGATCTGGAACAGCGCGTCAATGAACGTACCGAGGAGCTGGAGCGTGCTACCCGCGAATTGCAGAGTGCTAACCGCGAACTGCAGGTACTGAGTGTTACCGATGCCCTGACCGGATTGCACAACCGCCGCTATTTTGATGATGTACTGAATCAGGAAATTTACCGTTCCCACCGGCTGAATCAGCGGCTGGCCATGTTACTGGTGGATATCGATCACTTTAAACAATTCAATGATGACCACGGCCATCTGGTGGGCGACCAGTGCCTGGTCAGTGTTGCGCGCACCATGAAAGAGGTTTTCCCGCGAGAGTTTGATTTTGTCGCCCGTTACGGTGGAGAGGAATTCGCCATCATTCTGCCCGGACTGGATGAGCAGGAAGCGGCGGCAAAGGCCGAAGAACTGCGTGCCCGGATTGCTGATCTCAGTCTGCGCTGCGGTGGCTCTGTGTTGTCTGTGACCGCCAGTTTTGGTGCGGTCAGTCTGATCGCGGACAGTAACACCGCGGCGAAAGACGTGACTGATATGGCTGATAAAGCCCTTTACTGCGCCAAGGATGANGGACGNAANTGNGTNNGGGTTTTTTCNCCGNNGNTGAGNTGANATCTGACNTAAACAGNCNCCGTATTGCCNNCTACAGGCACGTATCATCAATCATTCAGTGAACCGGCCATTCAATGAATCNGCNNNTCNATAATAANAANAACTNACTCCGGGGCGCGTTATGAAATTCCTGTTGAAATTACTTTTGCTGCTGGCTGTGATTGCCGTGGCTTATCTGCTGCTGGTACCGGCACCCATTAACTCTGTTGCTGTTCAGGTCAGCCAGCCGCTTATGTTCAGCGGCCCTCTTGCCGTTAACGATCGTCTGCAGTCAGCCGAGCTGATTTCATTGCCGGCCGGGCAGTCTGGCGGTGAAGACATCGCCCGTGACCCGCTTGGCTGTCTGTATACCGGCACCGAAGACGGATCCGTAATGCGCAAGTGTCCTTATTCTGACTGGGAAGTGCTGCTTAATACCCACGGCCGCCCACTGGGTCTGCATTTTGATGCCAGCCAGAATCTGATTATCGCGGATGGTGAAAAAGGTCTGCTGAGTATGAGCCCGGCCGGCAAATTAACGGTACTGGCCGATCACTTTAATGGTCAGAGACTGGGAGTGGTTGATGATGTCGATATCGGGGCCGACGGCACCATTTATTTTTCTGATGCCAGCAATCGCTATGCGCTGAAAGATATTGTGCACGACGTGCTTGATGGACGTTCTTCCGGCCGTTTATTCGCTTTTGATCCACAGACCAGCTCCCTGACCCTGCTCAGTGGTGGGCTGGCATTCGCCAATGGCGTAGCCGTGTCTGCCGATCAGAGTTATGTGCTGGTTAATGAAACCTTCCGCTACCGTATCCGCAAAGTGTGGCTGAGCGGAGATAAAGCCGGACAGGATGAAATCATCACAGACAACCTGCCGGGAATGCCGGATGGCATTGCCCGAGCGCCGGATGGCAGCTATTGGGTGGCGATGTACGGCCTGCGGCCAAAGTTAGTGGACGCAATTCATGACCAGCCCTGGCTGAAAAACCTGCTCGCCCGTTTGCCTGAGTCTCTTGCGCCTGTGCCCAAACCTTACGGTTTTATTCTGCAGATTGATGCGTCGGGAAAAATACTGCGCAGCTATCATGATCAGGCAGCGGTAGCGATGGGAGGGATAACGTCAGTGCAGCCGGAAGCTGATGGTCTCTATCTGGGGACGCTGCACATGGGCCGAATCGGTAAGCTGAGCTTCTGAGGAAGCTCAGCTTAAAAAAGCGCAGTGTCAGCGCCTGTTAATGGGCTGTCTGACCACCGTCGACCAGATATACCTGACCAGTCGCAAAGCTTGCTGCATCAGAACACAGGAATAACACCATGCCGGACATTTCTTCCGGTTTCGCCGCGCGGCCAATCGGACTGTTGGCCATTAAAGCATCAACGAATTTTGGATCATCCAGCCAGCGTTTGGTCATGGCGGATTCAACCAGGCCTGGTGCCAGAGTATTTACCCGGATACCCTGAGTTGCATAATCCAGAGCTGCGGCACGACCCAGACCGACCACGCCATGTTTGGCGGCGACGTAGGGTGCCATNCCCGGATCGGCGACCACGCCAGCCACGGAGGCAGTATTCACAATGGCGCCGCCGCCACTTTTCAGCATCGCCTGAATTTCATACTTCATGCAGTTAAATACGCCTTTCAGGTCGACCGAAATAATGCAGTCAAAATCGTCTTCTGTCTGTTCAGCCAGAGGTGCCGTTGGCGGCAGCAGACCGGCATTATTGAATGCGGCGTCCAGTTGGCCGAATTGTTTCACTGCCTGATCAACCAGGTTGGCAACCGCTTTGCCATCGGACACGTCGGTTTTAACGAACAGGGACTGAGCGCCGAGCTCTTTGATTTCTGCTGCGGTTTCCTTTGCCCGTTCGTCCACGTCACCAATAACAACGTTGGCCCCCTGCCCGGCAAAAGCCAGTGCAGTGGCTTTACCTATACCGGTTGCAGCGCCGGTTACGATGACGGTCTTGCCTTCATAATTCAGTAGATTCTTACTCATCTTACGCACTCCTTGTTTGATCAGTTTTCCCGGCAACGATTGCTCAGCAGGGACAGTTTTACATCACAAAGTAAGACGGCGGCAGGCACGATTAGTTGAAAGTGGAACGCAATGTTCAGCAATACTTCTGGCACAGAGGATGCAGCCAGCAGAATTGGCGCTGGAACAAAACAGCCTGAAAAAGGAAAGAAAGAAGCTAAAAAGAAGGGTAGAAAGAAGGGTAGAAAGANGGGAAGAAAAAGAAATTATCTGCGNNNAAAACNAAGCAGGCAAAAATAAAAAAACCGGNGCNGATTCATCAGCACCGGATTTTTTNNTGATCAGNACAAAACGCNGATCAGATGCTCAGGCCTTCTTCTGCCATGCGCAGTGCACGACGGGCCAGTGCCAGNTTGGATTTANCGGAATCCAGCGCGTAATAGATGAACAGATCACGGTCTGTGCTCATCGGNCGGATCAGGTGGTACTGNCTGCTCAGAGTAATCAGGATATCGTCAATCTGCTGATCCAGTTGCAGCATCTGGATTGCTTTCAGTTTGGCACGAACAACTTCGGTGTTTGCTGCTGCCGCGATTTCCAGGTCCAGGCCGCTACCGGCAGATCCCAACAGCATGCCGGTGTTGTAATCCACAAGAGCGCAGGCTAATGCGCCTTCTGTTTCCATCAGTTTGCTCAGTGTGTCATTAATGCCCATTTAAATTTCTCCGGGTTGTAGTTCGGGTTTAGTTCAGTTGTAGTGCTTAAGAATTTCCAGAATATCTCTGGCAACGTTGTTCAGTGTCCACATNGCGACGCCATGATTGGTTTCCGGCGAGAAGGACCCCAGTAACACCACTTCCAGCGCAGCGTGCTGAATCGGGCGGCAGACCAGCAATCCTTTTTCGGTTTCAATCAGGCAGCCAGTAAACGGCTGTTTCTCGGCCTGTTCGGTGAGGCCATTACTGATGCCGCAGAATGATGCGGACATAGCGGCAAGACGCTCGGCNCTGATGGCTGAATCCGNTGCAATGGTNTTGCACAGAACGTATCCGTCAGAAGTNGACATGGAAAGATATTCGATGCCGGAGTGCCGGGCAGAAGCGCTTTTTAACTGTTCNACAAAAGCAGCTTTTAATGTGTTGGAAACCAACGGATTAACCGCTTCATTCATTTATATAAGTCTCTACTTCAAGATTGGCGATTAATATCTCGAGGGCCAGTACNAGATCATCACGATTCCGGGGATCNGTCGGAAGAACCGGTAAAAAGCACTCATGTTCTGCAAGTAATGCTGACAACTGCTGCATCTGACTGTCGTCTATTCTGTTGGCAGCAACGACAACACTGCCGTTTTCTACCAGATCCCTGAATGCCTGCAACAGATAAAGAGTATCCTTTTGCCAGTCGGGGTGNCCGGCATTCACTAACAGTACTGCACCAATCGCNCCNTTGGCAATAACAGGCCANACTGGCNCAAAATGTTTTTGTCCGGGAATTCCGTACAAATGTACCTGTTGGTTTTCATCCAATTGAATAAAACCGTAATCCATGGCCACGGTTGTGGTTTGTTTATCATACAGTTCACGATTGGAATTGCGCACTTCTGTGGTTGCTGCGTTACCTTCACTCAAGGACTGAATCGCAGTGGTTTTACCTGCCCCCATGGGACCGATAAAAAGAATTTTGTTCTGTAATTGCATCAGGACAGGGCCACTTTTAATTTGTTTCTCAGGCTTGCAAGAAAAGACAACTGACGCTTTTTCTCAGGTTTGGAACTGTTCTTCGCTGCACTGTATTCTTTACCAGCGTCATGAACAACCGGCTGGGCCGTAAAGTTCACACCCTGGTTTTCACAGGCCTTAATAAATTGCATGGCTTCCATTTTGGATGCGCGGGTGATGCGAGTCACATCATTAATGGACGTTGGGCGTTTAACAAAGGCCGCGGTCAGCTGAAGAATACGTTCATTACGATAAAGCTTTGAATAATCCGGCCATTGCCTTAACTGATAGGCGCTGGATAACAGCCGCTGCTGCTCAGCAAGGAACAGCGGCTCATGCAGATTCAGACACCAGAGCAGCGATTGCAGCGTTGCACAATAAGGTTTATCGGGGTCTGTGTCTGCAAATTTTTCATCGACTACGACGATTTCCGGATGCGCATCGGAGACCAGTGTCTGCGCCAGAATTTCTTCCGGTCGGTCAGAATGCATGACCAGCTTATCGCCATCGCGCAGAATGACCGCAGAAACACTGCGACAGTTAATCAGCAGAGACTGATGATCACTTAAATGCTGCGCTTTTCTCTGCAGATGTTCAGAAATAACGTGATAATGCTTTTCTGCTACGGGATTTTGTCCGCTGCTTTCACAGGAGCAGTTCTTTTCAACTTTNTGCAGAACGTCGAGCAGCGGCAGGATACGCACCGGCCAGTCGACTTTGATGTGATCTATCGGATCGGCATCGCTGCAGGTTTGTTTAAAGAATTTTCCNGGACGGCAAATAATGGAACTTCCGTTCAGATTTGTGCTTTTTTCCAGGACAAGTGTTACCGATTCGGCTTCGCCCTGGTAATACCATTTTCCATCAAGCCGGGTATTGGCGACGTGCAGCTGCTTGAGCAGCAACTCCTGGTCAAATGTGGAAAAACCCTGTGATCCGATAGAGAACTTCATTCATAACTCTTCGTTGTGGGCTGACAGTACTGCGTTAACAGATGTGTACGGTGCAACTCCGGACGGGGTTGCCAGCATACATGCCCTTTGGATTTGCGATGAATCATAAAACAGGCCAGTGACGACTGACTACTGAATTACACAGATTTTACATGGAATTNCNGGGAACAAATTATTCCGCGTTACGAATGAGANAATTATTAATNGTAAAACGATCCTGCAGGAAACAATGCAGCTGTAAATGGCGGGAATATTAATGTGGGNTAATTAATTCTTTAATGGAANAATTANNCNNTNACTAATGANANCGACGATTAAAGCTCAGACAGCTGCCGCNGGGATGTTTCAGCAGGGCTGATCAGGGAATCAGCCTGCGAGATTTTCAGAAAAACAGAAATGCAGGGACCAGCCGGGATTATTGGTAAGACCATTAATCCCGGCGCTATAACGTCTGCTTCCGCTCAGGTGCCGGCAGCCTGATTTAATCCGCGATAAAAACCGTCGACCAGTGTGGCCAGGCGTTCTCCATCAATGGCTTTGCAGATTTTCCCTGCCGGTTGTTTAAAGGTGGGCGTGTCTTCAGCAGCGACCATGGCATTCACNACAGATTCTTCTACAGCCTGCACCGCCGCCAGATAGAAATCATCGAACACTTCATCATTCAGATACTGCATGCTGCATTCTGGCCCGGATAACTGCGGCAGCGCTTTTTCATTGGCGGTACTGAAGGCAAGAAAAATATCGCCGGAGTTATTACCACCCGGTGAGCCGTTACGGCCAATGCCTATCGCTGCACGTTTGGCCATGCGCTTCAGCTGATGCGGCAGCATGGGCGCATCCGTCGCCAGAACCACGATAATCGAGCCCTGCTCGTGGCTGTCGTGAATACGGCCTTCCGGCATCAGCTGACCTACCGGTGCACCACATACACTGAACCACGGACGCAGNCCATGATTGGCCTGAACCAATGCGGCAACGGTGTAGGTTTTACCGGCCACGGTGACCTGACGCGATGACGTGCCGGTGCCGCCTTTAAAGTCGTAGGCGATCATGCCGGTACCACCGCCGACATTACCTTCGGCGGGCGTGCCGGAAGCTGCGCTATCCAGTGCCGCCAGAGCATCCGCCTCGGTCACATGCTGAGCGTTAATATCATTAAGTACGCCATCGTAGGTTTCTGCGACGACGGGCATGGCCCATAAATGATTATCGCGCCAGTGATCACGATAATGGTTAATCATCCACCTGGTTGCAGCATGATGGGTGATACCGACGCCGTGACTGTTGGTAATCATCACCGGACCGGTGAAATAACCGCCGTCATGAATCCAGTGGGTGCCGGTCATTTCGCCGTTGCCATTCAGCGCATACATCCCGGCCCACACTGGCTGAGGCTCCGTTTTTTTGCCGCGTGGCAGAATAGCAGTAACGCCGGTCCGTGCCGGGGACACGGGATCGTCATTAATCAGGGTGGCGTAACCGACTTCAACCCCTGGTACATCGGTAATGGCGTTGAAAGGGCCTGGTGTACCGGAAAACGGAAGGCCATAGTCTCGAGCACGTTTAGCAGCCATAGGGTTACCTTACTTGTCTGAATTTCGCGATTTAAAATAAATACCCAGTGATGCAATCAGCACGGAAGAGAACAGCATCAGGGTGGCAATGGCGTTGATTTCCGGTTTGATACCGCGGCGTATCATGCTGAGAATAAAAACCGGCAGCGTGGTCGAGTCGACACCACTGATAAAGTAAGTGATGACCAGATCGTCCATGGAAATAATAAAGCTCAGTAACGCACCACCAATCACACCCGGCAGAATCAGCGGAAGGGTAACGCGGCGGAAGGTCTGCCATTCATTGGCGCCCAGATCGGCAGAGGCGGCTTCGATCACCGGATTCATACCGGCCAGGCGGGAGCTGACCACAATAAAGACATAACTGGTGAGGAAGGTGCAGTGACCGATAATAATCGACGTCACGCCGAGATTAACGCCAACACCGACAAAGAAAATCAGCAGGGCAATCCCGAGCACGATATCCGGCATCACCATTGGCACGAACAGCAGCATGCGATAGAAATTCTGCAGGCGGAAACGATAGCGGGCCAGAGCCACAGCGGCGCTGGTACCGAGTACGGTAGATACCAGAGTCGCGCAGCCTGCCACTACCAGACTGACGCCCAGCGCTGACACCAGCTGATCGGTGGATTCCACATAAGCGGCAGAATCTTTCAGGCTGGTATCACCACCAAACAGGTTGATATACCAGTCGAAGGTAAACTCCTTCCAGATCATCACATTCACCGGATTGGAGTTGAACGAATAAATAACGATCAGCAACACCGGAGCGTAGAGAAAAACGAAAAACAGCAGGCTGTAGCCAGACAGCAGACGGGATGATAATTTCGCTAACATAAGATAATCCTCAGGCCTGCTGCTTCTTCACTACCTTCAACAGGTAGAAAGACACAATCAACAACATAAATACGATAATGACCATGGACAGCGTGGCGCCAAACGGCCAGTTACGGGCATACAGGAACTGCTGTTCAATCAGGTTGCCGATCATCACGACCTTGGCGCCCCCAAGCATGGCGGGAACCACGAAGTTACCCAGCGCCGGAATAAACACCAGAATGCTGCCGGCAATAACACCTGGCATGGTCATCGGGAAAATAACGCGGCGGAAGGTGGTAAACGGACCAGCCCCTAAATCCTGCGACGCCTGAATCAGCTTGTGGTCAATTTTTTCCACGCTGGAATACAGCGGCAGAAACATAAAGGGAATAAAGATATACACCATGCCGAGAATAACCGCGGTACCGGAATACATAATGTCCAGCGGGTGATCGGTAATGCCAAGAAACTGCAGCAGCTGATTGGCAAAACCGGAGTCGCGCAGAATCAGAACCCAGGCATATAAACGGATCACCATGCTGGCAAAAAACGGCAGGGTAATTAAAAAAGCAAACAGGGCTTTTTTCGAGGGNGANAGACTGCTGATCCAGAANGCGACCGGGTAGCAGATCAGNAGAGTACAGAATACCGTTCCCAGCGCCAGNCCGATGGAGCGCAGAAAAATCTCCAGATAAACCCAGTCAAATTCTTCNGTAAAACCGTCTGCCCAGCCAAGAATACGGCCATAGTTCCAGTGGTAGAAGTTCCATTCAACACCGCCGTACAGNCCGGGTTCGAGGAAGCTGTACACTGCCATAATCAGCAGTGGACCAATAAAGAAAATCCCTAAAAACAGCGTTGTCGGAGTGAGCAGCAGCATCAGCTGCTTCTGCTGACGGGTAAATGATTTCATGCTTACCCCCTGCCCTGCGGGATGGTNTGAACGGACTGAATATCGTATTCCAGCAGAATACGGTCACCGCTTTTCAGGTCTGGCAGACTGCCNCGGATCAGCGCAGTAATTTCCGNNCCGTTATCCAGTGTGCAGTTGAGCTGATGATCNCGGCCAATAAATACNGATTGNTGTAANGTCGCNCTGATCTGCTGNTTGCTGNTATCTGCAGGNGCGTTGTCAGAGACCAGACGGAAATGCTCCGGACGTAATAACAGGGTGACATCCTGGCCAACACTCAGATTGCCATCNTGGCTGTAGACTGCGATGCCCTGAGAATCAATCAGGCAGCCATCGTCATTGGTCTGAATCACTTCGCCGCAGAAGATATTGCTTTCACCAATAAATTCGCTGACAAACAGGCTGGCNGGGGTGTGGTAAATCTCGTCCGGTGTACCCACCTGCTCTACTTTGCCGCCGTTCAGAACNACAATACGGTCNGACATNGTCAGGGCTTCTTCCTGATCATGGGTCACAAAGATAAAGCAGATGCCCAGTTCGNNTTGCAGGTTTTTCAGTTCCAGCTGCATCTTCATGCGCAGGTTTTTATCCAGCGCCGACAGCGGTTCGTCCAGCAACAGAATTTTCGGACGGTTGACGATGGCNCGGGCCAGGGCAACCCGCTGCTGCTGACCNCCGGATAATTGCGATGGACGGCGTTTTTCCACACCGCTGAGACCAACCATATCCAGTGCGGCGGATACGCGCTGATTGCGTTCTTTTTTTGCNACACCGGCGACNTCCAGACCGTAGCCNACGTTATCGCCAACAGAAAGATGCGGGAATAACGCGTAGGACTGGAATACGGTATTCACCGGGCGATGGTGTGGNGGCTGNTCCAGCAGAGANTCGTTNTCCAGCAGAATTTTGCCACTGTCGAGACGTTCAAAGCCGGCAATAATATTTAATAAAGTNGTTTTACCGCAGCCGGAAGGTCCCAGCAGCGTAATAAATTCATTACGGCCAATACTCAGGTTAATGTCATCCAGCGCTTTCACCACACTTCCTTCGGGCGTATTAAAGTGACGGATNGCGTGTTTGATTTTCAGAAAATCAGTTGATTGGGAATCAGAGCTGTACATAGAAACCTCAGTTGGCGGGGNTGTGGGCAGCTGAGCTGCCCACGGGGAGAGCGTGGNGTTGTTATCGTNTTGTGTTCTTGCAAGTCTTACGTTTACTGTCGTGCGGCGATCAGGACGCNGTGCGGAACTTAGTCCATACGCGGTCGTACAGTTTGATGCCTTTGCCCAGACTNTCGAACATCTGCAGTTTTTCCATCACCTCTGCTGGCGGGTTAACGCTTGGGTTNTCACGCAGATCCGCTGGCAGCAGTGGAATTGCCGCTTTGTTGATGGTGCCGTTGGTTTGCTGAGCCGCGTTCATNGCTGCGATTTCCGGCTTCATAAAGAATTCGAGGAATTTCTTGGCATTNGATTTATGCGGTGCAGATTTCAGTACGCACATGTTTTCCTGGTACATGGTGGCGCCTTCTTCCGGAATAACATAAGCCAGGTTTTCCGGATCCTGCTGCACATACATCATGGCACCGACATACCATTGCGCTGCGGCGATATCGCCCGCCTGCACCATTGGGATGCTGTCATAAGTAAAGGCGCTGACCAGAGGCTTTTTCTCTAACAGGAAAGCCTGAGCTTCTTTCAGTTCAGATGGCTCAACCGAGTTAACGCTGTTGCCGTTCATAATCAGAGCGACACCGATGTCTTCACGCATGTCATCCAGCATGGCAATTTTTTTACCCTGCCCTGGCAGTGCGAAGAATTCTTTCCAGGAAGACAGTTCGCCCACGGCCTTTTTGTTGTAAACAATACCGACTGTGCCCCAGGCGTACGGCAGACAGTATTCACCCTTCGGATCGGTAGCGGCTTTCAGGTGGCGGGTATCAATGTTTTCAAAACCGGCGGATTTATTAATGTCGGTTTTTTCCAGCATATTCAGATGCGACATGATGTCCTGCATATGCACAGACGGGAAAATAATGTCGTAACCGCTGGCACCAGCCTGCAGTTTGGCCAGCATTTCTTCGTTGGAGGAGTAAGTATCCAGCGTCACTTTGATGCCGGTTTCTTCAGTAAAACGGGTCAGGATTTCCGGGTTGATGTAATCACCCCAGTTGTACAGGCTCAGGGTTTCTTCAGCCTGAACAGAGGCTGTGCCTGCAGCACAGGAAAGGCTGATACAGGCCGCAGCAAGTGCTTTCTTAATGTGCTTTTTGTTGGTTACTGCCGTTATTAAACCTTTCATCAGATCCACCTCAGGAAGTTAATGATTGCGTTAGTCCATCACTGATTTCATTCTATGAATGCCGGTACTATTCACTCAATAACAGATTATGTTATCTTTCTAACATTGTAATTTTTTACAATTAAATCAGTAGGTTACGTTAAATCTATAGAGTGCATTTAAGTATATTTCAGGCATTTGTGCACTACGGATGCACTTTTTTGTATAAAAATGCACCAGATGGCAACAGAATCCGGATAAACACAGGAGGGGCCTAACATTGGAGAACACCTTTTCGTCTGAAGGCAGTTTTATCCCGACCCGAACGGCGCAGCATATCCAGTCATTGATGTCAGAGTTATCACCATCAGAGGCCCGGGTGGCTCAGTATATTCTGCTCAATCTGCACCGCATCGCCTATGAAACCGGTGCCTCGATTGCCGAAAAAGCGCTGGTCAGTCCAATCACCGTCAGCCGCTTTCTGCGCCGCGCCGGCTACGAAGGTATCGGAACACTGAAGAAGGAAGTGCAGCAGGAAGCCATCGCAGTAACCGACGAAGGCTCCCACAGTGTTATCAGTGATAAACATATCAAAGCAACGTTTGATAAAGACCTGAATATTCTGGTGAATCTGTTCCGTCAGTTTGAAGGGGAAACCTGGAAAGGCATCGTCAACTGTGTAGCCGCCGCCGAGCGCGTGTATGTCTCCGGCTTCCAGACCATCCGTGGCGTGGCAGAAGACTTCAGCCGCCGCCTGTCTCTGGCGCGCCCCAATGTGCAGTATCTTTCCGCCCACGACAGTATGTTAGGGGAATGGCTGAGCAATAATCAGAAACGCTCGCCGCAGGAATATCAGACACTGATTCTGATCGACGTTGTACCTTATGCACAGGAAACCAGACTGTTGTGTGAAATTGCGTCAGAAAAAGGCATTCAGCTGGTTATTATTACCGACGAGTTCTGTTACTGGGCGAAGGAATATACGCCGCATATTCTGCATGCCAAATCCAAGACAGGATTATTTCTTGAAGCAACCTGGGGGTTGGTGCTGGCCGGCAACATGCTAGTGGATCAGGTGGCGCATAAGAATCCGGAAAGTAAACAACGGGCAAAGGATTGGTTTGACCTGGCTAAGCGGTTGAGTCTTTTTTAGCGGTTTAATTTTGTTGGGATGTGATTGAAAGGTTTTAAATTTTATTCTGAGTTGCGGTGGGCGGAGCCCACCCTTGTATCTCTCCCCGAATATCTGATTAGCTATCAGATGTTCACAGAATCCGGTGAAGCTGGGCCCACCCGTTGCACTCAGATGCAGTTCCGTAGATCAGACTCCCGGATTCTTTTTATTCTCTCAGGTTGAATGGTATCCAAGCACCTGCCTCGCAGTGATGCTGAATGGACAAGGGTAATAAGAGATGCACTACGTTGGAATCGATGTCAGCAAAGCCAAACTCGACTGCTGCTGGTTACGTGACGTTGAAAAGAACAAAGTTAAAACCAAAGTTTTTAAGAACACCCTGGCGGATCATGACGCATTGTGTGGCTGGCTGAAGGCACAGACCAAAGCCGATCCGGCGGATATCCGTGTCGTTATCGAAGCTACCGGCATCTATCACGAATCGCTGGCCTATGCGCTTTATGACGCTGGCTTTCAGATCTGCGTAGTAAACCCTGCCAGAACACATGAGTTCTCCAACAGCCTCGGATCTGTGCATAAAACCGATGCCAAAGACAGTCTGATGCTGGCGCAATACAGCTGCAGAATGCAGCCGGAACGATGGCAACCAGAAGCTGAAGAAATCCGCGAACTGAAAGCTCTGATCGCCCGTCTTGAGGCATTGGAAGCGGATCTGCAGCGGGAAACCAACCGACTGGAAAAAGCCGAGTTCAATCGCACGTCTGAACGGGTAATTGAGTCTTTAACGCTGATGATTGAGCGCCTGAAAGAAGAGAAAGCACGCCTCGAAAAAGACATCGATGATCACATCGATCGCCATCCGCAACTGAAAAAAGACCGTGAGCTGATGGCCAGCATCCCAGGTGTTGGCGATGTTGTCTCGCGTATGATGCTGAGCCTTATCCACAGCCGGTCGTTCAATAATGCCCGACAAGTATCGGCGTTCGTTGGACTGATTCCACGTATCCAGGAATCCGGTCAATGGAAAGG
>PAJK01000017.1 GCA_002706025.1 Oceanospirillaceae bacterium
GATGGGTCGCGCGGTCAGGAAATATCAAGCTTTCAAGGAAATACGAGCCAGAAAGCGCGAAGCGGGGAGGTAGCCCGTCCGGCGAGAGGGGTAAGGCCCCTCTATGAGGACAAGGGGCCTGACGTTTCTAGCAAATGCTTAAATAGAAATTTGTGGGACAGCAGTGGCTTTTCAGCCGCTTCTTTCTTGCCTGTCGTGCGCTGACGTCAGCGTACGATTTCGTAGCAGGGCGTGTAATCGCCTTTGATCTTCATCCGGCCATGTTCAACCATGGCATTCAGCAGGTTGTCCATGGCATCCATGATGTCGCTGTCACCGGACAGTTTATACGGACCATACTGCATAACCCGTTTAACCCCGGAGGCCTTAACATTACCGGCAACGATACCGGAAAATGCACGGCGCAGATTGGCGGCCAGTTCATGTTGTGGCAAAGACTTGTGAATCTTCAGTTCTGCCATGGCTTCGTGGGTTGGCTCAAACGGCAGCTGGAAATCTTCGTCCACCGTTAATGCCCAGTTGAAGAAATAGGCGTCGCTGTGAGAGCGACGATAGGCTTCGACTTCTTTAAAACCGTCTTTCATTGACTGCGCCACAGCGGCGGCATCATCAATAATTAGCTGGTAACGCTGCTGTGCTTTTTCACCCAGCGTCAGGCCAATAAAACGGTCGATTTCACGTAAATAGTCACCGGATTCCTGCGGACCGGTAATAATCATCGGGAAAGGAATTTCCTGATTATCCGGATGAGACAGTACGCCGAGCAGGTACAGAATTTCTTCTGCAGTTCCCGGGCCGCCCGGGAAAATAACAATACCGTGAGCCAGACGGATAAAGGCTTCCAGGCGTTTTTCAATATCCGGCAGAATGACCAGTTCATTGACAATCGGGTTGGGTGCTTCCGCAGCAATAATGCCTGGCTCGGTAATGCCGATGTAGCGGCCATCGCGCTTATGTTGCTTGGCATGACCAATGGTGCAGCCTTTCATCGGGCCTTTCATTGCGCCTGGTCCACAGCCGGTGCCAACATCCAGACCGCGCAGGCCCAGTTGGTAGCCGACGTCTTTGGTGTATTGATATTCATGCCGTGGGATGGAATGGCCACCCCAGCAAATGGCCAGATTCGGTTTCTGATCTGGTCTCAGCAGGTTGGCGTTACGCAGCAGGTGAAAAACAGCGTTAGTAATATCTTCACCTTTGTGCAGGTCAAAACGATGCGCTTTCAGGATGGACTCCTGGGCGTACAGTACATCGCGCAAAACGGAAAAAAGTTGCTCACGGATACCGCGGATGATTTCGCCGTCAACGAAGGCGCGGGCTGGCGGATTGACCAGATTCAGAACAATACCGCGGTCTTCCTGCTGAACTTCGACATTAAAATTGCTGAAATCTTCTTCCAGTTGCAGGTAATCATCTTCCTGGCTGCCGGAATTAAGTGCTGCATAACAGCAGCGTCGCACCAGTTCATGGGTTTCACTGCTGACATCTTTCAGCATCTGGATTTCGTAACGGGAAAGAACACGAAGGTGAGTTTTCGGATGAATCAGTTCGTAATGATTGGCCACATATACTCCTTAATCCGCAAACATCGGGGCTTACGCCCAGAGTTCCATCGGACCGTAATGGCTTAACAGTTTGAGCACATCACTGCGGGTAATGATGCCGCACAGCTGATGCTCGTCGTTCAGAACAGGTAAGGCACCAATATCGTATTCATAGAGAATATTGCTGGCCTGACGGATATCGGTACTTTGTAAAACACAGACCACCGGGTGTGCTGCAACGTCCATCATGCTGTTATCCCAGATATCGGCATTATGCACCAGCGCCTGCAGCAGATCGCGGTCTGACAGAATCGCAACCACATTGCGCTTATCGTCGATGACCGGCAGGTGATGAAAGCCGCAGTCAGACAGGGTATTCCATGCGGTGTTAATGGAATCGTCTGGTTTCAGGGTAATGACCCGTTTACTCATGATGTCACGGCAGGCAGAAATTCCGTCAGGCGGTCGTTCCTGCTGCTGATAGTAGGCATGGATTTCGTTGGCTGTACCGCTGTGTGCAGTATCTTTATCGATATGGCTGGTCTTTTCACTGGCCGACATCGCCCGCACCCGGAACTCGTCCGGGCGGACCGGAGTTTCGATACGACGCCCCATGTCGAACATAATCAAAGACACTGGCGGTCACCATTCAGTCAACCTGTTGTTTTCTTAATATAGCAGTGTGCTGTCATAA
Organism: Oceanospirillaceae bacterium; assembly: GCA_002706025.1. GTDB lineage: Bacteria > Pseudomonadota > Gammaproteobacteria > Pseudomonadales > Oceanobacteraceae > Venatoribacter. The sequence continues at coordinate 2,239 of PAJK01000017.1, forward strand.
ATGTCACAGAGGCTGTTCCGGCGTGGATGACGGCACTTTGCCGCGGACACAAAAAAACGGGTAGCGCATCGCTGCGCTACCCGTTCTGGCCCGGCCTTAAACTGCTGACCGTGGCAGTGCTTTGTGCTGCTTACAGCAACTCAATAGCGATGGCTGTTGCTTCACCGCCACCGATACACAGGGCGGCAACACCTTTTTTGCCGCCGGTGTTTTTCAGCGCGTTCATCAGGGTCACGATCAGGCGTGAACCGGTAGAGCCCACCGGGTGGCCCTGAGCACAGGCTCCGCCGTAGATATTTACTTTATTGATATCCAGCTTCAGTTCGTCCACCGGCATCATGGCAACCATGGCGAAGGCTTCGTTGATTTCATACAGGTCGACATCGTCTTTGCTCCAGCCGGCTTTGGCCAGAACTTTTTCGATGGCACCGACTGGCGCTACGGTGAATTCAGACGGATGCTGGGACTGAGTGCTGTGAGCAACGATACGTGCCAGTGGCTGAACGCCTTTTGCGCTGGCGGCTGATTCGCTCATCAGAACCAGTGCCGATGCGCCATCAGAGATAGAAGATGCATTGGCAGCTGTGATCGTACCGTCTTTGGCAAACGCCGGACGCAGTGTCGGGATTTTTTCGATGTTAGCGTTGAATGGCTGCTCATCGTTTTCAACCAGGGTTTCGCCTTTACGGCTGGTAACGGTGACAGGAACGATTTCAGCGTTATTCAGGCCTTTTTCGATGGCGTCTTTGGCGCGGGTCAGGGACATGATGGCGTATTCGTCCATCTGTTCGCGGGTATAACCTTTCTTATCAGCCATTTCCTGGGCGAAAGCACCCATCAGCTTACCGGTTTCAGCATCCTGCAGGCCATCGAGGAACATATGATCCTGTGGCGCACTGCCGGCACCCATACGGTAGCCCGTGCGTACGCCTTCCATTACGTATGGCGCGTTGGACATGGATTCCATGCCGCCGGCGACGGCGATATCGACAGAGCCTGCTTTAATGGCATCGTGGGCCATCATGGTGGCTTTCATGCCGGAACCGCACAGTTTATTGATGGTGGTCGCACCAGTGGCATCCGGCAGACCGGCTTTACGCATGGCCTGACGGGCCGGGCCCTGNTTCAGACCGGCAGGGAGCACGTTCCCCATAATGACTTCCTGCACGTCAGCGGCTTCGATACCGGCACGCTTAACGGCTTCTTCGATGGCAATCGCACCGAGGTCGGTTGCTGCAACACTGGCCAGGCTGCCGCCGAAACCACCCNTTGGCGTACGAGCNCCCGCCACAATTACTACAGAATCCTGCTCAGACATGCGCTGTCTCCTGAAATNCGATGATGTTAGGGAGCGGTATTCTAGAGGATTGCGTTTGTGAATCCCAGTCACAGCAGTTTGGCCCGGATTGACGGACAATCCTGCCAGTAATACCAAGGTAGTGTTACATCCGGATACAAAATGACGGGGTGATTAGTACTGAATCATACTTTTGAGTGATGNGGGGTGCGCTGCAGCCAGATTATAGTTCCGAGCATCTCTTCGGGGAGGGGGGTAATTACGCGTCCCTGAAGTGCCAACATAACCATAAAAAAACAAACAGGTAGCAATATGGTGAAGAAGACCCTTCTCAGTCTGGCCATCGCAGCCACAGCAGCAGGCCTTGCCGGCTGTAATATCAGTAGCGTTCAGGACCACGATAAAGTNGATCAGACCGCTGTAGACGCCGGCTCCGGCGATGCACAGCCAGCGGTTGTCGCTCCAGTTTTTAACCCCGCCCGTTCTCAGTTGCCTCTGGCCACCGATTTTCTGCTCTCCGGTACCACAGACGGCACACTGGTATATCCTGACGGCGATGTCGATATTTTCCTCGCGGACGGTTCCCGTAACCCTGAATACAACCCGGTATATGACGCCATGTCCGATATGGACGGTTTCTCTACCGTTGGTCAGTTGTATATTCCTTTCAGTGGGTCTCTGAGCGAAGGCGAGCTGCCGGCTGGCAGTGTTTACCTGGTAGAGCTGGACTATGGTGAAGCCGGTCCGAAAGTGCCTGACCCACAGATTAATGAAGCGGACCCATTTGGGGGCGAAGCGGCTATTAAAGCTGAAGTCGTCTCTTACGCTGATGGTAACCTGAATAACAGTGTGGTTCGCATCTCTCCCACAGAACCCCTGAAAAACAATACACGCTATCTGGTTGTACTGACCAACGCCATTACTGACGTTGATGGTGATGCCACTGTCATGGGTTCACAGTTTAAATACCTGATCGGCGACGACGATCTGCTCAGCGCTGCGCTGGCACCGGTTCGTGAAGCTGTACAGGATTGGTATCAGCTGGCACAGGGCTTCCTGGNCAGTCAGGGGGCGAGCCCATCCAGCGTGACTACCGCTTATACCTTTACCACAGGCGGTACAGTTGAAGTACTGAGTGCTATGGCTGCGCCGGGGAATGCGGATGCCGCGCTGGCTTCTACTGTTCCCGCTGTCCTACAGCATTATCTGAACACAACAGAAGACGATGCGGCCACTCAATCAGCGACTGTTGGTGCCATTCTTAGTGGAGCCGGCTCATCGGCAACTGCGGCTGAAGTCATTGGCGGACATGCGTTACTGTCTACGCTGCCTGCTCCGTCACCCCGGGCGTCAAATTTCCCTGCGCTATCTGCGACAGTCCCTGTTGATACATCCATGATCCTGGATGGCGCAGCCTCTTCGTTCATTACCGGCACCATCGACCTGCCGTATTACTCGCAGGCGCCAAGCGGTGCTTACGTTGATGATGGTATTAACCTGGGTGATGATGAGCACTACACCTGTTCTGCAGAAACCGCTTCCGATGCGGCGACCTGTGCGGCAGCCACGTTGAGTGCAGCCAATACGGTTATCGGTCAGTGGGCAACCGATGCCGACGTGATTGAAAATCTGCAGCTGGCACAGGGGGCTGATGCTGCAGATGCAGCTGAAGTTGCAGCGCCATCTGAAAATGTGACCAATCTGTTCCCATTCGCGCAAGAGAACGGCAAGGTTCGTACTCAGGTCCTGGTTGTAGAGCCGGGCGGTAGTTGTGNTAAACNGGGTAGCGGCTGGCCGGTGGTGATGCTGGCTCATGGCATTACCGGGAACCGTATGCAGAATATCGTCCTGGCTGAACAGCTGGCAGCTGCGCCGAACTGTTATGCCAGTGTAGCTATTGACCTGCCAATGCATGGTCTGATGCCGACCGATATGATCACCTCCGGTGTTTTGGGTGGCGCTCCGTTCAGTGGTGCTGTACCTCTGATGGCTGCAGTTAATCAAAGTGCTGGTGGCATTGCCGTTACAGATGGCGGCGCAACACCAGGTACTGCCGACAGCTTTGTTGAGCTGGATGCGGCGACTCAATCTCTGATTATCTCTGGCCAGACTGTGTCTCAGCGTCACTTTGGTCTGACTGCCGACGCCAGTGGCGCACTGCCGGAAGCGGTTGACGGTGATATCGACGGCGGAGAAGGTACTGCAGCGGATCAGTCCGGTTCTCTGTATATCGACTTCCTGCACTTCCAGACCACCCGAGATAATAACCGTCAGGCGGTGATGGATCTGCTTAACCTGAACGCCACGATTCCATTTATGGATATTGATGGTGATGGCAATGGCGGCCCAGCCAATACCGACCCTGACTTTGACGCCAGCCGGATCTATTTCGCCGGTATTTCTCTGGGTTCTATTATCGGCACTCAGTTTGTCGCGGTGAACAACACCAGCGCGGTACCAGCGAACCCGGCAGGTAACCCGGCACTGAACCGTGTTCAGGCGGCTGTGTTCTCAGTACCTGGCGGCGGTCTGCCTAAACTGCTGGAAAATTCAGCAACCTTTGGTCCGACGATTGTTGGCGCGCTGGAAAATCCGGACAGCTTCAACCTGACTCAGGGCGGTTCCAGCTACGAATCTCTGATGTACGTTTACCAGGCAACTGTGGATTCAGCCGATCCGATGAACTTCGGCGGTCTGATGCAGCTGTCACAGACGCCTTACACCCTGATCGAATCTGTGGGTGATACCGTGATCCCAAACAGTGTTGCTGATGCACCGCTGGCCGGTACTGATCCGCTGATCTCTGTATTTGCTGCGGAGCAGGTTGAATCCGGTTCCACTATCGGAGCAGGTGATCAGGTGTTCGTTAAGCTGTCAGACGATCTGAGCAGCCACTCCTCCTTTGCTGTACCGGATACCGACGCTAATACCCCTGAAACCGCAGCCACGTTTGGCGTACTCGTTCAGCACGCGATCAGCCGCTTTAACGGCTCGCCAGCACTGAATGACGGTGGTGCAGGTATTATCGAAGCTATCCCAGCAGAATAAAAATCGGGCGGAGTTGAATATGAAAATAACAAACAAGAGTATGCGCTCAATGAAAAAATTACCTTTAGCGCTGGCGGTATCTGCGATCGCCTCTACTTCAGTACAGGCCGTAGAGTTTAATTTTGGGGATCTTGGGGTACAGCTGGATAACACCATCAGTTACGGTGTGGCATGGCGTACATCTGCACGTGACAAGGGCCAGATCATGGGTGGCAATGGCGCAGCCATTGGTGAGAACACTTCAGGTTCTTCTTACAACTATGATGACGGTACCCTGAACTACGGTAAGGGCGACATTTACACCAACGTGGTGAAATGGAGCGGCGACCTGGAGCTGAATTATCAGAACTACGGTGGTTTCTTCCGTGCCCGTGCTTATTACGATACCGCTCTGATGGATGAAGAGACGGATTTCAAACCACTCAACGACGCAACCAAAGCAGCGGCCGGTAAAGGCGCTGAACTGCTGGATGCGTATGTCTGGGCCGACTATGAAATTGGTTACACGCCAATCAACGTACGTCTCGGTCGCCAGGTAGTGAGCTGGGGTGAAAGTACCTTTATTCAGGGTGGTATTAACAGCATCAACCCGGTGGATGCATCCGCTTTCCGTAAGCCAGGTGCTGAAATTAAAGAGGGTCTGCTGCCGGTGAATATGGCTTACACCTCCATTGGCTTAACCGCTGATGTGACTCTGGAAGCCTTCTACCAGCTGGAATGGGAAAAAACCCGTACTGACCCTTGCGGTACTTTCTTCTCCACCGCCGACTTTGTCGCCGATGGCTGTAACCCGATTATTCTGGCTGGTACCGAAGATGAACGTATCTATCTGGAAATGCGTCAGGACGAAATCGATCAGGGCGTGCCGCTGAATGGTCGTCTGGCACCGATGACTGAGCGTTTATCCGATGATACACCACGCGATTCCGGCCAGTACGGTCTTGCTGTGCGCTGGTATGCCGAAGCTCTGGGTGATACTGAACTCGGCTTCTATTACATGAACATCCACAGCCGCGTGCCGTACATCAATGGTGCGGTAACCAACTATGACACCAGCGGTGATCAGGTGAATGCGGATGCTTCTTACGACAGCCGTTACCCGCTGTACCAGATCGCTTATCCGGAAGACATCAAAATCGCCGGTATCAGTTTCGCGACCAGTACTGAAGGTGGTGCGTCGATTTCCGGTGAAGTGAGCTACAAGCCGGATATGCCACTGCAGTGGAACGCATTCGAACTGATTCTGGCCGGTAACGGTGCGCCATACAGCCGTCTGTATCAGCAACGTGCTGAAGAAGCCGGTGGTGCTCTGCCGCTGTACGGTGAAATCGCCAAAGGTTACGACGAGTTCGATATGTGGCAGGCGCAGATGACCTACATTAAGTTCTACGACCGCGTACTGGGTGCAGACCGTCTGGCGCTGGTGGGTGAGGCTGGTGTAACGGTTATCCCGGATCTGCCGGATGTTGATGATGCCCGTTACGGCCGTTCCGGTGCATACGGTATCGGTAATAACGACGGTGTTTACGATGCGGTTCCAGGTGTGAACTTCTGTTCCGCTGACACTGTTGGCGGTGCGCCAAACTCTGGCCAGAACGCCAACACTGATTACTGTACCGATGATGGTTATGTAACCAAAGTATCCGGTGGTCTGCGCCTGCGTGCGGTTATGGACTTCAACAACGCATTCGCTGGTGTGAACGTCAGCCCGATGCTGTCCGTGGCTTATGACAAAGGTAATGGTCCTGAGCCAGGTGCTCAGTTTATGGATGATCGCCTGACCACTGGTCTGGGTGTGACATTTGTCTACCTGAACCAGACGTCTGTTAACGTGTCGTACACTAACTTCTCTGGTGGTGACTACAATCAGATGGTTGACCGCGACAACATTGCTCTGTCTGCGAAGTATTCCTTCTAAGAGATTGGCTCATATAAGAATTACAGAGGTCTATGAAGCATGTTTAAACGATATTCAAAAACACTGGGCAGTGCGTTAGCACTGTCCCTGATGGTAGGCACGGCACATGCCGAGGTTTCCGCAGATAAAGCGGCAGCATTGGGTAAAACCCTGACGCCTGTCGGTGCTGAAATGGCAGGCAATGCGGCNGGCACCATTCCTTCCTGGAATGGCGGCCTGGCTAAAACTGATGANTTNAAAAATCCGTTCCCGGAAGACAANCCTAAGTTTGTTATTACCGGTGCGAATTATAAGGAGTACGCGGCTAATCTGACCGATGGTCAGAAAGCCATGTTCGCCAAGTATCCGGATACCTACAAAATGCCGGTTTACGAGACGCGCCGTACTTCTGCGTATCCTCAGTTTATTTACGATGACAGCAAAACCAACGCCACCAAAACAAAGCTGCTGGCNAATGGTAATGGTCTGGAAAATTACGAAGAGGGTGTTCCGTTCCCACTGCCACAGAATGGTGTGGAAGCGATCTGGAACCATATCGTCCGNTACCGTGGNGGCAGCGTNAGCCGTGTTGTTGCGCAGGCAACACCACAGGTGAACGGTGANTACACCATCGTGCGNTTTAAAGATGAGTTCACCTTCCGTAATAAACTGACAGATTACAAGCCGGATCAGGATAAAAACGTACTCTTCTACTTTAAGCAGGATGTTATTTCTCCAGCCCGTCTGGCCGGTAACGTACTGNTGGTTCATGAAACACTGGATCAGGTGAAAGAGCCACGTAAAGCCTGGGTTTATAACGCTGGTCAGCGTCGTGTACGCCGTGCACCTCAGGTGTCTTATGACGGCCCGGGTACTGCGTCAGATGGTCTGCGTACATCGGATAACTTCGATATGTACAACGGCGCACCTGACCGTTACGACTGGAAGCTGGAAGGGAAGCAGGAAATTTATATTCCTTACAACTCTTACAAGCTGAAAGATAAAAAGCTGAAATACGCTGATATCGTGAAGCCTGGCCATATCAATCAGGANCTNGCCCGTTACGAGCTGCACCGTGTGTGGAAAGTAACTGCAACCCTGAAAGAAGGTAAGCGTCATATTTANGCCAAACGTGTTTTCTACTTAGATGAGGACACCTGGCAGGCGTCTGAAATTGATCATTACGANGGCCGTGGTGAACTGTGGCGTGTGGCTGAGTCTCACAACGTGATGTACTACAACCACCAGGTGCCATGGTATGCGCTGGAAACTCTGTACGANCTGAACTCTGGNCGTTACCTGGCACTGGGTATGGATAACGAAGAAGATGAAGGTTATTCCTTCGGCTTCGACCGCTCCAGCCGTGACTACACTCCGGCGGCCCTGCGTCGCAGCGGTGTACGNTAAAAAATCCAGACAATAAAAAAGGGCCGAANGGCCCTTTTTTATTGTCTGTTTATTGTCTGTAGNAAATGNTTTTAANAATNACNNTAACTATTTNTCTCTGCNNATTTCCACAACTGCCNNGGCAGTGTNTTCCTGCAGATCAGACGTTTGCTCAGAAGTTAACAGCAACACTTGCCTGATAGACGGACGACGAGTCTTTGGCGATGTACTCACCACGCAGATCCAGTTTTGGCGTCAGGTGAAACCCTGCACCGGCACCCAGCAGCAGACCGTCATCATCACCAAANTCGAGACCGGCACGGCCAATTACAAAGAACTTGTCGTTAATTTCCGGCAGATCTTTTTCAATCACGCCAGCTACCCACAGACCATTAATGTCATCATCCACGCGATCAAAATCGTCGGTGTCGCTGTANCCAATTTCAGCGGATGTTTTCACCAGNGGNTAACTGTTCTGGAATTCGTAACCGGCGAACAGGGTGTAACCAAACGCATCGTCNCTGCCNCCGCCAAAGGGGGAGTCGACAACGTTTTCAGAAATACCACCACCTACATACAGGTTTTTCGCATCANGGCCTTCAGCCATAACGGGTGCAGATACAAAACCTGCCGTCAGGGCCAGNGATGTCAGATANTTATTTACGTGTTTCATGTTCTCTCCTGTTAAAAAANGGGTAATTCAATGGGCGCTTCCTGTAGTGCAGCAAGCTGCTCCTGCAACGCATTGACATGCTCTGACCAGAAGCGGTGNCCGGTGAACCAGGGGAATGCCTGAGGAAAAGCCGGGTCGCTCCAGCGGTTACAGAGCCAGGCTGCATATTTCATTACCCGGATCGTGCGTAGTGTTTCTATCAGAGCCAGTTCCTGTGTNGGGAATGGCCTGAACATTTCGTAACCTTCTTTAATGACCAGTAATTGCTGCCGTTGTTCCTGCTCTGTGCCGCTGAGCAGCATCCAGATGTCNTGCATGGCAGGTCCCTGCAGGCAGTCATCGAAGTCGACCATGTATAAAATATCGTNGCGCAACAACAGGTTGCCGGTGTGTAAATCACCGTGAATNCGCAGTGTGTTTATCGCCTGTGGNCGATAGAGNTTTTCACAGAGTTTAATCAGNGCATCACTGATGGTGCGGTAATTATGGCGGTAATCTTCCGGCATCAGGCCGCTGCTNAGNACCTGTTCGCTGGCTTTGATGAGATCATCGCTGCCCTGAATTTGCGGTCTGTGTGCAAACTGTTTTCTGCTGCCGGTCTGATGCAGGCGGCCAAGCCAGCGACCGATCAGTTCGAGATCGTCATCGTTNGCCAGCTCCGGGGCCTGGCCACCACGTCGTGGGAAAAGGGCAAAATAAAACGGATCGTCCAGAAACAATGACTGACCATCCTTAACGATGGGGGCAACGACCGGTAATTCATCGGCCTGTAATTCCAGCAGAAAATCATGCTCTTCCTGAATCTGCTCCCTGCTCCAGCGTGCCGGACGATAAAACTTGCCGATCAGCGGCTGCTCGTCTTCGATGCCGATCTGATATACGCGGTTTTCATAGCTGTTCAGCGGAAATACCCGCGCATCGCACAGATAACCNAGTGACTCTGTGGCATCCATGACGCGTTCCTGGGTTAATTCCGAATAGGGGTGTGATGAAGTCATAAGCAGCCTCCGCGTTAGCNGCGCGCATTATGACAGAGTTATTTGTTATTGCTCTGTGATTTTGCCGGCGTGCGGCACAGGGACCAGACACCGACAATGCCGGCTCCCTGCTGCTTCAACAGNCGCGCCGCAGCNTCGGCTGTGGCGCCCGTGGTAATCACATCGTCGATAATTAACAGATGTTCGCCGTCGAAGGTTCTCTGCCCNCTGATAAAACTTCGTTNCTGGTTATGACGACGCTGAGNGGCNGACAGCCCGCGCTGATCAGCGACCGATGTTTTCTTCAGGGCATCTTCGTACAGAGGTAANCGGTATTGCCGGGCAACAGGCAGGGCCAGCAGNTGTGCCGGATTGTAGCCGCGCANAAGCCGGCGCTTCCGTGCGGACGGCATAAAAATCAGGCCATCCACCTGNTCCATCGTATGAGGTGGCTTTTGCCGCATCAGCCAGCCAAGGCGCAGCAGCCACTGCAAGTGGGTTTTATCCTTTGCTGCCAGTAACCATGAAGACATTGGNGGCTGATACAGATAGCTGCTGTAAGCGTAATCAAAGGCTGGTGGCGTCTGTTGGCANCGGGCACANCGGCCCGGCTCTGACATNGGNTCGGCGCATTGGCTGCAGGCGTNATGGCTGACGGAGAGTTGCTGGTGGCAGGGNGCNCAGAGAAAGCCAGATGCATCCGCCTGTTGCAGGCAGAGTTCGCAGGTGCCCGATGTCAGTCCGGTTGACTGCCGTANGCCTTTTAATACGCTGTAAACCATATTTTTCATTATGTTTGACGGTTATGACCGNTTCCCTATGATCACCTGCCCATCATAAAACCCTCCATGGAGCAGGAACATGAGTCATCCCGCTGATATTTCCACTGCATCTTCCAACAGTTTGCGCCATGACTGGTCTGNCGCTGAGATTCAGGCCCTGCTGGCGAAGCCGTTCAATGATCTGCTGTTTGAAGCCCAATGCNTACATCGGCAGTATTTTGATGCCAGTCGGGTGCANGTCAGCACGCTGTTGTCGATTAAGACCGGCGCCTGTCCGGAAGACTGCACCTATTGCCCGCAGAGTGCGCACTACGATACCGGGCTGGAAAAGCAGAAACTGATGGAAGTTGAAGCCGTTCTTGAGAAAGCAAAGGCAGCCAAAGCGGCTGGCGCTGAGCGTTTTTGTATGGGGGCCGCCTGGCGNTCNCCNCANGAACGGGATATGCCCTATGTTCTGGCCATGGTTGAAGGTGTCAAAGCNATGGGGCTGGAAACCTGCATGACTCTGGGCATGCTGGATGCGGAAAAGTCCCGGCAACTGGCNGCCGCCGGGCTGGATTATTACAACCACAATCTCGACACCTCACCGGAATATTACGGCGAGATCATCACAACCCGCAGCTACACCGACCGNCTGGAAACTCTGGCCAATGTGCGTGAAGCCGGAATGAAGGTCTGCTCCGGCGGNATTGTCGGCATGGGCGAGAGCAGTCAGGACCGTGCNGGTCTGTTACAGCAGNTAGCCAATCTGCCGGTGCACCCGGAATCGGTGCCGGTTAATCAGCTGGTCAAAACTGCGGGAACGCCANTGGCTGATGTCGATGATCTGGACTGGACTGAGTTTGTNCGCACCATTGCCGTGGCGCGCATTCTGATGCCGGCTTCCCATATNCGCCTCAGTGNCGGGCGNGAGCAGATGAGTGAAGAAATGCAGGCGATGTGCTTTNTGGCCGGGGCGAATTCCATCTTTTATGGCGAGTGTCTGCTGACTACNCCAAANCCTCAGGTTAAACAGGATCAGCAGTTGCTGGCCAAACTGGGTATTAATCAGGAGGTGTGTCAGCAGGAGAGGGGTCAGCAGAAGAAAGTTCAGCAGGATTTCCAGAGCAGCCGCGCAGGAAAAACAGGTTGGCGACAGGATTCCGGCGNANATTCTGCTGATCCGGAACANAAAATTGAACAAGTGTTATTTTATGACGCAGCAGCNCGACAGTTATAGCAAATCGGTCTATCAGGCCTGATAGCCATGCTGGAAGGCGGGTTTTTANTTGGTTAAATTATAGTCAATAGCCACCGATGGATAACACGAGGGCAAATGACATGAATATCGGTTCAACGACAGGCTCAGCTTTCACTACCGCCGCCACTGCTGTCACGCAGGGGGTGGATCAGGTTAACCGTGCGGCACAGGATGTGGTCGACGCCACCACGGCGCGCCCGGTGGAAGGCGTGGGTAAAACAGAAAAAGCACTGACCGAGCTGAAGCAGGGCGAAGTTGCNGTGTCNGCCGGNGCNAAAGTAATTGAAGCTGCGGATCGCCAGATCGGCAGTCTGATTGATACCAGCGCGTAAGCGCACGGGTCNGAGAGGTGATGAATGCAGGTTTCTCCAGTCACAACAGTTGCGGTCAGTTCCGCNCCGGTGCAATCCGGTGCGGCGGCTGGGCTGTTGTCGGCAAAACCTGAAACACCTCCTGCTTCGGTACTGGCNGCCGTTGATGATGTNACTTTGTCNGCCCGCAGTGGCAATCNGACGCTGCGTAATCCNGANTCGGAAACCCGTCTNTATCAGAAGTCATCACCTTCCTCCCTCTCTTCGCAGCAGGATTCNGCTCCAGNNGNCAGTAAAACTGANGATGCTCAGCCCNTTGAGCAGGAAAANGAATTCGTAAAACGGGCGCAGGAAGAGCGTGAGCTGGAAGAGATACGNAGNCTGAAGCAGCGGGATCAGGAAGTCCGNGNCCATGAGCAGGCGCATTCAGCTTCTGGTGGCGTGCATGCCGGTTCNGCCAGTTTCAGTTATGAAACCGGGCCGGACGGNGTGCNTTATGCCGTCGGTGGTGAAGTGAGTGTTGATGTCAGCAAAGTCAGTGACGACCCGCAGGCCACGCTGGATAAGATGGAACAGATTCAGCGNGCNGCTCTGGCACCGGCTGAGCCATCCGCCCAGGANCGTCAGGTTGCGGCCCAGGCAGCGCAGAAGGCNGCNCAGGCTCTGAATGAGATTTCACAACAACAGATGCAGCGCCGCGATGCGGAAATGAGCCGCGTGGAAGAGCAGCAGGCGGAAACTGCCGTAGCTCTGGCAGAAGCCAAAGCCGCGCAGGAAGAGGCCAAAGAGAAAGAGTCTGAAGAGCAGGCGGTCTCNGCNGCGGAGCGCAATGCGGAATACAATGCACGCATGCAACGCATCAATGAAGTTCTGCTGCAGATCAGCATGCCGCAACCGGTCTCAGCCGGNCAGATACTGGATGATGTGATCTGATCAACTCAGTGTTTTGTTAATAACTCCATAAACCGGCCGTGCGCCGGTTTTTTTATGCCTGTAACGCAACTATTCTGTGATTCATNTGCAATATAAATGGCTGATCATCGCTGCACAGGCTTGACAACTTCATGTGGCGAACGTATGTTTCAAACACTTGTTTGAATCCATGTTGATCAAACTGCCATAACTAACAGCAGCCAACGCTGCAAGAACATAANAGGCAACGAGGTCGTTCTTATGCCAGAGTACAAGGCTCCCCTGCGTGAAATTAAGTTCGTAATGGACGAACTGCTGGATATGCCAGGCCATTACGCCAGCATCCCGGCTTATGCTGAAGTAGCAACTCCAGAAATGATCGATGCGATCGTCGCCGAAGGCGCTAAGTTCTGTGAACAGGAACTGGCCCCTCTGCAGCGCGTTGGTGATACTGAAGGCTGTACCCGCCATGAAGACGGTTCCGTGACCACTCCGACCGGCTTCAAAGAAGCGTACGCCAAATTTGTTGAAGGTGGCTGGCCATCACTGGCGCATGATGAAGCGCACGGTGGTCAGGGCCTGCCTGAGTCTCTGGGTACTGTGGTATCTGAGATGGTTGGTACTGCTAACTGGTCCTGGGGTATGTACCCGGGTNTGTCTCATGGNGCGATGAANACCATCCATCAGCACGGTACTGAAGANCAGAAAGANACTTANCTGACCAAACTGGTTTCCGGTGAGTGGACCGGCACNATGTGTCTGACTGAACCACACTGTGGTTCTGACCTGGGTATCCTGAAAACCAAAGCAGAAGCTAACGCTGACGGTTCTTACGCGATCTCCGGTACCAAAATCTTTATCTCTGCCGGTGAACACGACATGGCAGAAAANATTGTGCACATCGTTCTGGCGCGNCTGCCAGGTGCANCGGAAGGTACTAAGGGTATCTCCCTGTTTATCGTTCCTAAAATGCTGCCAAACGAAGACGGTTCCGTCGGTGAGCGTAACGCTGTGACCTGTGGTTCTATCGAACACAAAATGGGTATTCACGGTAACGCGACCTGTGTGATGAACTTCGACGGTGCCAAAGGCTGGCTGATCGGACCTGAGAACAAAGGTCTGAACTGCATGTTCACCTTTATGAACACTGCCCGTATCGGTACTGCTCTGCAGGGTGCNACTGCTGCNGAAGCGTCTTTCCAGGGTGCTCTGGCGTACGCTAAAGACCGTCTGGCNATGCGTTCCCTGACCGGNCCTAAAGCGCCTGAAAAAGCCGCTGACCCGATNATCGTTCACCCTGACGTNCGCCGTATGCTGCTGACTCAGAAAGCCTTCGCTGAAGGTGGTCGTGCGCTGGTTTACCTGGCTGCACAGCAGAACGACATCGTGAAAGCATCNGAAGACGAAGAAGCACGCAAAGCCGCTGATGAGCTGCTGGGCTTCCTGACGCCAATCGCGAAAGCCTTCCTGACTGAAGTTGGTTACGAAGCCACNAACCTGGGTGTTCAGGTATTCGGTGGTCACGGCTTTATCGCTGAGTGGGGTATGGAGCAGCTGGTACGTGATACCAAGATTGCCTGTATCTATGAAGGTACTACCGGTATTCAGGCTCTCGACCTGCTGGGCCGTAAAGTACTGATGACTCAGGGTGCTTCCCTGCGTAACTTCACCAAGATGGTTCACAAGTTCTGNCAGGCAGAAGAAGGCAACGAAACTCTGGCTCCGCTGGTGGCATCACTGGCNGAGTACAACAAAGAGTGGGGCGATCTGACCATGAAGATCGGTATGAACGCGATGAAGAACCGNGACGAAGTGGGCTCAGCATCCGTTGATTACCTGATGTATTCAGGTTACGTNACNCTGGCTTTCCTGTGGGCCCGTATGGCTAAGGTTGCTCAGGACGCACTGGCTGCCGGTACGTCTGAAGAAGANTACTACAAAGCCAAGCTGACCACTGCGAAGTTCTACTTTGCCCGTATTCTGCCACGCGCCAAAGGCCACGCAATCTCTATGGTTGCCGGTGCAGATACAGTGATGGATCTGGCGGAAGAACACTTCGCGTTCTGANTCTGAGTCCTGTTTTGCATTTATGCTNCTAAGTAAAAACCGCGTTNATGCGCGGTTTTTACTTATGTCGGACTGGGAAATCTGGCCTGAATGGTTAAAATAGCCGCGTTTCCTGTCTCCGATGGACATGATAATGAAAACGGGTAGCTCNAATCCCGGATAAACATGAGGTTGAAACATGGCAGAATATAAAGCCCCACTGCGCGACATGCGTTTCGTGCTGAATGAAGTGTTTGAAGCAGACAAACTCTGGTCCTCACTTGCCGGTCTGGAAGGTGCAGTGGACGTAGAAACCGCAGAAGCCATTCTGGAAGAATGCGGTAAGATCGCCAGCCAGGTTCTGGCGCCGATCAACCGTGAAGGTGATGAAGTGGGCTCTACCTGGAAAGACGGTGAAGTTACTGCCGCTCCTGGTTTNAAAGATGCCTANCAGACCTACTGNGACGCNGGCCTGAATGGTCTGGGTGGTAANCCGGATTTCGGTGGCATGGGTATGCCGAAAACTCTGGTTGGTCAGGTTGAAGAGATGATTCAGGGCGCCAACATGTCNTTCGGTCTGGCGCCAATGCTGACCGCCGGTGCCTGTCTGTCGCTGAATGCTCACGGTTCTGACGAGCTGAAAGAAAAATATCTGCCGAACATGTACAGCGGCCAGTGGGCCGGTGCCATGGATCTGACCGAGCCTCACGCCGGTACTGACCTGGGTATTATCCGTACNAAGGCGGAGCCACAGGCGGACGGTTCTTACAACATCACAGGTACNAAGATCTTTATTACNTGGGGTGAGCACGACATGGCGGAAAACATTATCCACCTGGTGCTGGCCAAGCTGCCGGATGCACCGGCGGGTCCTAAAGGTATTTCCCTGTTCCTGGTGCCTAAGTTCATGGTGAACGAAGATGGTTCTCTGGGNGAGCGTAATGCCATGGGTTGTGGNTCNATTGANCACAANATGGGTATNAAAGGNTCNGCNACCTGTGTGATGAACTTCGACGGNGCCAAAGGCTGGCTGNTCGGACCTGAAGAAAACAAAGGTCTGGCCTGTATGTTCACCATGATGAACTACGAGCGTCTGGGTGTGGGTATTCAGGGTATTGGTGCGGCAGAAGCCTCCTACCAGAACGCTGTTGAATACGCCCGTGACCGTATCCAGAGCCGTGCACCGACCGGTGCTGTGGCAAAAGATAAAGCGGCTGATCCGATCATTGTTCATCCGGACGTGCGTCGTATGCTGCTGACCTCCCGTGCTTTCACTGAAGGTGGCCGTGCATTCTCGACTTACGTTGCCAAGTGGCTGGATATCGCCAAGTTCTCTGACAATGAAGATGAGAAAAAGCACGCTGACGCTATGCTGGCGCTGCTGACACCGGTTGCCAAAGCCTTCCTGACGGATAACGCGCTGGAATCTGCCGTTGCCTGTCAGCAGGTATTTGGTGGTCACGGCTTTATCCGTGAATGGGGCCAGGAGCAGTATGTGCGTGATATCCGTATCACTCAGATCTACGAAGGCACCAACGGTATTCAGGCCCTCGACCTGATCGGTCGTAAAGTGGTTGCTAACAACGGCGCGTTCTACAAGCTGTTCGAAGCCGATATGAATGACTTTATCGCTGAGCATGCCGGTAACGAAGCGGCTGCAGAGTTTATCGAGCCGCTGAAAGCCGCTGTCGAGAATCTGAACGACCTGACTCAGTGGGTGATGGATCAGTCTGCCTCCAACGCCAATGAAGTTGGCGCGGCATCGGTTGAGTACCTGATGGTATTCGGCTACACCGCTCTGGCTTACATGTGGGCGAAGATGGCGGTCGTTGCTCTGACTCATGCTGATGACACATCTGGCTTCTACAAAGCTAAAGTGGGCACTGCGCGTTTCTACATGAAGCGTCTGCTGCCTCGTTACATTGGTATGAGTGCTGCTGTGAAAGGCGGTGCGGATCCTCTGTATGAGCTGGACGACGAGATGTTCGAAACTGCCTGAGGCTTTTCGCATCGATAAAAACCGCCTTCGGGCGGTTTTTTTATGGCCTTTTCTGGTTCTGCAGGCTTGACGGCCGTTCAGTCTGGTAGACGTATGTCCAAAAGGCTTTGTGTGATGCTTCTGAAATAATAAAAACAAAAAAGGACCTGCTGCTTCTGAATGGCAGCCTGACAGTTATGCCCCAGGATCTTGATAAGCGTGTCGAACGATCACGCCGCCTGCTGATGGAAACCCTGCTGCAGCTGATGTCGGAAACGGCATACAGCAAAATTTCCGTGGCCAACATCTGTGAGCGTTCCGGCGTAGCCCGGCCGACCTTCTACCTGCATTACCACTCCAAAGATGATCTGCTGAAAGGGTACATCGAGAGCATGTTCATAAAATTTTATGAGCAGGTTGAAGACTATCTGGTGCGCTCAACTCAGGCCGACCCGGTGATTGCAGAGATTATGTTCCGCCAGTGGTCAGACAATGCAGGGCTGGCGCAGCTGCTGGTTGGCAACGATGTCGAAGCTTTGGTGCTGAACGAATTCAAGCGTTATGTGGCGCGTATTATGGAGCGTTATATCAGTGCCCATAACCTGTCGGTAAAAGAGTCTGCACGGATGAATTATGTGGTCGACTTTATCGCCGGCGCATCCTTTGCGGTGATCGTACGCTGGGTACGGGAAGGGTTTCCTGTGGATGCCCGGGAGATGGGCCAGCTGTATGCCAGCCTGGTCAGACCCGGACTGCTGCAGGTGCTGCTGATGGGTAAACTCTGACGGCTGGTATGGGTGTTTTGCAGGACAATTTTGCAGAGCAATAAAAAAGGGCCTCAAGGCCCTTTTTTATTGCAGTTAAGTCTTATGACACGGCACTGTTGCCGGCCCGGCGACTCTTATCAATACGCTTGTTGTGGATCTGGCGGACTTTGCGCAGGGCTTTGTCGAAGGCATCGGTGACGGCCAGATACATGTCTTCATGTTCCGGATTGTCGTGGTTGTCACGGGTGATGGCAACGGTTTGCCCGGGCAGACCGATCTCCAGGGATACGTGGGCCAGCTTACCTTTATAGCTGTGGTTGTGCGGCATGGCGACAACGGCCCTGACTCCGGTGATTTCATCGAAAGTCGAGGTCAATTTGCCGGCTTTGTCACGGATGTGCTGTTCGATAGCATCGGAGTGACTGATGTCGCGGAAGCTGATTTCCAAACCTTTCATAGCGTCTCCTTAAGAGTCCAAAGAGTCCTTGCCACTTATACCTGCAGTGGCATCAGGCCCCTGGTTGATATTTCACCGGAACAGTTTCCGGTGAACGGGTTGGTCATTTCAGATTACAACAGTAAAACAAAACTTCAATCGATCCAGGTCAAAAATTGTCAGGGCTTTTAGGTGACAAATCCTCACTGGAATCTGCCTGCCTGCTATGCTGAATATGACCCCGGAAAAAGGTGTTTGGTTCGGGGGTTTTTCTGATCGAAACCAACGGATGGGCTTATTCTATGCATCCTCTTACAGCCTTCTACAGCGGCCAGGGCACAGACCACAGGGGGCGCAGCTTTAACAGTATTCTCGCTTTTCCGGATACTGAGCTGGAAATCTGCCACGATTACATTCAGTGGCTGTTTCCGCTGCACGAACCCAGTCCCTACAACCCGGAAGCGCCGGTCGTCACGGATGAGGTCATTGCGGACTTTCGCCATAACGCCGAGCTGCAGTCGCGCATGCATCAGGCTTTGCAGCGTATGTTGACGTTTCTTGGCATGGTGATGCGTGAATCCCCCCAGGGATTTGAACTGGTGTTACCAACAGACATCTGTGACCGTCACTGGCTGGTGCCAGAGAACCACAATTTCCGGCGCATCAGTCGCATGCTGGCATCGCTGAAGCTGATGGGGCTGGATACGCAGGCGCACGCGCTGTGGCAGGGATTGCAGGTACTGGCTTTGCGCTGCGAAGGCAAAATCACCCCGGCAACCCTGACCTACTGGCGTTTGGCGGCCATGCGCTTTGATGACTCCATGTGATATGGGGCTTATACCGTCACTGTGATATTCTGACCGACCTGACATGGACCAGACTGGCGGACGCAGAATGCGGGTTTACGATGTTCCCGTCGTATTTTTTGACCTCGATGACTCCCTGATAAATAAAGACGCTAACAGTCTCTGGATTCGCTGGCGGGTAAAGCGTGAGCGCTGGGCCGTCGTCGAGGCCATGCTGGCGCTGGCCTCGCTCTACCGCGCATACAAAAAGGGCCGTGTGACTCACGGCCGCCTGTCGAATTACTACCGTACCCGCACCCGCGGCATGACCCTGGAAGAGTATCAGATTCATGTTGAGCGCTTTTTTACTGAGCGCGGCCAGCTGCATATTTATCCACAGGCAGCCTCTCTTTTATTTGCCTACCGACGCAAGGGGGCGGAGCTGGTGATGATCACCGGCGCGGATGATGTCGTGGCCAGGGCATACGGTAATGCGCTGGGCATCAATAATGTCATCAGTAACCGGCTGAGTACGGAAAATAACCGTATCGTCGGTCTGGAAAAGCCTATGTGCTATGGCGCCGGTAAAGTCGATCTGGCGCGCCAGTTTCTGACCCGCCGCGGCTGGTCGTTTGAAGACGCCGCTTTCTATTCAGACAGCCATGCGGATATTCCGTTACTGGAAGCGGTCAAACAGCCGGTTGTTCTTAATCCCAGCGACGAATTGCGCTCGGTGGCACTCGAACGTCACTGGCCTTGCCTCGACTGGCGCTCAGAATAGGGCTGTATGCGTGGAAAGACAGGTCCTCTGTCTTGCCGCTCAACCTGCATACCGTTATAGTTCTGCCTATCTCTAAATCCTGTAATTAACGGAGCCTGCGGTGTTTTTCCAATATAACCGCCCCCTGCAAAAGGGTCAGAACCTGACCTGTCGATGGTGTTAAGCGCTGTTCAATCTCTGACCGGCCGCTCAGGCTATCTATCGCGCTTAACAATCTGAAGGTAATTATGACTCCGCAACAATTTGCTGCTCTGGCTGAACAGGGCTTTAACCGCATCCCCGTGGCCCGCGAAGTGCTGGCTGACCTTGATACTCCTCTGACCACTTTTCTCAAGCTGGCGAATGCGCCATACAGCTATCTGCTGGAATCGGTGCAGGGCGGCGAGAAGTGGGGCCGTTACTCCATGATCGGTCTGCCATGCCGGGAAATTCTGACCATCAGTGGCCATGACATCACGCTCACCCGTGACGGCGACATCGTTGAACAGCACAGCGTGGAAGATCCACTGGCGTTTGTCAGTGAGTTCCAGCAGCGTTTCCGTGTGGCCAATGTTGATGGCCTGCCGAAGTTTGATGGTGGTCTGGTCGGTTATTTTGGTTACGACACCGTGCGCTACATTGAGCCGCGCCTGAAAAATTCCTGTCCGAAGGACGAGCTGGGCACCCCGGATATTCTGTTGATGGTGTCTGAGGAAGTCGTGGTATTCGACAACCTCAGCGGCAAGCTGCACTTAATTGTGCTGGCAGACCCGGCGGAAGATAACGCCCATGAAAAAGCTGAACAGCGTATTCATGAATTGCGTCAGCAGCTGCGTGAACCATACACAGGCCCGATCGGTAAGCCGGTTGAAGCACCTGCTGAAGTCACCGAAGCTGATTTCCGCTCTTCCTTTGGTGAGCAGGAATTTATGGACGCGGTTGAACGCATCCGTCAGTACATCTTCGCCGGTGACATCATGCAATGCGTTCCATCGCAGCGCCTGACGGTACCTTATGGTGGCGATCCGGTGAATATTTACCGTGCGCTGCGTACGCTGAACCCATCGCCTTATATGTACTGCATGAATCTTGGTGACTTCCACGTTGTGGGTTCTTCACCGGAAATTCTTGCCCGTCTTGAAGATGGTGAAGTAACCGTACGGCCGATTGCCGGTACCCGCGTGCGCGGTGCCACCGAAGAAGAAGATCTGGCACTGGAGCAGGAACTGCTGTCGGATCCGAAAGAAATCGCTGAACACGTTATGCTGATCGACCTTGGCCGTAACGATGTTGGCCGCGTGGCGAAAACCGGTGAAGTGGAAGTGACCGATCAGATGGTCATTGAACGCTACAGCCACGTGATGCACATCGTGTCCAACGTGAAAGGCAAAGTAAAAGACGGTATCGGCGCCATGGACGTGCTGCGTGCAGCGCATCCGGCCGGTACTTTGAGTGGCGCACCGAAAATCCGCGCCATGGAAATTATTGATGAAGTGGAGTCTACCAAGCGCGGCGTTTATGGCGGTGCGGTGGGCTACCTGAGCTGGAGCGGCAATATGGATATGGCCATTGCCATCCGTACCGCAGTGATTAAAGACGGCAAGCTGAATATTCAGGCTGGCGCCGGGGTGGTTGCGGATTCTGTACCGCGGCTGGAATGGAAAGAAACCATGAATAAAGGCCGCGCTATGTTCCGCGCGGTTGCCATGGCGGAAGCCGGACTGGACCAATAACCACACATTCAGGCGTAACGCCGCAGGAGTCAGCAATGTTAGTCATGATCGACAATTACGATTCATTTACCTACAACGTCGTGCAGTATTTTGCCGAACTGGGCGCTGATGTCAGAGTCTTCCGTAACGACGAAATTACCGTCGCTGAAATTGAAGCGATGAACCCGGATCAGCTGGTGGTTTCCCCGGGACCTTGCACGCCTAATGAGGCGGGTATCTCGATGGAAGCCATCCGCTACTTCGCTGGTAAATTACCGATTCTGGGGATCTGTCTGGGACACCAGAGTATTGGTCAGGTTTTCGGTGGCGATATCGTTCGCGCCGGCCAGGTGATGCACGGGAAAATTTCTCCGGTGCATCATAACAATACCGGTGTCTTCGCAGGTCTGAACAACCCTTACAACGCCACTCGTTATCATTCCCTGGTGATTGATAAAAACACCATCCCTGACTGTCTGGAAATTACCGCATGGACGGAAAATGAAGACGGCAGCATGGAAGAAATTATGGGCGTGCGTCATAAGGAATTAGCGATCGAGGGCGTGCAGTTTCACCCGGAATCTATCCTGACCGAACACGGTCACGATCTGCTGAGAAATTTTCTGGAACAGAACAAAGGGGATAAATAATGGATATCAAAACCGCACTGGCCCGCGTCGTTGAGCGCCAGGATTTATCCACTGAAGAAATGATTGATGTGATGCGCCAGATTATGACCGGTGAGTGCGATGATGCTCAGGTGGGTGGTTTTCTGGTGGGTTTGCGTATGAAGAGTGAAAGCATCGACGAAATTGTCGGTGCTGTCACTGTGATGCGTGAGCTGGCAACCGGCGTAAAAATCAAAGCGGAACACGCTGTAGATATCGTTGGTACCGGTGGTGATGGCGCCAATTTATTTAACGTTTCCACCGCATCCTCTTTTATCGTTGCGGCTGCAGGCGGAACCGTGGCGAAACATGGCAACCGTGGTGTGTCGTCCAAATCCGGCAGCGCTGATTTATTGGAAGCGGCTGGCGTTAATCTGAATCTGAACTCAGAACAGGTTGCCCGCTGCATCGATGAACTGGGCGTTGGCTTTATGTTTGCGCCATCGCATCACAGTGCCATGAAGCATGCTATTGGCCCGCGTAAATCGCTGGGTATGCGTACCATCTTTAATATTCTCGGACCTATGACCAACCCGGCGGGTGTAGCCAATCAGGTTATTGGTGTGTTCAGTAAGGCCCTGGTGCGTCCGGTGGCTGAAGTGCTGCAGCGCATGGGAGCCGGCCATATTCTGGTGGTGAATTCTCAGGATGGACTGGACGAAATCAGTCTGGCGACCACCACCTATGCCTGTGAATTAAAAAATGGTGAACTGAAAGAATACGAAATGAAGCCAGAGGATTTCGGTATTCAGTCACAGGTTCTGTCCGGACTGGATGTTGCCGATTCTCAGGAAAGTCTGGCGCTGATTAAAGATGCGTTAGGTAAGCGCGAAACGACTGCCGGTATCAAAGCGGCTGATATGCTGGCACTGAATGCCGGTGCCGCGATCTATGTTGCCGGTCTGGCCAGCAATATGAAACAGGGTGTTGATATGGCGCAGGACGCAATTTACTCCGGACTGGCGCTGGAAAAACTCAATGAGCTGGTGAGCTTTTCACGCTTTCTGGCGGAAGACGAAGCAAACTGATGAATACTCCAACCATTCTGAAAAAGATTCTGGCCACCAAAGCGGAAGAAGTCGCTCTGCGCAGCAAGACTCTGCCATTGGCAGAGATAAAAGCCCAGGCGCTGGATTGCGATCCGGCTGAGCTGCGGGGTTTTTACAATGCGATGCTGGCCAAGGTCGAAGCGGGAAAGCCTGCGGTTATTGCTGAAGTAAAAAAAGCGTCACCATCCAAAGGCGTTCTGCGTGAGCACTTTGTGCCGCAGGAAATTGCAGAGTCTTATGAAGAGGGCGGGGCGGCCTGTCTGTCGGTTCTGACTGACCGTGATTATTTTCAGGGGCATGAAGACTATTTAAAAGCGGCCCGTGCTGCCTGTTCCCTGCCGGTTATCCGCAAGGATTTCCTCGTTGATCCTTATCAGATTTACGAAGCCCGTACGATTAACGCTGACTGCGTCCTGCTGATCGTCGCTGCGCTGAGCAAAATGCAGCTGCAGGATCTGGAAGGTATTGCTCATGAATGCGGTATGGATGTGCTGGTAGAAGTGCATAACGAAGAAGAGCTGCACACTGCTCTGACACTGAATACGCCGTTATTGGGTATCAATAACCGTAATCTGCACACCTTCGAGCTGACACTGGAAACCACATTTAGTCTGCAGCAGCAGGTTCCGGCGGATAAACTGCTGGTAACGGAAAGCGGTATTCTTACTCCGGATGACGTTGCCGTTATGCGTGAGCGCAATATTAATGCGTTCCTGGTGGGCGAAGCCTTTATGCGCGCGGAAAACCCGGGCGAAGAGCTGCATAAACTCTTCTTCTGACATCAGAGGTTCAGCAGACGAGCACAAAAAAGCAGGCTTTAAGCCTGCTTTTTTGTGCCTGTCATCTGGCATGTCAGTCCGGATGGTTAACGCGGATCTGCAGAATTTCGTCCATATTATCCATCATCAGAGTAACCAGCTGAGGATCAAACTGTTTGCCGGACTCTTTTTCGATCAGATTGATAATCTCATCGTCCGGCCAGGGTTCTTTGTAGCAGCGCTTACTGCCCAGCGCATCAAACACATCTGCCAGCGCAGTGATGCGCCCGGCAATATGAATCTGTTCACCTTTCAGGCCACGGGGATAACCGCTGCCATCCCAGCGTTCGTGATGCTGGGCGGCAATAATGGACGCCAGCTGCAGAATCCGCCGGTCTGATTTACTGAGAATATCGGAACCAATCTGGGCATGCTCCTGCATCACGCTCCATTCGCTGGCGTCGTGTTTGCCCGGTTTATTCAGAATATGATCCGGAATGGCGATCTTACCGACATCGTGCAGAGGCGCGGCCAGTTTGATCAGTTCGGCTTCGCGTTCTGACAGGCCGCATTTGATCGCCAGCAGGCGGGAGATCTGAGCCACACGTTTTACGTGGGCGCCGGTTTCCCGGGAGCGTTGTTCTACGGCTTCGCCAAGCATGTACACCAGCTCGCGCTGAGTCTCGATGATCTCTTCGCGCATCAGCAGGTTTTCATAGGTGATAGCGACGTTGGTGGCGTAAATTTCCAGCAGCTGTTTGTCGAGATCGGAAGGTTCTTTCTGATAGGTCACGAACAGCAGGCTTTCACTGCCACGCTCGGAAGCAAAATAGCCAATGTAGTGGTTAGCCAGATACTGGCTTTTGCGTTCCTGCATGGCCAGTTCAAAACCTTCACGGACATGCTCCGGAATATTGTCGAAATTTTCTTCATCACTGAGCTGCTGCATTTCACCGGTGGCTGCCAGTACGCGGAAACGGTTGCCACCAAGCAGGGCATCAGTACGGTTAGTGCTGGAGCAATACAGCGCGCTTTCTTCCAGTCCGAGCAGATTCGTTACCTGAGACAAAACAGCAGAAGCAAACTGGCCAATAGCACCGGTACTGAAGACTTTGGCGGAGGCCATAATCACCCGTTCCAGCCCGCGGCGGTGTTCGTTCAGGGTACAGATGTCGCGGTAGCTGCGCAGCGTGGCGTACATTAGTGTGTTCAGTTTGGTGGTGGTCAGTTCCGTTTTGTCTTTGTAGTCATTGATATCGTAAGTACGGATGACTTCATGCTCCGGTGCCTGACCAGGCTGACCGGTGCGCAGCACAATACGGGTATAGCGATTGTTCAGTTCTTCACGAATGTAACGGGATACTTCCAGTCCGGCGTGATCATCTTCCATCACCACGTCCAGCAGGATCATTGCGATATCGTGATTGGCGGCCATGATCTGGCGGGTTTCTTCACCACTGTAGGCACTGAGCAGTTCCAGGCGGCGACCATCAAACTGGAAGCCGGAGAGAACCATGCGGGTGATGCGATGAACATCCGGCTCATCATCGGCGATCAGAACGCGCCAGACGTTATGAATGGGCCGGGGGCGGGGGGGGGGGGGGGGGAAGAAAAAACCACAAGCGCCAGCTGGGCACAGCG
>PAJK01000018.1:0-32711 GCA_002706025.1 Oceanospirillaceae bacterium
TACTGAGGATAACTCCGGCGAGAAGTACAGCGCGACTCTCTATCAACTGGGATGGGAGTGGGTGTTCTGATGAAAAAGTTGTTGATGTATCTGCTGATGCTGACGCCGGCCACACCTGCCATTTCATTCGCCGACGATGGTCTGATGGTTATTGCGAACACCGGTGGAAAGGAAATTACCCTGACACGGGAACAGGTCAGAAACCTGTTTATGGGAGCCTCTCTGGGCTACGATTTCAACCCGGTAGCTCTGCCACCACGCAACCATGTACGGTCACTGTTTAATGCCCAGGTGATTGGTCTTACGGAATCGCGTATTCAGTCCTACTGGTCGCAGATGAAATTTACCGGACGGATGAAACCACCGAAGGAACTTAACAACCCTGAAGCTATTCTGGAGTTTATCAGCCAGAACCGCGGCAGTGTCGGATACGTCCCCGCAGGCGTAGAAATACCCGCCAGCCTGACGGTGGTTTACGCAACCGATATGTAATCAGTTCAGCCAGGATTCAATATCCGTTCTGTGCGGAATGGATCCTGAGTGAACGACCTGCTCATCCAGTACAACCGCCGGGGTACGCATCACGCCGTACCCCATAATGGTTTCGGCATCAGTTACCTTTTCCAGCTCAATCTGCACGCCTTTCTCAGCCGCAATATCGGTGATGGATTCTGCCGTCTTCTGACATTTACTGCAGCCACTGCCTAATACTTTAAAGTTCTTCATAAGATNTCCTTTCAGCCTTTCTTACAGATAGGGAGTAAGTAAATTAAAGATCCANCCCACCAGGGTAAATGCACACAACAGCATGNCAAAAATAATCGCCAGCAGTTTTAAGCGCATCACCTGCTTGAGCAGAATAAATTCGGGGAAACTGGCCGCCACAGTGCTCATGCAGAATGCCAGTGTGGTTCCCACCGGGAGNCCTTTGGTAATCAGACTTTCAATCACNGGAATNACGCCAGTAGCATTGGAGTANAGCGGNATNCCAGCCAGTACCGCTGCNGGNACAGACCACCACTGTCCCTGCCCAAGATAGTCGGTNANCCNCTCTTCCGGTACATAACCATGTAACGCAGCCCCCAGCCCAACGCCGATGATGACCCACTTCCAGACACGGCCGAAAATATCTTTGGTTTCTGTTTTAGCAAACTCGTGGCGTTCAGCCATGGTNATTTTTTCCTGCGGCACAGGATTCGCTGACAAGGACTGTGACTGTGCCCGCTGATAGGCTTTTGCCGCAAAGGGCTGCAGCCAGCGTTCAGCTTTCAGCAGATGCAGAATCAACCCGCCGACAATACCAACAGCCATACCCACAACAATGTAGAGCACAGTGAATTTCCAGCCTAACAGGCTGAGCAATAACAGCACTGCTACTTCGTTGATCAGTGGTGATGTCAGCAGAAACGCCATGGTCACACCAACCGGGATACCGGCCGANGTNAANCCAAGAAATACCGGAATACTGGAACAGGAGCAGAACGGCGTTACGGCACCGAAGGCGGAGCCCATCAGCAGGCCCGCACCCGGGTGGTGATGGGCGAGGAAATCCCGCACCCGTTCAACATTCAGCGATGCCCGGATCAGNGANATGGCATAAATCATAAACACCAGCAGAACNAAAATCTTGCTGACGTCTTCAACAAAAAAGTGCAGNGCATCGCCGGTTTTCGATGCGGCAGTTAACCCCATCAGATCATANACCAGCCAATCCGCCAGCCAGGTAAATATTTGCAGCAACTCAGCCCCCAAATGCATAACCAACAAACTATGGAGTTATTTTACCCTCTATCCTGTGACGGAAATGCTATCTGGATCAACAGTCAGGGCTGCAGCAGTGNNCGTGTTCTGTCGATATCTTTGCACAGGATNTCAGTGCCCANCAGAAACCTCGGCGTAGGCCGATGAAACAGATCCGGGTGAATATGGTAAAGACTGTCGGTTTTCACNGCGCTCAGCCCGGTGTATCCACGCCAGCCGTCGAGCCACTGTGGACGACTCTCACCCATGCCACTGGCAACGATTGCCTGAGGATCNGCNGCCAGTACCGCTTCAATGCTGACCTGAGGTGCCGCTATCGCCAGATCAGCNAAAATATTACGCCCGCCGCACAGCTCAATGGCTTTCGAGATAAAAGTCGAACCATTCTGCGTTAACAGCGGCTGNTGCCATACCTGATAAAAAACCGTCACCGGANGCCTGTTGCTGTAACGCTCACGCAGAATCCGGGTTTTGTTGCGGAAGTCAGTCGCGGCAGAAACACCCTCTGCTTCATGGCCTGTTANAGCGGCTAAATTTTCCAGATTAACNGCGATATCTTCGAACGTCTCCGGACCAGAGGCATAGATATCAAAGCCNAGCTGCTCCAGGCGGGCAAGCTCACGACTGTTATTACCTTCCGGCCAGGCGACGATTAAATCTGGCTGTAACGCCACGATGGCTTCGATATTCAGACCNCTGTAGCCGCCNACTCTGGGGATGCTTTTTGCTTCTGGCGGATAATCCGAATAATCCACCGCACCGACAATCTGTTGACCCGCNCCGACCGCATAAAGCAGTTCCGTGGCATGGGGCATCANCGCCACGATACGTTGCACAGGTTGGGCAAAACGATGCTGCTTTCCNCTATCGTCGGTCACCTNAATATCNGCGCGCACAAACGCACTGAAAAATATAAAAACCAATAAAGGCAGAATCTTAACAACNCCGNTGAAANACTGNTTTTCAGCGGTTTTTTTTGAATGANGTTTAAGCAACAAATNAAACTCCGTACCAGGCAAACAGGACAACAACAGCAACACTGAAAAACCAAATAAACAACAACAGCCAGAGGCTCTTTCTTACCAGCCAGATGGCGCCGTGAATATCNGCCATTTGNGCCGGNCGNCCNCAACCCATNGCTGGCTTCTGTTTCCANTGNCCATGGTAACAGGCNCGCGCGCTCAGCCGGATATTCAGCGCACCTGCGCCGNTGGTCATTACCACGCCGCCNTTGGGGCTGGAACAGGCCCGCGCCTGTTGTCGCCAGCAGCGCCAGCCNTTCACACAATGACGTCCGGCNACCNNAATAAACAGCAAAGCCGTCAGTCGGGCCGGCCAATAAGCGAGAATATCGTCCAGCCGTGCGGCGCAGGTACCAAAGGTTTTATAACGCTCATTACGATAGCCCCACATGGCATCCAGCGTGTTGACCCATCGATGCAGCAACGCCAGCGGCGCGGCGCCAANTGCAAACCAGAACAGCGAGACAAACAANGCATCGGAGCTGTTCTCCAGCAGGCTTTCACAGGCCGCCTGAGCCACCTCGTCATGATCAAGCTCTGNCGTTTCCCGACTGACAATCATTGCCAGCCGCTCNCGGGCTGCAGNAATGGANCCNGCCTCTGCTACGGCACCGACGTGTGCCTGCAGACTCTGCCAGCCGATACACGAATACAGAACCAGAACGTTCAGTACACACCATAACCAGAGTGAACNGGCNGACAGATANATTATCAGCACGACAGGGAGCAGTGGCGACAAAGCCAGCAGCATGGCCAGGCAACCTCTGAGTCTGCGTGAAGACGTNGCTCGGCCAGGCTCAGGNTTCAGTCTGCGCTCNAGCCAGGCCGCCCAGCGACCGAAAGCGACCAGTGGATGAAAACGTTTGGGNTCAGCNAAAATNCGGTCCAGCAGNAAAGCCNCCAGCGCCAGNNNNGGNAATANCAGACANNATNNCTGCCAGCTCAGTTGTGCCGGAATTAATCCACTCCCGTAGAGCATCATGTTTTACAATACCGCCTGAAACCAGTTGACCTGAAGAAACCAGCCGAGTGTACCAGATGCCTGACGACGATCCGCAATTGCATGCTTTTNTGCAGCCATTTCTGCAGAACCGGGCACAAAAATCTTTGCAGCTAATGGTTCAGGGCACCACNTCGGATGCCGGGAANAGTACGCTGGTNTGTGCNCTGGGCAGNATTCTCGCCGATGCCGGCATNTCNNNGGCNCCGTTTAAACCGCAGAATATGGCGCTCAACAGTGCAGTAACAGCGGATGGCGGTGAAATTGGCCGGGCNCAGGCGCTGCAGGCNCAGGCCTGTCGTATCGCCCCNACCACNGANATGAATCCNGTACTNTTAAAACCCACCAGCGACACCGGNAGTCAGATNATTATTCAGGGNAAATCCATCGGTAATCAGCATGCGCTGGATTACAGTGAGTATAAAAAAACNGCCCGNTCAGCTGTGATGGAATCTTATTCCCGCCTGAAAAGCCGTTATCAGGCGGTGGTGATTGANGGNGCCGGGAGNCCGGCGGAAATCAATCTGCGCGCCAACGATATTGCCAATATGGGCTTTGCCGAAGAAGCCGATTGTCCGGTGATTCTGATTGCCGATATCGACCGTGGNGGCGTCTTTGCTCATATCATAGGCACCCTTGCCTGCCTCAGTGAAAGTGAACAGNAACGCATCACAGGTTTTGTCATCAACCGNTTCCGCGGTGATATCCGGCTGCTGCAGGATGGTCTGGACTGGCTGGAAGAAAAAACCGGTAAACCCGTGCTGGCTGTTTTGCCGTATTTGCAGGGGCTTTANCTGGATGCCGAGGATTCCCTCAGNCTCAATCACGGNAAAGAAAAAACCNNCACACAGTTAAACGTTGTGGTGCCCGTGTATCCGCGCATCAGCAATCACACCGATTTCGANGCGTTGCAGGTTCATCCGCAGGTCAATCTGACCTTTGTNGGCCCNGGGCAAACGCCACCGCCATCTGACCTTATTATTCTGCCTGGCTCAAAAAATACCCGCGCCGATCTGCAATGGTTGAAGGAACAGACATGTGATTGGCCAACTCACATCCGCAAACANCTGCGCTATGGCGGAAAATTGCTGGGCATTTGTGGCGGNCTGCAAATGTTAGGGAAAAATATCCGCGANCCCCNGGGGACAGAAGGCGACAGNGGCAACAGCCATGGGCTGAATCTGCTGAATCTGGATACAGAATTAAAACCAGAAAAAACACTTAAGTTACAGACGGGTTTTCTGCAGTTTCCCGGACAGCAACCGGTTGCCGCNCAGGGATACGAAATNCACNTAGGTATTAGTACNNANNATAANTTAACAGACNNCGGCTGCGGNCTTTTATCGGACGATGGTTCTGTTTTTGCNACNTACTGGCACGGNCTTTTNGATACNGCCCCNGCCCTGTCAGCAGTCCTGCAATGGGCCGGTTTGTCTGCTCCNGACANNGTCGACTTNANCGANATACGCGAACAGCAGATTAACCGCCTNGCAGCCTCNGTACGCAGCCGTTTNGATTGGCAAAAGCTGNATAANGCANTGCANNNGGTACATTNTGANTANNCANNATNNNGTGCGTAAAANTCATATTGACCCTTTTGCAATTTATATGGCTTAGGAGTAATCTTTGCGGCCTGAAAACTGTCCCTGTTAATAGCAGAAGCAGGGGTTCTTATGCCAACCATAAAAAGTGCGGTATCCCAAACCGCCGGNCTGAGCAAGCAAGGTANTCACGAATGATCAATGCCGATGCGGTTTTCCAGAGTTATGGAAGAAGCTGCGATAAACCCGTATTTTTTGAAGATTTTTATANCACCCTGTTAGGTAAATCACCNGATGTCCGGGCANTATTTGCCAATACCGATATGGCGTCATTACGCGCGCTGGTNCGNGGTGGTGTNCTNTGGCTGATTATGCACGCCCGTGGCATGCCGGATACCAAAATCCGCATGCTGGGCGAAAGCCACAGTAAAAAGCGCATGAACATCAATCCGATCTATTACAGCCTGTGGNTGGATTCATTGATTGAAACCCTCTANAAGCACGATCCTGAGTTCTCCCGCGAACTGGAAGANTGCTGGCGCGANACCCTGCGNCCTTCNATCGACATNATNNCCAGCATGTATNACAGCTAAGTGCTGNNCCTCTGATTCCGCCAATGGCGTGGTGAACAGCCATGCCATTGGTGGAATGCCCGACTGAACCCACTGACATCACTNTATCCCAATGCTGCCGATAATCGTGTGATATCGATATCAGACGATGTCAGATGCCAGCACGCCAGATTACTGCGCACTTCATTCAGNAGCTGACGAAAAACAATNCTGTCCTCCGCCAGCCNCCGTTGCAAAGTCCGCGGATGTANNTNCAGTAATAGNGCGACATCTTCAATTGAATGCCGNCCACTGCCCANGAGTTGCATAATAACTGTCTTAACCTGAGCGCGCAGATCATCCGGATATTGTTGACTGAGCCTGTCGATAAAATCAGCCGATACAGACCCGGCATCATTGCGCACAGATACCGGCAGCGTCAGTACCTCTTTCGNAATTAAGAGCTGATCCTGCTCCTCNCCGAAGCGCACATCACANCGGAAAAACCGNCGGTAATCTGCCTCTGCAGCCAAAGGCCGGTGNACAAACTCAACACGCACAGGCTGGATTCTGCACCCGGCAAGAATTTCCATCAGACGCAGACAGTTTCCCAGNGCCAGTTCGTGATATTGNCGCGCATCCTGATCGAAGCAGACNTGCTCGTAACGCTGTACCGCGACACAGTGGCCGAAGTCGGTAATACGCCAGCGCTCTCCCTGATTGTGCAGCGTCATATAACGGTTCACCAGAGNGAANGCGTCACCCANTGTTTCNGCTTCCAGCAGCAGGCGGCCGAGCACTCCGATCACTTCCAGCCCCTGCACTGCAGCCAGCTGCAGGCCACTCTGCTGCAAGCCAGGCAGNCATCCNGCAGCATTTAACAGCGCCACCAGNTCAGTAACCGCCATNCGNTCTTCCGGAAAATCCAGATCCCGCTCAGCCATACCACAGGATGTCAGCAGGTCGGCCAGTGAACCNCCATGNGCCCGGATCAGAGAATCAAAGCCACTCAGGGCTCCNCGACGTACCCGNTATTGGGTTGAGGCATATTCCATTGGCATCGTGTCATAAAATGATAAGTTTTTATTGTGTACAGAATTTAACCTGAACAGGTTCGCTGCAACAAGANTAAAGACAACTCAGCANCAACTATAAAAACAATAACAACCTTTCAGGTGGACCTATGAACTCTGGACCTGTGAACTCTGAACCTGTGAACTCTGAACCTGTGAACACTTTCGANCTGATCATCAATGACGGACTTCTGTTTGATGGCAGCCCCGACACCCCGGCCAGAATATGCAGNCTGGCGATCAACAGCGGGCGCGTTGTAAAAATCCAGTCCGAAGCCNTTTTCTGCNGACNGCGCAGANCGNGTTATCGACGCAACAGGCTGCTGGATCACNCCCGGCTTTATCGACAGCCACACCCATTACGATGCGGAACTGATTGTNGCGCCTGCGCTGTCTGAATCTGTGCGCCACGGTGTNACCACGGTTCTGGTCGGCAGCTGCAGCCTGAGTATGGTGTGCAGCGATACTGAAGACGCATCNGANCTGTTCACCCGGGTAGAAACNGTTCCCAGAGAAAAGGTTTTACCNATATTGCAGCAACATAAATGNTGGAACAGCCCGGCCAGCTGGCTGGCCTTTATTCAGAAACAACCGCTTGGNCCAAACCTGATNTCCATGCTNGGTCACAGNGATCTGCGCACCTCTGTTATGGGNCTTAAACGGGCAACAGANCGTACAGAACAGCCAANCNANGCAGAAATGCAGCGCATGGAAGANATTCTNGAAGAANCNCTGCGNCTGGGNTTTATCGGTCTTTCGACCATGTGTCTGAAGTGGGATAAAGTCGACGGTGACCGCCAGTGGTCAAAAAGTCTGCCCAGTACTTACGCCCGCTGGAAAGAAGTAAAACGCCTNAACCNCCTGCTGCGCNAATACGGCCGGATTCATCAGGGCGCTCCGAATGCTGCAAATCCACTGCAAATTTTTGACTATATCGGCCAGGCCATTCTGCCGTTGGGCAAACCGCTGAAAACCACGCTGATTTCCATGCTGGATTTAAAAGGTAACCCAACCCTGCGCCCCATGGCCGATCTGGTTGGCTGGTTCACTCGAATGCTCGGTGGTGACTTCCGCTGGCAGCTGTTGCCAACNCCCTTTAAGGTTTATGCCGACGGCATTGATGTGGTGCTGTTTGAAGAGTTCGGAGCCGGTGAACTGGCGCTNGATCTGAAAACTCAGGTTGAACGCAACCGCCTTTTTCAGGATGAAAATTATCGCCGCAGCTTCCGNAAATTTTATAAACAGAANCTCTCACCGCGGGTCTGGCAACGGGACTTTGGCGANGCCNTGATTCTCGATTGCCCTGATAAAAACCTNATCGGACTCGATTTTGCCACCATCGCGATTCAGCGGAANATGCACGTGGTTGATCTGTTTCTGGANCTGATGGTGCAATATGGGCGNGAGCTGCGCTGGTACACCGTCATCGGCAATCACCGCGAGAATAAACTGAAAGAAATGGTACAGAAGAANCACACATTAATTACCTTCTCCGACGCCGGCGCCCANATCCGTAANATGGCCTTTTATAATCTGCCGCTGCGCTTTTTAAAACTGGTAAAAGAAAGCAGTGAACAACACGATAACGGCAAGAAAGAACCTGTNATGTCGCTGGAAAAAGCTGTCTGGCGTTTAACCGGTGAGCAGGCTGANTGGTTTGGCATNGATGCCGGTTATATACGCCNTGGCAGCCGGGCCGATATCTGCATTATTAATCCGCAACGCCTGNATCAGNATCTTGAGCTGGAATACTGGGCTGAAATGCAGAATTTTGATGGCTTACAACGTATGGTNAACCGCAANCCAGGCGCAGTACCTTACGTTATTATTAATGGCCGTATCGCTATTGATAACGANCAACCCGTTGCTGCACTNGGGCAGGAAAAAGGCTTTGGCCAGTTNCTGCCNGCNCGCTGACTGNCTGAGAATCAACGNAAANCAGNCAAAGAAATAGTGAACCAGCCATAAAAAACGGTGCAANAGCACCGTTTTTTTTAATGCATTNCNCNNGCNTNAANNCCNGCATTTNTNAACGGNNCNGANGAGANTAACAGANNNCTNAAGNTGATANAGCNNCACNCAATCTGATTTAAAANTGCAGCAACACGCCAGCACTGACGGAGTTATGCGCATAAATAGACTGAATGGACACATCGTAGCGGCCGGTAATTTCAACTTCCTGCCAGCCAATCGCCTGNCGTTCAAAGCCCANCGACAGCTCAGCCTTTTTATTTAAATCAATCTTAACACCCAGACCTAACTGAAATGAGAAGCCTGACAGATCTTCCCCTTCAATCGACGTATCTTCAAGAATCAATGGATCGGACAAACGGTAGCTGCCAAAGCCAATACTCCAGAACGGATGCACTTTGCTTTTGCCATAAACAAAATCCCAGTCCAGTCTNAGCCCGGTTGCGGTTTCTTCTTCGCTGGTACCTTCAAAGCCGAACGAACGGGATTCAAAGGCCAGCTTAATGCGGTTATTACGCTTAGTCTGATAACCAACAAAGGCACTGAAAGAGCCTGAATCCAGGTCATAGGTAAAGGTCGGATAACCATCGATATCATCCTGCCCTTCACCAGAAAGACTGGTCGACAGATTGGCTCCGGCGATAAATCCGGACTGCTCTTCTGCCTCAGCCGCTTCGGAAATCTGAGTGTTCAGCTGATCGGCTTCGCTGGCGGCTCCGGCGACTGCAGTGTGAGCCGTTAATGCAAATGGAAGGACTGCGAGGGATAACACGAGAGGTCGTAATGAGCGCACTTTTATTTCCTTATGAATGCGTTTTNAAAGTGGNACAAANGTACTTTTANGACTCNNANNGCTCAATGGTAAACGACGACAGAGAANAATTATTCGCAACGAATAAAAATGAAGGCAGCTGTAAAGGCAGCTGTAAAGGCAGCATTAAACGCCGCAGAACAGCCATAAAAAAAGCGCCCGAAGGCGCTTCTTTTNTNGNGTGGAATAATGATTANCCGAAGAAGGAAATCATNACACCGGCAGCCACTGCTGAACCAATCACACCAGCCACGTTAGGGCCCATGGCGTGCATCAGCAGNAAGTTCTGACCATTGGCTTCCAGACCCACTTTGTTGGATACACGGGCAGCCATTGGTACAGCGGATACACCGGCGGAACCAATCAGAGGGTTGATCGGATCTTTGGTCAGCTTGTTCATCAGCTTAGCCATCAGAACACCCGCTGCAGTACCTACACAGAAGGCAATCAGACCCAGAACGATAATCGCCAGAGTGCTGCCATTCAGAAAGGCATCGGAGCTCATTTTGTAACCCACGGACAGACCGAGGAAGATGGTCACGATGTTGATCAGGGCGTTTTGCGACGTATCGCTCAGACGCTCAACCACACCGGATTCNTTCATCAGGTTACCGAAGCAGAACATACCCAGCAGAGGTGCTGCAGACGGCAGCAGCAGAGCCACCAGAATCAGTACCGCAATCGGGAATACAATCTTCTCACCCTTGGTTACTTCACGCAGCTGCACCATGGCAATCTGACGCTCTTTCTCAGTGGTCAGAGCTTTCATGATCGGCGGCTGAATCAGCGGTACCAGAGCCATGTAAGAGTATGCNGCAACCGCAATCGCACCCAGCAGTTCAGGGGCCAGTTTCGATGCAATAAAGATCGAAGTAGGACCGTCCGCACCACCGATGATACCGATAGCAGCAGCNTGTTGCAGAGTGAAGTCCATCAGACCGGCATCCGTCAGCAGCACCGCACCGGCGATAGTACCGAAGATACCGAACTGAGCAGCAGCACCCAGCAGCAGAGTTTTAGGGTTGGCCAGCAGCGGACCAAAATCCGTCATAGCACCAACACCCATGAAGATCAGCAGTGGCGCAACACCACTGGCAATCGTCACGCTGTAGAAGGTGTACAGCATACCGTTTTCGAAGCCTGCGCCGGCACCCAGTGCCAGAGCTTTCTTGTACAGAGTCGCTTCAGCATTGTGGTANGCATGCAGAACATCGTGAACTGTCGCATCAGCCGCCAGGCTGAACAGATCACGGAACTGCGCCAGCAGNGANGCGTCACCGGTTCGGATGGCCGCTTCTGCGGCGGACCATCCCAGGCCTGCGCCCGGAATGTTNACCATCAGAGTACCAACCGCAATCGGCANCAGCAGCAGTGGCTCGAAGCCCTTTTTGATNGCCAGNAACAGCATCAGGAAGCCAACCAGCATCATAATGACCTGGCCGGACTCCATGTGATACAGACCGGTATCGTGCCAGAGGTTAATCAGACTTTGCATGATTTACCTCCCCTTAAGCCAGGGTGTACAGAGTGTCGCCGACTTTAACAGCTACACCTTCTTTGGCACTCACGCTGCCGATGGTACCGGCACGTGGAGCACGTACTTCAGTTTCCATCTTCATCGCTTCAAGGATCAGTACTACGTCACCTTCGCCAACCACATCACCCGGCTGCACCAGAACTTTCCAGACGTTACCGGCCAGAGGCGCAGCAATCGGGTCACCGCCACCAACGGCTGCGGCTGGTGCTGCACCGGCATTACCGGAATCGCCACCGAAAGACATTGGCGCACCGTTAACCGGAGCCAGTTCTTTAACATCACCGCCTTCGTCTACTTTCACCACGTANTCGTTNCCATCAACGGTTACGGTGAAGGTATCTTCAGCATCACCTTTTGGNGCTGGNTCGAAGGCATCCGGATTGCCACGGTTCTCCAGGAACTTAGGTGCAATCTGCGGGAACATGGCGTAAGTCAGAGCGTCGTCAATCTTGTCAGCAGACAGCTTGATGCCTTTGTCCGCGGCCAGTTTCTCAACGTCAGCAATCACTTTATCCAGTTCGTTTTCGATCAGGTCAGCCGGACGACAGGTGATGGCTTCTGCGCCATCCAGAACACGGGCCTGCAGCTCTGCGTTCATCGGAGCCGGTGCAGCACCGTATTCACCCTTCAGGATGCCCTGAGTTTCTTTAGAGATAGACTTGTAACGCTCGCCGGTCAGTACGTTCAGTACNGCCTGCGTACCAACGATCTGAGAGGTNGGNGTTACCAGCGGGATAAAGCCCAGGTCTTCACGTACGCGTGGGATTTCTTTCAGTACTTCGTCGAACTTGTCAGAAGCACCCTGCTCGCGCAGCTGGTTTTCCATGTTGGTCAGCATACCACCAGGAACCTGTGCAACCAGAATACGGCTGTCGGTGCCTTTCAGAGCGCCTTCAAACTTAGCGTACTTCTTACGTACAGTACGGAAGTAAGCAGCAATTTCTTCCAGCAGGTTCAGATCCAGACCNGTGTCACGCTCGGTACCAGCCAGAGCAGCAACCACAGATTCGGTAGCAGTGTGACCGTAAGTCATGGACATAGAAGAGATCGCAGTATCAACACGGTCGATACCGGCTTCTACGGCTTTCAGAATNGTCATGTCGGACAGACCAGCGGTCGCGTGAGCGTGCAGCTGAACTTCCAGGTCAGTCTGACCTTTAAGACGGGATACCAGTTCGAAAGCGGCATAAGGCGTCAGAACNCCGGCCATATCTTTNATGGCGATGGAATCAGCGCCCATGTCTTCAATACGCTTGGCCAGATCAACCCAGGCGTCCAGAGTGTGAACCGGGCTGGTAGTATAAGACAGGGTCGCCTGCGCGTGTTTGCCCTGCTTTTTAACCGCCTGTAAGGCAGTCTGCAGGTTGCGCGGNTCNTTCATTGCGTCGAACACACGGAATACGTCAACACCATTGGTNGCAGCACGTTCTACGAACTTCTCGACCACGTCGTCAGCATAGTGACGGTAGCCCAGCAGGTTCTGACCACGCAGCAGCATCTGGTGTTTGGTGTTCGGCATGGCTTTCTTAAATTCGCGGATACGATCCCATGGATCTTCCCCGAGGAAGCGGATGCAGGAGTCAAAAGTCGCTCCACCCCAGCTTTCCAGAGACCAGTAACCTACCTGATCAAGTTTGGCAGCAATTGGCAGCATATCGTCGATACGCATGCGGGTGGCGAGGATGGATTGGTGAGCGTCGCGGAGTACGACGTCAGTAATTCCTAATTTTTTAGAATCGGTCATGGGTGATGGCCTTTTCTTCCATTAACGTTGTTATACGTTTGGGTTAAGGTAAACCGCGGGCTACTTTTGGCGCGCGCGATGTTCTTTTACCGCTGCTGAAAGTACTTTCAGCAATTGCGGGTCTGCTCCCTGAGGGGCTGCAGCACGCACGGGTACCGGCGCTGCTTCCTGAACAGGTGCAATTTTATTTACCAGCTTGGACATGAATCCGGTTACGAATACCAGCATCGTCAGAAAGACGAATACCACACCCATACCGAATACCATCAATTCCAAACCCTGTGCGACGAGACTTGGCTCAGACATGCAGGGGGCTCCTCAATATTATTAAAATCGTTCCCCGGCCGGTTTCTTCAGGGCGCAAAAACCCCTCCCAACCGGGCTGGCAAAGCCGGCACAGATTACTTAAAAGGGTATATAGGCGCAACACAAAGCACGGGCCAACTGGACATAAATCAAACAGTTGTCAGATAAAATCACCCGGGCAATCAGAGACTACGCAGTTATAATATCCGGTGTTGTTCATTATTCACGTTATTTATATAACTCGAATATGAGATAAATCCGGAATATACTCAGCCGTAAATCATTCGCATCCTTAATCTATGTTCACTGGTTCTCTGCCGCTTTACTCCCCTGCACATAAACCCTACATCGCCCTCGCCCCTATGGAAGGACTGATGGACCATAACCTGCGCGATATTCTTACCCGCGTCGGTGGTATTGATCATTGTGTCACTGAGTTTATACGGGTCACGAATCAGGTCTATCCTGCTAAAGTCTTCCGTCGCTATTGTCCGGAGCTGAACCATCAGGGCGATTTGCGCGGTAAAACCCTGGCTGGCACGCCGGTACACGTGCAATTACTGGGCTGCGATCCGGACATGATGGCAGCCAATGCGGTAAAAGCCGTCGAACTGGGTGCGCCTGCTATCGACCTGAACTTTGGCTGTCCGGCGAAAACCGTTAACAACAGCCAGGGCGGAGCGGTTTTACTGCAATTCCCGGATCTGCTGCACAGAATTGCCAGTGCAGTGCGTGCTGCAGTTCCGGCGCATATCCCGGTAAGCGCCAAAATGCGCCTGGGCTTCAAAGATAAAACCCTCGCCCTGACCAATGCCAAAGCGCTGGAAGATGGCGGCATCCAGTGGTTAACCGTGCATGCACGCACCAAAACCGAAGGTTACAAGCCACCGGCTCACTGGGAATGGATCGCCCGTATCAAAGAGATTATGAGCATTCCGGTGCTGGCCAATGGTGAAATCTGGACGCCTGAGCAGGCACGCCAATGTATGGCAGAAAGCCACTGCGATACGCTGATGATTGGCCGCGGACNGNTCNGNNGNGCCCGATCTCGGCCTGCGCATTAAAGCCGATCAGGGTGGTCCACAGCACCGGAACCTGAGCTGGTCTGAGCATCTGCAACTGATGCATGATCTGGTGCCGCATTTATCCCACCTGCCAGACAAAGCGCAGACCGACAGGCTGAAGCAATGGCTGCATTATTTTTCCATGCAATCCATGGAAATCCGCGCCGTGTTCGAACAGGTGAAACGGCAACGTGATGTCCCTCTGTTTTTCAGCCAGCTGGAACAGGCAGTGCGTGATGTTGCCGAAAATCCGCCAACAGCTGATGCCTTTGCAGCCTACGAACATAAGGGTTTTTGAGGGGTTTTAAAGAGTTTCTGAGCAGTCTGCTGAAGGCAGGCGCCTGAACTGCAGAAAAAGAAGGAGCAGCGATTGCTGCTCCGGCATAACCTGTTTTCGGCTTAATAGCTTTATGCAGAATTACGCTTTTTTAACGAATTTCGGCGTAATTTTAATAGCACCAATACCCGGGATTTTACAGTCAATATTGTGATCGTCTGAACTTTCCACCAAACGGATATTCTTGATTTTGGTGCCTACTTTGACCACAGAAGATGAGCCTTTCACCTTCAGATCCTTAATCACAGTAACGCTGTCACCGTCTTCCAGAATCGCACCATTGGAATCTTTAACAACCAGTCCGTCTTCCGCCGCTTCGCCATTGATCGGCCACTCATAAGCGCACTCTGGGCACACATAGCTTGGACCATCTTCGTAAGGGTATTCAGAACTGCACTTTGGGCAATCAGGCATGATTCTCTCTCAATATTAATCTTAAGGAATGCCCTTCGGGCATAAAGCGCCACCATTATGCACCAGAATGCGCTCGAATGGGGTTAATTCCTGAAGAAATGTAATGACTTGCCGTATGCCAGCAGCCGCACGCCA
Organism: Oceanospirillaceae bacterium; assembly: GCA_002706025.1. Taxonomy (GTDB): domain Bacteria; phylum Pseudomonadota; class Gammaproteobacteria; order Pseudomonadales; family Oceanobacteraceae; genus Venatoribacter. The sequence continues at coordinate 15,268 of PAJK01000018.1, forward strand.
AGAACCGGCTGTATTCAGAGCTGTCAGATTTCCTCTCTTTTCGCGGTTTCCGGGCTCAGGTTGTGCGCAAATGGTAAGTTTTGCGCACGCTGATCCTGATACACTGCCCGCTTCTGACACCGGAGGTTGCCATGCCATTTTCTTTATATGTTTTTTCATCTGTCCTGTCATCCGCCCGCTCAATCGCCCTGATACCGGTTTGCGCCCTGCTGCTCAGCGGCTGCGACAACAATGAGGTAGGTGATGTCTCGCTGGGCCTGTTTACCACCAAAGACATCAAACTGGATTTTCTGAACGACCCGATTGTCACCGGTGTTACCTGCCACGTTGCTTCGGTGGAAGCCGATCTCGATCTTTCTGACCCCAGCGACAGCTCGATTTCCTGCCGTCAGACAGGCGAGATCACAGCTGCCATGATCGCCCAGATCGATAAGAGCAAATCCGGTGACGTGGTGTTTAAAAAGTCGAAGAGTATTTTCTTTAAGAATATGAAAGTGCGCCGTATTTACGATGCCGCCAATCAGACACTGATGTACATTTCTTATTCAACCAAAGAGACATCCGGCAGCTATAAACACAGCCTTTCAACCGTACCCTTATGGGGCACGCAGGCATACAACAGTCAGCCGCAGCAGCCATAAAAGCGTTCAAAAAAGCAGTAAGAAAGGCGACGGGAAAAGCGGCAGGAAGAGCGCAATAAAAAACGGAGCAGTTGCTCCGTTTTTTATTCTTTCGCGGGGTCGGTTTTAAACCAGACCGTCAAAATCACTGGCGTCGTGGCGTTCCGCCAGCTGGACATCACCCCAGGTGCGGTTCACCAGTTTGCCGCGTTTAACCGCCGGACGCTCTGCCAGTTCACCTGCCCAGCGCAATACATTTTTGTAGGTATGCGCTTCAATAAACTCATGGGCGTCGTCGTACAGACCACCCTGCGCCAGCACGCCATACCACGGATAAATCGCCATATCGACAATTGAATAATCATCACCGCACATATAGCGGTTATCCGCCAGGTGACGATCCAGTACGTCCAGCTGACGCTTAATTTCCATGGTGAAGCGATTAATCGGGTATTCAAATTTCTCTGGCGCATAGGCATAGAAATGCCCGAAACCGCCACCCAGAATCGGCGCGCTACCCATCTGCCAGAACAGCCAGTTAAAGCATTCTGCTTTGCCGCTGGCCGATTCAGGAATGAAAGCGTTAAATTTTTCCGCCAGATATTTAAGGATCGAGCCGGATTCAAACAGCCGCTGAGATGGTTCCACACTGTGATCCATCATGGCCGGAATTTTCGAGTTAGGATTCACATCAACAAAGCCGGAGCCGAACTGATCACCTTCGATGATATTGATCAGCCAGGCATCGTATTCTGCTTCTTTAATACCGGCTTCCAGCAACTCTTCCAGCAGAATCGTGACCTTTACACCATTCGGTGTGGCCAGTGAATACAGCTGCAGTGGATGCTTGCCGACCGGCAATTCTTTGTCATGGGTTGGTCCCGCGACCGGACGGTTAATACTGGCAAATTTGCCGCCGTTACCCGGTTCCCACTGCCATACCTTTGGTGGTGTATAGGATGAATCAGACATGGTTAAACTCCGTGCGCTGTTTTATTTACCTTCAGTGTACGGACTATGGTGCATTTAACCAGCTACCTGCCGCGTGTTGCGGCAATACACAGTGTTGCAGTGAGGTGGATGGTAAGGCCCTGGAGCAGCAGGCCCTACATACCAGCTGCCCGGAAAGCAGATTCCGGGCGCTGTGAGTAGCGGATCGCTCAGGATAATTTCTGATGAATGCCGCGCAGCAGCTCCTCAGTTTCAACCCAGCCAATGCAGGCGTCGGTGATGGACTGACCGTAAACCAGCTCACCGCTGTCGTTCTGGCGCCCGGCGGTAATGAAGCTTTCCAGCATCAGACCAAGAATGCCGTCGTTTCCGGCCAGCTTCTGATCAACCACTTCCAGAGCAATCGGAATCTGACGCTCGTGCTGTTTGCAGGCATTAGCATGGCTGCAGTCCACCATCACTTTAGCATGACAGCCGCCCTGCTCCAGCTCAGCCAGAGATGCCGCGATGGAGGCTGCATCGTAGTTGGTCAGGCCATGACCGCCGCGCAGCACCAGATGAGTATCCGGATTTCCCGGGGTGTCGAGCATGGCCATCTGACCGTCCACATCCACGCCCAGCGTGTGGTGACTGTGGCGGGCAGAAATCATGGCGTTAATGGCGTTAGACGCTGAACCGTCCGTGCTGTTTTTAATACCCACTGGCATCGGCAGATGGCTGACCATTTCCCGGTGTGTCTGTGACTCTGAGGTGCGGGCGCCAATAGCAGTCCAGCTCACCAGATCATCCAGGTAACGCATCACCAGCGGATTCAGTGCTTCGGTCGCCAGTGGCAGACCGAGATTAGCCAACTTCAGCATAATGGTGCGGGAACGACGGATACCTTCAGCCATATCGCCTTTGCCGTTACGCGCCGGGTCGTAGGCCAGACCTTTCCAGCCAACGCTGGTACGCGGTTTTTCCACGTAGGCACGCATCACAATCAGCAGTTTATCTTTCAGTTGTTCGTTCAGTCCGGCCAGACGGCGACCGTAATCCAGTACCGCTTCTTCATCGTGAATCGAGCACGGGCCGGTAACGATCAGCAGACGCTGGTCGTTGCCTTCCAGCAAGTCACGAATTTGCTGGCGCTGCTGTTCAACCTGTACCGCCAGCTCTTCGCTTAACGGCATATCGGCTTTCAGCTGGCGTGGCGTGCTCAGTGGGCGTACCGCCGGGTCGTTACTGGTTGTTGTTGTCGTATTTTTTTCTGCGTTAGTTTTCATTATTTAATCCTCTTATTCATCTGCAAACGTGTCTGTATTTCTGTACGGCTGGCGAAGCGTGAATCAATACCAATACGAGGCTTCGCCACGGCTAAATCGATTAACCCGTGCGTGCGTTTTCAGACGTTGTGATGCGGCTGCAGACTGAGTATTCATAGTAATGTCCTGACGTTGCAGTTTTTTAAAGCCAATAAAAAACCCCGAGTGGCTGACTGCCAGTCGGGGTTTGATACCGTTGGCAGTCATCTGATTCAGACTGCCCTGGGGAACTAAGCGTTTGCTTACAGGCGGCCTGACTCCTGGCTAAAGTAATAGCCATAGAACCACCAGTTAAACACGCAGGAAGAAGCCGCTGCGGTGGCAGTGGCTTCGTTCGACATCATGGTTTGTGTGCGTGTTTTCGTAATCATGTTTTCCATACTACGCCCGGCTGCAAAACGATTGCAACCCCGGAATGCGTAGACTTATGTATCAGAATGTTTCAGAGGGTCTGCTGAATATCGGCATCAGTAGCTGTTTACGGCCAATAAAAAAACGGGGCAAAAGCCCCGGAAAGAATCCGGCAGTAGCGGTAACTCGCTCACATTACCTCTGCCCGTCTTAACGCTCCCACGTTACAAGTGGTTCATTTATGCCGCCTGAACCGTGCGGTTGCTGCTGGTTGTGTTCAGGGCCTGCTTCTGGCGAATCAGGTCGCTGTAGTCCTGCTCCATAAAAGCTTTAATACCGCTGCGTTTATTCGCCTGCATGGCCAGCTTCAGTTCTTCTGCACTGGCAAAACGACGATCCCAGTCCAGTACTTTCGGTACCATAATAGCGTTCCACAGTGGTGGAATCAGGGTCAGGAAAATGGTGGTCAGATAACCGTTAACCATCATGGGTGCATCCTGATAAGGGCGCAGTTTCTGGAAAGGAACATCGCCTTGTGCATGATGGTGAGAATGACGCGTCAGGTTAAAGGTTGCCCAGGAGCTGATGCGCTTATTGGTATTCCAGCTGTGGTATGGCTGTACCGGTGTTTTGACGTTGCGTACCATGCCGTAGTGTTCCATAAAATTGACAATTTCCAGAAACGCTTTGGCAATCAGCGCGGTTGCAGTAAAGACTGCCACACCAACCCAGCCAGCCATGACAAAGGCTGCAACTTCCAGTGCCAGTGACATCAGCAGACCACGGATATACAGGTTGTGGTGACTGAAGACCGGCAGACGTTTTTTCTTAAGACGCTTCTTTTCCAGATTCCAGGCGCTGATGTTGCCTTTCCAGGTAGACGCCAGAATGTGGTAATACACATTACGTCCACGTGGTGCGGTTGCCGGGTCATCGGTTGAACCCACATAAATGTGATGACCATAGACGTGCTCGATCGAGAAGCCGGTATCCCAGCTGAACGCCAGCAACCAGCGACCAATAAACATAGCCATCGGATCCCATGTGCGGTGTGTCAGCTCATGACCAACGATAGTACCCACCACCGAGGTTAGCAGGCCACAGCCGAGAATGGCGGCAGCGTATTGCGGCCAGCTATTGGCTTCGCGCGCAGCCAGTGCGTCAAAGCCGGTGAACTGTTGCACCAGAGCGCCATAGCCCAGTACATCGGCATCAGCCACGCTCCAGACCATCAGGAAATTCATCACCACAATCAGCAGCAATGAAGAATACAGCTGCAGGTTAAGAAGCCAGGGCGCTTCGTATTCTGGCTCGCTGGTGTCGTCACCCATCAACAGATCGCCAACAACCACAAAGCCAACAGCAAACACCAGACCGGCATACATCCAGTCGCCCCCCAATGTCACACCAATCCCAAATGGAATGGTGAGCATATGAAAAAGTGTGTACTTGGTGTATTTAAACATTTCCTATCTCCTTATTATTTTTTTAACGAGTAATTTGCTTAATTCAGGCGGACGCCATTTTTCCGTTAACCGCCAAGTCACGGCTGTCAGTAAATTTGTCGAAGAATATCTGCGTCGATCGAACGCTGAATTTCTGACATTCGTCGATTGCCGCATCGATCATTCCTGCGGGTCCGCACAGATACACCTGACTGGTGCCACTGATACGCCCTTCAATTGCCTGCGTTACCCACCCTCGCAAACCCTGCCAATCAGAGTCTTCAGGCTCTGACGACAACACAGGAGTAAATTCAAATGCCCCCCGCCACTGCTTTTTCAGGTCTGCAATTTCGTCAAGCGCATACAGGTCTGCCTGAGTACGAGCACCAAACAATAAGGTCACCGGGCGGGTTGAGTGGTCAGCTAAAGCCTGACGCAAAATGCTGAGCAGCGGCGCCAGGCCACTACCACCGGCAATAGCAAAAATTGGTGTGTCATCCGGGCGTAACCAGAAATCTCCGTACGGCCCTTCGATATTTACCTGCGCACCGCGGATGGCCGGATCACGAAAGCGCGGCGATAAAGCACCGCCTTCGATACTGCGAATAAAAAATTCAATCGTTTTTGTGCCGCTCTGCGCACAGACAGAAGCAAACGAATACGAACGGGCAGGCGCACGACCATCGACAAATGACAGCTGTGCATACTGTCCGGCAGTAAATATCAGTGGCTGCTCCAGCTCGATGGTAATGGCGGTAATATCATGGGTCAGAAAACGTTGTCCGGTGATCGTACCTGTGACGCTCTGTATTACATGGTCCGGGCTGCGTTCGTCCCAGTCGGGAACAGAAATACTAATGTCCGATTTTGGTACACTCTGGCAGGCGAGAATGTAGCCGTTGTCCAAATCTTCGGTATTCAGTACGTAAGCGCTCTCAGTCAGTTCTTTTACCTGCCCTTGCCGCAGTCTGCATTTGCATACGGCACAGCCACCAACACGACAACTGTGCGGAAAGCGAATACCTTCTCGCAGTGCTGCCTGCAAAATGGTTTCTCCCGGTTCAGCCACCAGTGTCTGTTGAGTGTTATCAAGCGTGATGGACCGGGTTTTCTTGCGAAACAATGAGAGCATAAGCCTGAGCCTTTATCCTTGTTGTTATGCACTCACTTTAAGTGTTTGCGCAAAAAGGGATTACAGCACCAGCAGACAAGAAATGGTCATTAGAGGCCATGGTCTTTTCAGCGAGACGGCAGGCGATAAGATAAGAGGCATGACCATCGACACCCTGCATGACAGCTTTCTGCTGCCCACAAACTATGTACCGAATCTGCTGAATCTAATTTCCGGCCGGGGCGGTTCTGCGTCGATGATCTGCGTCCGTGCCGGGGTCGATGAACGCTGTACTGAAGCTCTGGATGGCAAACTCAACTGGCAACAATTCAGTGCTCTGATACGAGAATCCCGCAATGAAATTGATGAACCCGCACTAGGGCTTTATCTGGGTAGCCAACTAACAATTACCACACATGGTTTGTTAGGGCTGGCAGCGATGAGCAGCTCCACACTGGGGGAAGCTGCCGACATTGCCTGCCAGTACGTCGCTACCCGCACGCCGCTGGTGTCATTACGAATGGAACAGCAAGGTCGCTACGCCTGCTTAAAGATGGACGAGCTGTATACGCTGGGAGACATTCGCGCCACCTTTCTGGAAGCACTGATCGTTACATTAATCGCGGTCTTACGCTTTGTTTCTGCTGAACGAGCACGATTAATTCGCGTGGACTTTGCTTTTGATGAGCCGGAATACGGAGAACTTTATCAGGCATTTTTCCCCTGCGAAGTGCGTTTTAATCAAGTGGCAAACCAGCTGGTTATTCCACAGGAAGACCTGAGCCTGCCTTCGCAACTGGCTGACACTCAGGTTCAGCGTCAGGCGACACAGCAGTGTGAAGAGCAATTGCTGAAGTGGAAATCTCAGCAGCGTTTAAGTGGCCAGATTCAGATGATGCTGGCACGGGCAAAAGGACGTTTTCCATCATTTGAACAGGTGGCAGATGAACTGGTGTTGTCGCCACGCACCCTGCGCCGACGTCTCGCCGGTGAGGGCACCAGCTATAAAGAATTACTTGATCAATGGCGTCAGGATATGGCTTGTCAGTATCTGACAACGACCCGTCTGAGTGTGCAGCAGATAAGTCACTTATTGGGCTACAACGACCCGGCAAACTTCGGTCGTGCTTTTCGACGGCGCAATGCCGGGTTATCGCCGCTGAATTTCCGCCGCCAGCATGCAGAGCAGAATGTGTCGTCTCAGGCTTCTGCAACAATCACCGCGCGCAACGGTGCCGGATAGCCTTCGGCCGTTTTATTCACGTCATCAGGGTCAAGAAAATCCTTCAGTGAATTAAAACGCATCCATTCGGTGGCGCGCTGTTCCTCCAGCGACGTCTGGTTTAAATCAACCACACGAGCATTTTTCAGTCCCACTCGACGACACCACAGCAACAGGGTTTCCGGCGTTGGAATAAACCACACATTGCGCATCATGGCGTAGCGATCTTCCGGCATCAGAACTTCACCCAGCGGGCCATCAATAACCAGGGTTTCCAGCACCAGCTCGCCGCCGGGGCGCAAGGCATCTTTCAGCTCCTGCAGATGATCAATCGGTGATTTGCGGTGATACAGCACACCCATGGAAAACACCGTATCAAAGGCTTTCAGACGCGGCGGTACATCTTCCATTTTTAATGGCAGCAAATCGGCATTTGCCTGGCCCTGAGCGCTTTGCAGGTATTTTTTATAGGCCTGAAACTGCATCAGGAATAAACGTGATGGATCAACGCCGATAACACGCTTGGCACCAGCACCAAGCATACGCCACATGTGATAACCCGAGCCGCAACCCACATCCAGCACCACCCGACCGTGCAAGGGGGCAATGTGCGGTGCAACGCGATCCCACTTCCAGTCAGAACGCCACTCGGTATCAATATCGGTATCAAAAAAGCGGAACGGGCCTTTGCGCCAGGGAATTAAGCCACGCAGGCAGGCATCCACCTCCGCGCTTTGCTGCTCACTCAGATCACTGCTTTTTAAGGCAATATCGTGGCTGTTTAAATCCGCCTCAACGGACGTAATGTCTGGTAATGCCAGCACAGCATCAAGCCAGCGCTGCTGATCACCGTGTTCTTTTTCGTGCAGGATTTCATTCAGCTGCTGCGGCAGAACATCTGCCCACGGCGCCAGAGGGCCATCCTGCATAACGGACAGAACATGATGAAACCACGGCAGGATATTGTTGCTGTCAGTCATTATTTTACCGCCAGATAGGATACAAAATTGAAACACTGATACCAGCGGATAACGCGCGAGAAACCAGCTTCACGCAGACGTTCCACATGAGCTTCATGGCTTTCCGGAATGAGAACATTTTCAATCGCACTGCGTTTCTGTGCGATTTCCAGTTCGGAATAACCATTGGCACGTTTAAAATCCAGATGCAGTTCATCCTGCATCATCTGCTCCCAGGGATCGAAGCGGATTTTTTCCGACAGTATCAGTGCACCACCAGGCACAGTGGCTTCAGCAATACTGTTCAACAGCGACAAGCGCATTTCCGGCGCAATAAACTGCAGGACAAAATTCAGTGCGGTGACTGAGGCATTTTCCAGCGGGAAACCAACAATATCGCCGCAGACCATAGAAACAGGAACCGTAGCTTCATCGAGTGCAACATAGTGTTCTGCCCGTTCAATCATTGAGGCAGAATTATCAATGCCGGTGATCGTGCAACCCTGACCGGCATCACCTGCAGCCTGTACCCCGTGACGCATCGCCAGCGTTACCGCCCCCAACGAGCAGCCCAGATCATAAAGATTGGAACCCGGCTTTACATAGCGCCCGGCAATAATGCCGGACATGGCGACGGTCTCAGCATAACCGGGGACCGAGCGCTTGATCATATCCGGAAATACCCGCGCGACAGCGCCGTCAAAGGTAAAACCCGGCACCTCATCCAGCGGCGTCTGATAGATATTGTCTGGTTGCTGATCATCGTGAGTCATGGAAAGTCCGGCGTGCCTGGTAACTGAGTGCGCATTTTAGCTAACGCCGGCTTCAGGCACCAGAGCGCCTGTCCGCCACAGCCCTGCCTTTCTGCCCCTGTCTTTATGTCCTTACCTTTATGACGCTATCCGGATTCAGCTCAGTGTTGTTGTCATGCGGACAGGGTACACTGCGCCCTGAATTCTCAGCATGGAAATCGACAATGCATAACTCCACTCAGCCAATCGGTACATGGTCTGCTGTATCCATGGGCGTCGGTGCAATGGTGGGTGCCGGAATATTCTCGTTATTGGGTGAAGCCAGCGCGATTTCCGGCAGTGCGGTTTACATCTCATTTATCCTTGGTGGCGTCATTGCGCTGTTCAGTGGCTACTCACTGGGGAAACTTGGTGCACGTTACCCGTCTTCCGGCGGTATTATCGAGTATCTGGCCCAGGCTTATGGCAGCGGTACCTTCGTCGGTGCCATGGGCATTATGTTGTTTTTCGCCGCTGTCGTGTCACTCAGTCTGGTAANGNCANNGCCTTCGGCAATTATGCCGTCACCTTNTTTCCGCCGGAGCTGCAGACCACGCTGGTTCATCACCTGNTGTCATCCGGNATTATTGTGCTTTTTGTATTGATTAATCTGCGTGGTGCCCGTGATGTCGCCATCTGGGAAACGGTTACCGTCGGGGTCAAATTTCTGGTATTGGTCGGCCTTTCNGTGGCCGGTATCGGNTATCTGAAGANTGATTATNTNTCNCCCTCNCACTACCCGCCTGCCAGCCANATATTTTTCAGCCTGGCGATTACTTTCTTTGCCTANGAAGGTTTCCGCGTAATAACCAATACCGCAGAAGATATGCCCAACCCGCAGAAAACTCTGCCGCGGGCAATGATGATCTCCATCCTGCTGGTGATGGGACTGTATATCGCTATTTCTTTTGCCGTCTTTGGCAATCTGCCGGTCGCAGATGTCATCGCCAGTAAAGACTTTGCGCTGGCTGAAGCGGCAAGACCTATTTTTGGTCAGACCGGCTTTACCATTGTGGCGATCACTGCACTGATTGCTACAGCGTCAGCCATCAANGCCAACCTCTATGCGGTGACCAACATNACCTACAATATGGCAAAAAACGGNGANCTNCCGGCACAGTTCGGCAAGCCCATTGNTCACAGNCGTGAAGGTCTGATCATCAGTGGGGTGTTGATTATTATTTTATCCCTGNTGTTTGATCTGTCGGAAATCGCCGCNATCGGCTCNATNTCTATTCTGTTTATTCACGGCGTAACNCACGCCGGACANCTGAAACTGGCAAAAGAAACCGGCGCCAGTAAAGGCATTATTATTCTGGCTATGGTGCTGAGNTTTGGCGCTATGCTGCTGGCNCTGATCTACAGNGCCGGCAACGCCAGTGGTGTGCTCTATACGCTGATTGCTTTCTTCGTGATCGCTGTCGTGACTGAAGTCTTACTGCAGAAGCTGCATAAGCGTCTGATTCTACCCAGAATCAAAGATTAAAATGTTTTGTCAGAAATCCCNGCNTANNGTCAGTGCATAGCCAACAGGCCAGTGCACTGACGCCTTTTATTACCTCACAGGGTTTTATTTCACAGTTTTTTTTCACAGNGTTTCATCTTCCGGCGCTTCAACCAGATCAAATAAATCCGCCTCAGAGTTGGCTTCCTGCGTCAGTTTTTTGTCCAGTTCNTTCTTCGAACGNACGCCAAGTTTGCGGAAAGTATCGGCCTGACTGAGCAGGTTACCACGTCCGGTTTTCATGGAGTTCCAGGCATCGTCATAGGACTTCTGCACGGTGCCCAGCTGATTGCCGACTTTTTCAAATTTTTCGACCACCAGCACCAGTTTGTCGTATACCTTACCGGCCTGCTCCGCCAGTTTTTCGGTACTTTTATTGCGCCGTTCAATGGCCCAGATACTGGCCACGGTACGCAGCGTTGCCAACAGAGTGGTTGGCGTCACGACCACAATGCGCTGCTCAAAGGCATCATTGAAAAGTTTTTCATCCTGTTGGAAGGCCAGCATAAAGGCGGGTTCAACCGGCATAAACAGGAAGACAAAATCCGGTGAATTAATACCCAGCAGCTGCTGGTAGGCTTTTTCACTGAGCCCACGGATATGGTTACGTACTGCGTCAATATGGCGTTTTAATGCCGCATCGCGCTGGACATCATCTTCGGCATTCACATAATCTGTGTAGGCATTGAGTGAGACTTTGGCATCCACCACAATGTGTTTGCCTTCCGGCAGATTAATAATCACATCCGGACGGTAAGTTTTGCCGCCATCATCCTGATGTACCTGCTCGCGCACATATTCTTCACCTTTGCGCAGACCGGAACGCTCCAGCACGGTTTCCAGTACCATTTCACCCCAGTTACCCTGCATTTTTTTCTCACCACGCAAGGCGGTGNTTAAGGCATGCGCTTCGGACGTCATCTGCTGATTCAGTTTGTGCAGATTTTCAATCTGGGTTTTCAGTTCGGTACGGTCTTTGGCATCAGCCACATAAACGTCCTCAACTTTTTTGCGCAGCCCTTCCAGCTGATCTTTAAAAGGTGTCAGCAGAGAATCCAGCCCTTTCTGACTCTGCTCGCTGAACTGACGGTTTTTCTCTTCAAAGATTTTCTGTGACAGATGCTCGAATTCTTTCAGCATCTGTTCTTTACCCTGCTGCAGCAAGCTGAGTTTTTCTTCGCTGCTGCGCTGCTCCTGAGTGCGGGCCTCGCGTTCGGTGGCTAACTGGCGCTGTACCGACGTCAGTTCCTGCTGCAACGCCTGCAGCTGGGCGCGGTCCTGCTGTTGCTGTTGACCATACTGCTGTTCGGATTTCTGTGCCTGACTCTGCAGTGACTCTGCCCGCTCCTGCCAGCGCACCTGATCCACCCGCACCTGACTGAGGTCCTGCTGCAGTTGCTGAATATCGGCACTCAGCTGTTTCAGCTGCTGCTCACTCTGCTCGCGCAACTGTTGCTCAGCCTGCAGGGTCTGCTCTGATTCTGCCTGTTTCTGCTGCCAGCTCTGCTGTCGCTGATACTGCAGGGCATACGCCAGCAGACCAGTGCCGGCCACAGCAGCGGCAACAGAAAGCAAAAGATAGGTCAGAGAATAATCAGTCATTACATTGGTCCATAAATTGGTAAATCATTAATCGGTAACATTGAAATACAACGGAGAGCGTGCACCTGGCGTTTGTCTGGCAGCTCAGAAAGATACGTTTCAGCGCACCGTGAACACGTTTAAAGCCGTTAAAAAGAAACCTGCATGGTCGCCACCAGCTGCGACAGTTCTGCGTCATCGGTCAGAGTCATGCGGCTGTATTCAATATTCAGGCGCTGCAGCCTGCCATCCGCGCCACGCAAGCCAAATCCGAGCCCGGCAGCAACCTGCGATGAACAGGCTTCTTCCGACCAGTTACTGTCCAGGCCGGTAATCAGCATGTCCCAGCACACCCGGCTGTAACGCGCATAAGGGCTGAAGGCATCAAAAGGGAAGCGTACGGTGACATCGGCAGCAACACCGATACCGTCGATGTTTTTTTCCGTCGCATTGGCATCCACCCGGCGATCTCCCCAGATCCACATCTGCAGGCCGGTGCTGACAAATGGCAACCACTGGATCGCTCCACCAGCAAACAGGGTTTCATCCGCCACTGTTTCTTTGCGGTCTTCTGAACGCAGCGCCAATGGCTGATCCACTTCAACAAAGGTTACGCCCAGACCAAACTCGCCATAGCCCTCCAGCGCCGACGCGCCAGCGGGCAACAGCAAAGCCATGGCGGCTCCCAGCACTTGCCAGCGTACAGGACGGCGGAGTTGTCTTTCTGTCATTGCTTCGGCCACAAAAATGTCAGGGCTTATTGTCTCTTCTGTTTGCCCTCTTGAATACTGGATATATAAACAGTACTGTATATCCATACAAATACCAAGCAAGAGATTCTTATGCCTCAGCCTCTTGATCAGGTCATTGCCAGCGGACAGGTCTGGCAGGGCCAGAGTAACGCAGCTCAGCAACCGCGCCAGGCCGTTATCGACAGCGGCTTTGCCGCGCTCAATGACGCCCTGCCAGCCCATGGCTGGCAATCCGGTCAGGTGTGTGAAATCTATGGTCACGCCGGTCCCCTCACCGGTAACGGTGAGGTCAGCCTGATCCTGCCGGCACTGGCCCAGCTCAGTCAGCAGCCGCGCTGGATTCTCTGGGTCGGCAGCCCGAACCTGGATACGCACAACGGCCGTATGCGCCTGCAGCCTCAGGCGGCAGCGTTGCAACAGGCTGGCATCGATGTCCGCAGGGTTTTGCTGGTTCATCCCAAAGACGAACAGCAAGCCATGTGGTGTCTGGAGGAAGGGCTGAAGAGTGGTCATTGCAGCGCCGTTCTGGGTTGGCCACAGCGCCTGCACAAGGCCCATATCCGCCGCCTGCAGCTGGCCTGTGCTCACCATCAGAGTTATTGCTGGTTGTGGCCACAGTCCGCGTTTGATCCGTCCGGCTCACCGGCAGCTGTGCGCCTTGGTATTCAGCGTCAGTCAGCCAGTGCCGTTGAAATTGAATGTTATAAACGCCGCGGCCAATGGCCCGGACATCCGTTTACTCTGGATCTCAACCGAAGCCATACCGAAAGAAGTCAACACGACAAAAACCCGTGGCACAGGCAGCTGGGTGACAACAGCAAAACCACCAGGCTGCAATAAACGGGCTGGCTTATGAAAGATCGCTGGATGTATCTGTTATTTCCACAGATGTGCCTGCAGCAGGTGATCAGCAGTCAGCCGGATGCGGAGCAGCTTACGCAACAACCGGTGGCGCTGGTCAGGCGCAGCAGTCAACGCCATATCTGGCAGGCCAATAAAGCCGCTCAGAACAGCGGGGTTCTGGCAGATATGCCTCTGATCACCGCGTTATGCCTGTGCCCGCAACTGCAGCTGCTGACCATTGATGCTCAGCAGCAGGCGCAGATGCTCAATACCCGCGCCAGTTGGGCGGGTCAGTTCAGTGCCTTTATCAGCCCTGATCCACCGCAGGGACTGTGGCTTGAAGTCGCCAGTATGCTGCGCCTGTTTCACGGCATGGATTCCCTGCATCGCCATATTATTGCTCAGGCTGATGCCGAGCACTGGTCAGTACAGACCGGTCTTGGGCAAACGCCGCTGGCGGCAAGATTACGTGCGCATCTGCAGCTGCTGCCAGCCACTGATAACCATGATCTGCCGCACCTGACGGTCGCACAGTTACAGCAGGGGTTACCCCTGAGCCCGGAGGAAACTTACCGTTTGCAGCGTCTTGGTATAAAACGGCTGGCCGATGTTAATCGCCTGCCGTTAACCGCCCTGTCCAGCCGGCTGGGAACGGATTTCAGTCAGCGTATCCGCCGCTTGCTCGGCTATGAGCCACACCCTCTGCCGGCCTTTCACAACGCTGAAGTTTTTCAGCAGCAGGCGCACTTTATTCATGAAGTCGAACACAGCAACGGCTTACTGTTTCCCTTGCAGCGTCTGTTGCAGCGGCTGAGTGAATTTCTGCAGCGCCGCCAGCTCAGCACCCGGCAACTGAATCTGCAACTCAGCCACCGTCATCTGCCTGACAGCGAATGGCAGATACGCTTTGCTCACGGTGAATATGAACACAGCCAGCTGGTTTTTATGGTGCGTCATTTTCTTGAGCAACGCCGCCTGCCCGCCCCGGTACAGAGTCTGATACTGAACGTCAGTGAGTTTATTGAACGGGAACGCGGGCAAAAGGGACTGCTGACCAGCAAGGCAGAGGCGGACAGCTCCGACGGAGAGAACAGCGGTCAGCTGCTCAACCGTCTGGCCAGCCGCTTACAACCTGAGCAGTTACTGCGCCTGCAGGTTCAGGCNGATCCGCGCCCGGAACAGGCAAGTATATTCCGCCCTGCTGATGACCTTCCCGCAGCAGCCCACTTACATCCCGGCAGTGGTACAAGACCGTTGTGGCTGTTGCCGGCTCCGCTGCCCTGTCCTGCGCCGCAGCAGATTATTTCCGGGCCTGAACGGGTCTGCAGCGGTTGGTGGGATAACAATACCGTGCGCCGTGATTACTACGTCGTCTGCCAGGCAACAGAACCAGCAACAGAAAAACAGAGTGAACAGCTGCTGTGGGTTTTTCATTCGCCACAGGGCTGGTTTATTCATGGGCTTTTTTCCTGATGAATCATTCAGCGGATAACACGGCCGATACAAATATCGCCACAGGCACGCCGGTCGCTTATGCCGAACTGCACTGCGTCAGTAATTTCTCTTTCCTGCGCGGGGCCTCGCATCCACAGGAACTGGTGCAACAGGCGGTGGCCCTTGGTTATCAGGGGTTGGCAATCACCGATGAATGTTCGCTGGCCGGTGTTGTCCGTGCCTGGCAGGCATTACAGGATCTGCAGCAGGAAACACAGAAGGATCCGTCTCTGGCGGCAAAACTGGAGAATTTCCGTTTAATTATTGGCAGTGAATTTCATTGCGACGATCATATTTTTGTTGTGCTGGTGACAGACAAAAAAGCCTACAGTGAACTCTGTCGCCTGATCACCACCTGTCGCCGCGCTGCAGAAAAAGGCACTTACCTTTTTAACCCAGGGCAGCTGTTTGACCTGCAGCACTGCCTGTTACTGTGGCAACCGCAACAGTCGTTTTATGCACAGCCGCAACAATCACAGCAGCCACAGCAGACACAACAGGCGGAATTCACCCGCCGACTGAGCCATCATTTTGCCCACCGCCTGTGGCTGCTGGCCGAGCGCATGCTGGATGCCACAGACGAATGGCGTTTTGACAGGCTGTGTCGCTTTGCCCGCCAGTGGCAGATCCCGCTGACCTGTGCCAGTCAGGTGCATATGCACATTCCGGCACGCCAGCCTTTACAGGATTGTATTACGGCCATCCGCCATAACCAGACCATTGAAAGCTGCCGTCAGCATTTATTTAGCAATAATGAGCGGCATCTGCGTTCCTGCAAAAAACTGACGCATCTGTATTCAGCAGAGCTGATGGCCAGCACCACAGCCATTGCCCGGCAATGCAATTTTCAGCTGGATGAAATCTGTTACCAGTATCCAACCGATACCCTGCCCACCGGAAAACGTGCCGGTGATTATCTGCGTGAGCTGACCGAAGCCGGCTGTAAAAAACGCTTTCCACAAGGGGAAAGTCAAAAGGTCCGCGACACCATAGAAAAAGAACTGACGCTCATCGCCGAAAAAGAATACGAACATTATTTTCTGACCATTTATGACATCGTACGTTTTGCCCGCAGTCAGAATATTCTTTGTCAGGGGCGCGGTTCTGCCGCTAACTCGGTGGTCTGTTACTGCCTGGAAATTACCGAGGTCAATCCGGCTGAAGTGAATCTGCTGTTTGAACGTTTTATTTCCGCCGAACGCCATGAACCACCGGATATCGATGTCGACTTTGAAAGTCAGCGGCGCGAAGAAGTCATTCAGTATATCTATCAGAAATACGGCCGTGAGCGTGCAGCACTGGCGGCTACGGTTATTTCATACCGTCCGAAAANTGCCCTGCGCGATGTGGCCAGTGCACTGGGCATGGATTTACTGGCGCTGGAACCGGTACTGGCCAATTTCGGTTATCGCTATAAAAAAGAAACCTGGCTTGATGAACTGGCTGACCGGCGGGTGGCTGACGGNCTCAAACTGCGCCAGCTGAAATATCTGGTCAGTGAAATTCTGCGTTTTCCNCGGCATTTATCCCAGCATGTTGGTGGCTTTGTTATTGCCCGGGAAAAGCTCACCGATCTNGTGCCGGTNGAAAATGCCGCCATGGATGANCGTACGGTNATTCAATGGGANAAAGAAGATCTGGAAACGCTGGGATTAATGAAAGTCGATATTCTCAGCCTCGGTATGTTATCGGCCATACGCCGTTGCCTGCAGCAACTGAACATNACGCTGGCG
Organism: Oceanospirillaceae bacterium; assembly: GCA_002706025.1. Lineage (GTDB taxonomy): Bacteria > Pseudomonadota > Gammaproteobacteria > Pseudomonadales > Oceanobacteraceae > Venatoribacter. The sequence continues at coordinate 31,929 of PAJK01000018.1, forward strand.
GATATTCCNAGAGACGANCCGGCAACTTATCAAATGCTGCAGAAAGCCGATTCCATCGGNGTNTTTCAGGTNGAGAGCCGGGCNCAGATGAACATGCTGCCACGNCTTAAACCGCGCAATTATTATGATCTGGTGATTCAGGTATCCATCGTCCGTCCGGGGCCNATTCACGGCGANATGGTGCACCCGTATTTACGCCGGCGTAACGGCGAAGAAGAGCCGGACTACCCTATGGATGCCCTCAGACCCATTCTGGAACGTACGCTGGGCATTCCGTTATTTCAGGANCAGGTGATTGCNTTTGCCATGGTGGCGGCNGATTTTACCGCCGCCGAAGCCGATCTGNTGCGCCGCTCCATGGCCAGCTGGCGGAAAAAAGGNCATATGCAGAAACTCCAGCAGCGACTGGAANNCAACATGCTGAACAATGGCTTTTCACTGGACTATATTCAGCGTCTGCAACGCCAGTTACTGGGCTTTGGTGAATATGGTTTCCCGGAATCCCATGCNGCCAGCTTTGCCCTGCTGGTGTATGCCAGCGCCTGGCTGAAATGCCATCATCCGGCGCTTTTCTGTGCCGCGATTCTGAACAGCCAGCCCATGGGNTTTTACAGCCCGGCACAACTGATCAACGATGCCCGCGCCCATGGCGTTAACGTGTTNCCGGTCAGTGTTGANCACAGCGACTGGCTGCACCATGCCGATCCGGGCGATCAGCAACCCCATCTGCGNCTGGGCTTACGACTGATTCATGGCTTCAGTGAAGACAGTGCTGAACGTCTG